>JAABSW010000112.1 GCA_011390155.1 Clostridiaceae bacterium
GCTCTGAGTTATTCTCCAAAAAACGCTTGATGGATGTATCCGTCCTACCAACCCCGTCTTTCATGTCTGCATTTGAGTGCCTAGATTTGGTGCATGAGAAAAACGCAAAGACACACCCAGGCTGAGATGTTCGCTCATGTGGAGGCCTGCAGGAAAAGTAACCATCCGCAAAAAATCTATTGTACACAGCAGGGACTGGCCTATTCAACGTTGCAGTACTGGTTAAAAAAATACCGTGAGGAATTTTCAGAACAAGCCGCTCAAGAATTTACTCCTGGCTTTATTCCCATAAAGGTGGAACTGGATCAGGAGACAAACAAGGTTCGTAATCCAGGTCAACTGCATTTTTTGTTTCCCAACGGAATACAGGTGATGTGTCCTGAGAGCGTTGATCACAAGGTGCTGAAAACACTGCTAAACCCATAAGCATGTTTGCACTTACTTCAGAAAACACTTTTCACCTGTACAGCCATTCCACAGACATGCGCAAGAGCTTTGATGCATTGTCCGGTTTAGTGCTCAATAATCTGGGAAGTAACCCAACAAGTGGAGAGGTATATATGTTTATTAATAAGCGTCGTGATAAAATCAAGCTGTTGCATTGGCAGGGCTCCGGATATTTACTCTATTATAAACGTCTGGAGAAAGGAACATTTGAAATTCCCCGCTATGATGCATCGGTTGGAAGCATTACATTGAGCTATGCGCAAATGGTGATGATCATGGATGGATTATCGATCAAAAATCTTCAGAAACGCATCCGTTTCACATCTCTTGGAACACCTGTAAATCAAGGATAATCAGCAACTTTTTGGACCTGTTTTTATCAAAAAACGACACTTTTTTTTGTGAAGAACTTATCGTGATTTTTCTTCGCTGATTTGCTGTATTTCTGTAGTTTTGACATATGTCAACGGCACTGGAAAATATGACTAAAAAGCAGCTTCAGGCATTGGTTTTGGAGCAAGAGAAAAAGTTCCGGGCCACTCAGGCGGAAGTACAGGCTGCACAGAAAAAGATCCAGGAAAAAGAAAACCATATTCAGGTCATCATTAAGGAGAAAGATGCCTTATTGAAGAAGCTCCAGGAGATGCTGGAGAAGTTCAGTTCAATGAAGTTCGAACTTTCCCAGCTGAAGCGCTTGATTTTTGGATCAAAACGTGAGCGTTTTATATCCGGGGCTGAAGACGGTCAAATGAGTTTACCCTTTGATATCGAACCCGTATCTCTGGAAGATAATAGTGTAAGCACAAAAGAGAAGGTGTCTTCCTTCGAGCGTCAGAAAAGAAAGAATCATCCTGGTCGCCTGACCCTTCCGGATCATCTTCCGGTGGAGGAGATCATCATAGAGCCTGAGGAAGATGTAACAGGGCTGAAGTGTATTGGCCATGAAGTCACCGATGAGTTGGAATACCAGCAGGCCATTTTGAAGATTAACCGGTACAAACGACCCAAGTATGCCAGGGAGGATAACCAAGGGGTAATCTGCGGTGAACTACCGTCACGACCAATAGATAAAGGCATTGCTGGTCCCGGTCTGTTATCACATATCCTTGTCAGCAAATATGTCTATCATCTTCCATTCTATAGACAGTCTCAACGTTTTAAAACTGAACACCAAATCGATATCCCTCGCTCAACGATGGGAGGATGGCAAGGTTCAACAGCCAATTTGCTGCATCTCTTACATGAAGAGCAAAAGCGACAGGTCCTTGGCCAGGGTTATCTTCAGGTAGATGAAACACCGATCCAGGTGCTGGATCCAAAGAAAAAAGGAAAGACCCACCGGGGATACTACTGGGTGTATTACTCACCCATCCAACGCATGGTACTGTTCGATTACCAGGAAGGCCGTGGCCGGGAAGCTCCCAAAAAACTATTATCAGATTTTAAGGGTTACCTACAGACCGATGGATATATAGTATACGATTGGTTCGGTAAACAGAAAGATATTACACTTTTAAGTTGCATGGCGCATGCCCGGCGCATGGTAGAGAAATCATTGGATGATGACCAAAAACGGGCTGAATATGCCATGACCGAAATCCAGAAGCTCTATCAAATTGAACGTCGGGCACGCGAACAGGGGCTGTCTGCAGAGCAGCGCCATAAGCTCCGCTTAGATGAGTCCTTACCCATCATGAATGAGCTGGGAAAGTGGATGGCTGCCCAGGTCAGGACCACTCTGCCGAAAAGTCCATTCGGGAAAGCTTTGATCTATTCTCTTAGCAGATGGGACAATCTGATGAACTATCTCAGGGACGGATACCTGGAAATTGATAATAATCTGATCGAAAATTCAATCAGGCCTACGGCTCTCGGTAAACGCAACTACTTGTTTGCCGGATCCCATGCCGGAGCACAAAGTGCTGCTATGTTCTATTCCTTCTTCGCTACCTGCAAACATAATAATGTGGATCCCTTTACATGGTTAAAAAAAGTCCTGGAAATCATACCCGATTATCCGGCTAACAAACTCTCAGATCTCCTTCCCCAAAACCTGAACCTCTCATTAAGCCCAGAAAGCACCTCATAAGTGTACTTGCTAGGACGGATACTTGTTAGAGTATTGTTGTAAGTTATAAATCATCATTAACGCATTAAAAATACCGAACAGAGTATAAAATGGGGTATTTTCAATTAGATGATCTACCTCAAATTCATTTAAAGAACAATTTCCTTTAGCATTAAGTGTTTTCAGTTATGAAGGGAGAGTCTCACATAGGGAATATGCTCCCTAACTATCAAATATGAATTTCTCATCACATGACCATCACATAAAAAAGCATTGATATTTAAATATATAAATTTTAGTAATTTTACTTTCCATCAAATGACCACCATCACATCAGTTTTATGCGTTGGCTGTTCATTATATCGTTTTTCTTTTCTTGTCTTTTTGCAGCAAATTTTCTATTAACACACTACCTTTCTTCGCTTGTTTTCACCTTCAGGTAAACAC
>JAABSW010000113.1 GCA_011390155.1 Clostridiaceae bacterium
ACTTTCAGTGCTTCCCTGGAAAGGTCAACGGCCATGATGGTTAAACCAGGAATCAGCACTGCCAGGCTTATGGCAATGCAGCCACTGCCGGTACCGATGTCAGCGGCCAACCAGGTGGTCTGTTGTCCTTCTCCCACTGCCTTCTCCTGCAGGTATTCCTGCACACTTTCCACCAGCAGTTCCGTGTCTGGCCGGGGAATCAGTACAGCAGGGGAAACCCCAAAATCCAGGCCCATGAATTCTTGGGTCCCCGTCAAATAAGCCACCGGTTCCCCCTGGGTTCTTCGCTGTAGCAGCTCCTGAAACATTTCCGCCGATGGGGGGCTTACTTCCATTTCCGGGTACATGTGTAGTTTCAATCGCTCCAGGCCAAGGACATGGGCCAGCAGCACCTCGGCGTCCAATCGCGGGGTGGGGTTGTTCACTTTTTTCAACTGTTCCATCGCCTGGCGGATCCATTCCTGTCGTGTCATACTACATTCCCTCCCCTGGGCTACGTCAGCTGCAGCGCAGCCTGCAGCAATGCTTCCGTCAGTGTGGGGTGCACCCACAGCTGTTGTTTCACCTGATCCAGGGTGGTCTTACGGTCCACCACAAACCCGGCCAGAGCAGCCATTTCGCTAATGTTTTCCCCTGTCAGCCAGATGCCCAAAATGGTGTCGTCGACACTGACCAGCAGCTTGAGAAATCCCTGGGCTTCCTGTTGACCAACACCGCGCCAGGTATCTTTCCAGTACACCAGGGATTTTCGGTAGGAAATGCCCTGTTCCTTCAGGTTTTTTTCCTGTGCCCCTGCACCACCGCATTGGGGCAGGGCAAAAATAGCCCAGGGCATGGTGCTGTAATTCCAGACCATTTCACGTCCCGTTGCCAGGTGTTCCGCCAGAAAAATGCCCTGTTGAAGGGCCGTGTGAGCCATTTCCATCCGGCCGTTCAAGTCGCCGATGCAGTACACATGTGACAACGCCGTGGCACATTGGTCATTGACAGGTATCCTGCCCTTTTCCAGGGAGAGCCCTGTTTTTTCTAGCCCCTCCGGCACCACTGGTCTTCGGGCCATGGCCACCATGGCTATTTCACCGTGATAAGTCGTTCCGTCGGAGGTCACCACCTTCACGCCGGTCTCGGTGGTGTTCACACCCTCCACCCTGGTACCGGTGTGCAGCTGTACACCGTTGGCCTTCAGCCGCTGAAACAGTGGTGCGGTTAAATCATCATCAAAACCTGCCAACATTTCAGGCTGCATCTCCAGCACAGTGACCTTTGTTCCCAATTCTGAGAAAAGGGAAGCAAATTCCAGTCCTTCCACGTCGCCTCCCAACACCACCAGGGATGCCGGTGGTGTTGTCAGGTTCACCGCTTCCCGGTGGGTGATGACCCGATGTCCATCCGGGGTGACTCCCTGGGGCGGAGAAGCCTCCGTGCCCGTTGCCAGCACCAGTCGTTGAAATTCAATGGTTTCACCCTTCACTTCCAGGATGTGGTCATCCATCAGCCGCAGGTTGCCATACAACACCTCCACACCGGCTTCTTTCAAGTTTCGTTCCATGCGGCGGCTGTTTTCCTCCATGACGCTGCTGCACGCCTCAAACAAGGCTTCTCCCTTTTTCCGAATGCCATCCATCAGGTACTTCACAGGCAAACACCCCCATCGAAGGCCGGTGCCTCCCAGGGCATCCTTTTCAATCAATAAGGGCTTTAGTCCCAATCGGGCGCTTTGCAACGCACAGTGATACCCCGCAGGGCCTCCACCAACAATCACCAAGTCTCTTTTCACGGCTGCTCCCTCCATCCCAACGTTCATCGTTTCAATGCCTCCATTATACCACAGAAAAACCTTGCATACCCTGGAAACAGACTGCTAAGAGCAATTCTTCCCTGGCGAGGGGCTATCAAGACCGTCGCTTCAGCCATTAAAAAATTTATTATAACGAGTGTTTAAACAAAACCACAGGTGGTATATTATCAATACAATAGATTCCGGTAATTCCCTGTCAGTTTCTGTGGACATCAAGCGTAGTAAACAAGTCGTAAAAAAGCAGTAAGGTAATACCGAATGAAAGCAAAACCTGGAAAACTTGTTTTCCAAATTTTGTGGAAAGGCGTTGGTCTATGAGCACAGAACACGTATTCCCGCCAAGGTCTTTAGGAAACTGGTACAACTACTTCCGAATCTATTATGAATAAACGGGCGCCGTATCATCATTGATGAAGGCGTCCGTTTTACTGTGAGCAACTGTTTTAAAATTTGACAAAAAAAGAACCTGGTTCCCAAAACTGTGGGCAACAGGTTCCTGTTTTTTATACGCCATATTTTTTCTTGAATTTTTCCACGCGTCCGCCTTTTTCCATGGTCTTTTGCTTACCGGAATAAAAAGGATGACAATCAGAACAGATCTCAACGCGAATCTCGTCCTTTGTGGATCGGGTTTTAAACTCATTACCGCATGCACAATGCACATCGACTACTTTGTATTCAGGATGGATGCCTTCTTTCATTACCTTCACCTCTTTCCCATTCATGCTTCTAATGTTGCCAGCGGTGTTTACCGCAGGGTTTCTCTGTTATGAACCTTCTCTCACTGTTGTCATGAAAAGAACGTTTCTATTATAGCATAGGCGACAAATGTGTGCAAGCAAAACCTTATGCCAACCTCACACCAACCTTATACCAAGCTTATACCAACCTTCAACCTTATAGCAACCCTGAAAACAGCAACCCTCAACCATTTTTTTCCATGACTGACACCGCTGAGACGCCAGTCTATAAAAGCTTTTTACCCGCCACATCAATAAACTCTTTGTTGGTTTTTGT
>JAABSW010000114.1 GCA_011390155.1 Clostridiaceae bacterium
CCACTGGATGGAATGCATCCGGTCAAGGATAATCTGGGCAATGCGGTCGTCATCCCCCAGGTGGCGGCTCATGCGGATGGCAATCTCCGGGTATTGTGCTTCCATGGCTGCCAGGGCCTCCGGAATGTCTTCCGTCACATGGACCCCGTCAAAGAGGAACATAGGTACCACGGTGATCCGCTTCACCCCATCCTTCACCAAGGATTCTACCGCTTTGTCCAGGCTCCGCTCCGAAAACTGGAGAAAGGCGGTGACGATGGGTTGGCTGCCTGCAATGGCTGTCACCTTTTTTGCCAAAGAATCTAAAATAATGTCTGACTCCTGTCTTCTGCTGCCGTGGGCCAGTATAATAACACCATCCATGTTCATCATCCTTGTCTTTTGAATTTGGATTTTGAGGCAATCCATCAGCCTTGTTTGGATTGAAGTCAATGGGAATCGCCGGGACATCTACTCCAGAAAAGCCGCCAATGCTTCCAGGCTGTTTACTTGCTCCGGGTAGTTGATGCGGGGTCGTTTCACCAGGATCACGGGAATCCCCAGTTTTTGGGCTGCCTGCAGTTTTTCCCGGGTGCCGCCTGTATCCCCGCTTTCCTTTGTCACCAGCACAGAAGCCTGGCAGTGTTTCATCATTTCCAGGTTCAGGCTTTCAGAGAAAGGGCCCTTCATGGCCAGGATATTCCCCGTTGGCAACCCTGCTGCTTCACATCGGGCCACCATCCGGCTATCAGGCAATACCCGGGCAAAAATCCTGTGCCTGAGCTTTTCACTCTTTTCTGTAAACATAGGCAGGTGATTGGTGCCAATGGCCAGGAAGGCATTCCCCGTCTCCCGGATCAGCACCTCTTCCATCACCTCAGCCCCTTCTTCAAAAGAATACACCGGCATCACATCCGCCAGGTTTTCCCAGGGGGTTTCTTCCCGCTCAAAGCGAAGGTACACCACGCCTGTTTCCCGGCAAACCTTCATGGCGTTGCGGGAGACTTCCTCGGCAAAGGGGTGGGAGGCATCCACCACCATCTCAATGCCCTTTTCCAGGACCAGGGTTTTCATGGCCTCCTCCGACAACTTGCCTTCATGCACCTCCAGGCCTGGAAAGTGGGACAGCAGCTCCCGTCCATAGGGTGTGGTCACTGTGGCCAGCACCCTTCGGCCGGTTGACAACAGCAACTCTGCCACCTTTCTGGCGTCTTTTGTGCCCGCAATGACCATGATTTTTGTAACCAACATATTCATAAGTGGTACCCCCGGGGGGTGATGATCTTTCCGCCTTCCACGTAGGTGGAAGAGTTACCGATGATCACCACAGAAAACATGTCGATGTCTGCTTCCAGCATACCCTTCAGGTCTGTGATACAAGAAGATTCATTTTCCCTGCAGGCGTTGCGGACAATGCCCACGGGGGTGTCTCCTTTTTGATGTTTCAACAAAATTTCCTGCACTTTTTCAATGGCCTGGGTGCGTTTTTTGCTTTTGGGGTTGTACAGGCACAGAATAAAGTCTCCCATGGCTGCCTGTTCCACCCGGTGGTAGATCAGGTCCAGGGGTGTGAGGAGATCACTGAGGCTGATGACGGCAAAGTCATGCATCAGAGGTGCCCCCAGCACAGCGGCGGCGGCCCCTGCAGCGGTGATGCCGGGAATGATTTCCACGGGAATCCGGCTTTGTGCCTGGTTGGCCACTTCCAGCATAATGCCTGCCATGCCGTAGATGCCACTGTCCCCGCTGCTGATGAGGGCTACTTTGTTGCCTTCCTCTGCTTTTTCCAGCACCAGGCGGCACCGTTCCACCTCCCGGGTCATGCCGGACCGAAGGAATGTTTTTCCTGGAAAGTGTTCCTCCACCAGGTCAATGTAGGTGTTGTATCCCACAATGAGGTCTGCTTCTTCCATGGCAGTCCTGGCCCGGGGCGTCATTTCTTCCAGGTTTCCCGGACCGATGCCAATGACTTTTATGGTTGACATGGGACATCATTCCTTTTCTGGTGATTTATCCAATGGCTCACTCATGGATGTCTCCTCCGCAGGATCAAGAGGAAATTTGGTGTGGAAAACAGTCTCTTCTTCCCACAGGGCCAGGGTGATGCCTTTATACACGGTTTTACCGGCAATCATCTTGCCAGGTTTGCCCGCCAGGGCGGCGCAGGCTTCCGCCACAGACCCTACACCTGTGGTCTGGCGAACAAAATCGGATGATGAAAACTGATCTTCTATGACTCCAATCTCCTGGGGAGAGTAGGTGTGGAAGGGCAGGTGTTTTTCTGCGGCAAAGGCCAACAGTCCAGGCTCCTGGGCTTTCAGGTTAATGGAGGCCATGCAGCGAAGGGACAAGGGGCTTTTCCCCTGTTGTAACAGAAAATCCTGCACTGCCTCCCTGATTTCTGCCAGGCTTTTGCCTTTTTTACAGCCTATGCCCAGCACCAGGTTCCGTGGTCGCAGCACCAGGGTTTTGCCCCACCCGCCTTCCTCTCCCAGGTAAGGGATCTTAGCAGCATTGGTCAGTAAAACGGCTGTCTCCGGCTGTCCCTTCAACGCTTCAAACTTTTCCAACGCTTCCAACATAATGATTTCCGGCAAGGTTCCTTCAATGGGCACATCTGTGTAAAAATAGATGTTTTCTCCCTGGAGCAGGGCCCCGCTGACCCACTTCATCACCTGAAGGTTTTCAATGGTGCAGTGGTTTTTCACTGCCAGTTCATCAAAGGCGGGAAGGCCCTGGACATCTGTGGCCGTGGTGATCAC
>JAABSW010000115.1 GCA_011390155.1 Clostridiaceae bacterium
AGCCCTGCTTCGACTAAAAGACAATGACCTTTCACCGGGCCAGTTCATTCCCGTGGCAGAAGAAACAGGCCTCATCCTTGACATTGGACGCTGGGTAACAAGGGAAGCCATTCAACAGCTGAAAGAGTGGAAGCTGGAAGGCAAAACCACCAAACTTATCTCCATCAATTTCTCTGTCAAGCAGCTCTTTGACCTGGACTATGTGGAAAACCTGGAGAAAATGCTGAAAGAAGCCGGGGTAAGCCCATCCCTGCTGGAAATAGAAATCACGGAAAACCTGCTGATCAACCAGGAAAAAACCACCATCCGGTTCCTGAACAAACTGAAAAAACTGGGAGTCAAGCTGTCCCTGGACGACTTTGGCAAAGGCTATTCATCCCTGAACTACCTGAGTTACCTGCCCGTGGACGCCATTAAACTGGATAAATCCCTGTGCGACAAGTACCAGGAGTACACCAACAGCAAAATTGTTGTGGGCATCATCGCCCTGGCGGAAAGCCTGGAGCTGCGCATTGTGGCAGAAGGCATCGAAACCCCAGACCAATACCACTTCTTCAAAGACTCCGGCTGCCATGACATCCAGGGATTCCTCTTCAGCCAGCCGGTACCTGCAGAAGAAGCCACCGCTGTTTATTACCAGGCACTTGAGATGAAAAAGCAGTTATGATTGAACAAGCCAGATCTTGGTATAAGCATGATAAGCAGTAGTATGTAAAAAACCAAGGAGCTGATCTTTTGAGCCAGATGATATCCCAAATGATACAGGTCATGCTCCTGCTGGTTATCGGCAGAACCTTGCGCCAAAAGGAAACACTAAGCAATGAAGCCGCCAAGGGTATACGAAAAATCATCATCAACCTCACATTACCCGCCGTCCTCTTTTTATCCTTTGTCAGCATGGAACTCTCCAACGAGTATTACCTGTTGTTCCTGCTGGTATTTGTGATGGAAACTCTTTTTCTGGGCACCTCACTGTTGGTTAACAAAATCAAGGTACTGCACCATCCCCTGATTCCTTTTTTCAGCACAGGCTGTTCCTTCGCTTTCATTGGCATACCCTTTTTCCTGGCGGTTTACGGACTGGAGGAGTTGGGCCAGTACACTGTTTTTGGAGTGGGTCATGAACTTTTTGTGTGGATGTTTTTCTTCCCCGGACTGCACCTGACCATGCACCATGAGAAACTGTCGCTGAAGAAAAGCCTTAAGGTCCTGACATCGCCAGTGCTCATGGCAATGGCAGCGGGCATACTCTTCAACCGGTTTCAGCTTCACAGCCTCTTAAGCCCCTCCATGGTTTACCAGGGCATCTACATGACGGTGGAAGTACTGGCAAGAATCACCTCCCCCCTCATCCTAATGATGATTGGCTATGGCATTCAGTTCAGCATGGCCAACCTGAAAGACAGCCTGAAGCTTGTGGCCGTCCGCCTCATCATCATCCTCGGCGTGGGGTATGTCCTGAAGTTCTTGGTCATTGACGCTGTCATCCCCCCCACCCCCGTTTTTAACCATGCCTTTTTCACCTTTCTTGTGATTCCCCCACCCATGGTCATTCCCATGTTTGCTGCCACCCTCCTGTCTAAAGAACAGGGAGACCTGGCCAGCAGCGCAATGGCACTGCACACTGTGGTTAGCATTGTCCTTTACATGGCCGTGGTGCTTCTGCGGTAGACATAACTGACAAAACCCTTAAGACAGGAACAATGGACCTCTCAGGCCCTTGTTCCTGTTTTTTATATCAAGTTGTGATTGTGTTATTGCAAACGGCTCCCAAAGGTGATAAGTTATAACGCCACATCCCACGAACCAGTGGTAAATGTCAGCGCTGATGGAAATGACTTGCAGGGAGTGGTTGTTGAGGGTACCACCTATGTGTCCGCCAAAGACATTGCAGAGGCACTGGGAAGAACGGTTTCCTGGGATCATGCAACCAGAACCGTCACCGTTGAATCAAGGCTGGACAAAGTGCTTGAAAACGGTTACATCAGAGTCGGCACCACCGGCGACTACAAACCCTTCTCTTTTTGGAACGCTGAAACAGAAGCCTATGAAGGCCACGACATTGACGCAGCATATATGCTGGCAGAATCTTTGGGAGTGGAAGTGCAATTTGTCAGGACCACCTGGCCAAACCTGATGCAGGACCTGCTTGACGACAAATACGATATTGCCATGGGCGGCATTACCCGAAGAATGGGCCGCCAGATAACGGCACAATTTTCAAGTCCTTACATCCTCTTTGGCAAATCACCTCTCGTGAGGGAAGCAGACAAAGACCGTTTCACCAGTCTGGAAACCATCGACCAAGCCGGCGTAACCATTGGTGTTAACCCCGGGGGAACCAATGAAATCTTTGTGCGGGCAAATATCGAGAATGCAGACATCGTTGTGCATGAGTTCAATGCAGAAATACCGGGTATGGTTGCAGACGGCACTTTTGACGTCATGTTCACCGACAGCATCGAAGCTATTGTTTACGCAAGAGCTGACGAACGGCTCCACGACGCCTTCAGCGAAAATCCCCTGACCCGGGAGCAATTCGGTTACTTAATGCACCGCGGCGATCCTATCTTTACCAACACCGTGAACTTTTGGATGGAAGAAATGGAACTAAAAGGCGGACTTGATCAGTTATGGGATAAGTGGATCGATTAGGAATACAAGAAGGTTCAGACAG
>JAABSW010000116.1 GCA_011390155.1 Clostridiaceae bacterium
TGTGGACACCGAAGAGGAAGTGTTCATGCTGACCATTCAGGGTAACAGCATGATTGATGCCGGTATTCACAATGGCGATTTTGTTCTTATCAAAAAACAAAATACCGCCAATAACGGCGATATTGTTGTGGCTTTACTGGAAGATGAAGCAACGGTGAAGCGCTTCTTTAAGGAAAAGGGACATTATCGTCTCCAACCGGAGAATAGCACCATGGAGCCCATCATTGCCGATGAGGTTGCCGTATTGGGCAAAGTGATTGGCCTGGTAAGAAGATTTCGGTAGCGTATTTTGAAAGACCCTCAGAACAATCAGTAAACAAGTGCCAATAGTGCTATTAAAGTATATTATTGATTGAAATTGAGTTGAAATTGAGTTGAAACAGAATAAATACTATATAAATACTATTGAATAATGTGCGATGATCATCTTGTAAACGCAGTGTTACAATACCTGCATTTAAAGGATCATCGTATTTTTTTGAGGGAATCCAGGGCTTTCATCACTCCAAATTTTGCATGAGGATAGGTTAACCCGCCTTGGAAATACACATTGTAGGGAGGACGCATGGGCCCGTCTGCACTGAGTTCAATGGATGATCCCTGCACAAAAGCACCTGCAGCCATGATTACCGGGTCCTGGTAACCAGGCATATCCCAGGCTATGGGTGTTACGTAGGCATCCACAGGGGCGGCGGCCTGTACTCCCAGACAGAATGCCTTCACTTCTTCCGGGTTATTTAACTGAACACCTTGGATAATGTCACTTCTTGGGTCCTGCCAGTGAGGCTGTACCTTGCAACCTGCTTTTTCAAAGACCCTGGCGGCCAGTATCGCCCCTTTAATGGCTTCCGAAACAATGAGAGGCGCCAAAAATAATCCCTGCAGCACTGACCTGGTGGTGCCAAAAGTGAGGCCGCATTCTTTGCCAATGCCTGGCGTCGTCAGTCTGTCTGCTGCACGCATGACATACTGGTCTTTCCCCACCACATAGCCACCGGTTAAAGCAATACCGCCTCCCGGGTTTTTAATCAAGGAACCAGCCATTACATCTGCACCAGCATCGATGGGCTCCCTTATTTCCAGGAATTCACCATAGCAGTTATCCACCATCACCATCACCTGGGGCCAGTTTTTTTTGATCCATTCAATGGTACCGGATAAATCTTCCATGGTAAGGGCAGGTCGAAAGGAATAACCTGTTGAGCGTTGAAAATAGACCATGGTCGGAGCTTCTTCTCGTATTTTTTCCTCAATGGCATGGCGATCAAGGGTGTTGCTTTCGGTTAATTCAATTTGCCGGTATCGAACTCCCATTTCAATCAAACTGCCAGGATATTCACCTGCTATTCCAATCATTTCATGCAGTGTATCATAAGGTGCGCCTGTAACACACAGCAAACTGTCACCTCTGAACAGATTCCCTGCCAACGCTAAACTCAAAGCATGGGTGCCATTGACAATGTTTGGCCGCACCAGTGCGTTTTCTGCTCCAAAGACCGCAGCAAATATTTCTTCCGTCTTTTCCCGTCCCGGATCATTGTACCCATAACCTGTATGCCAGTGAAAATGCTGGTCACTGAGCCGTGCTTCCTGCATGGCTCTCAATACTTTGTATTGGTTATACTCTTTAATCTCCTCTCTTTTTTCAAAAAGAGGTTTTACTTCTGCTTCTGCTTCTGCTACGATTCTGATGGTTTCGGGTGTAATGCCCATGTGTTGTTCAAGGTATTGGTTTGTTTCTTTCACTGGTTTTCTTCCTTTCCTTTCTTTTGTAACGAATTAGGAACGGTTGATGTTACACACAGAACAGACAGTGATCATGGACCACTGTCTGATAACAAACCGCGATTATAGGAGTACATTAAAGACGTACAGCGGGATGTTGAAAAAGCATTATTCATCCTCAGGCGTTTGCTGTGCCTGTTGATAGAAATTAACTGGTTTTGCAGGAATTATGGTGGAGATGGCATGTTTGTAAATAAGTTGTTGTTTTCCTTCACTATCGAGAACAATGGTGTAATTATCAAATCCCTTTACATTTCCCCTCAGTTGAAACCCGTTCATTAAAAAGATGGTGATGGAAACATTGTCCTTACGCACCTGGTTAAGAAATACATCCTGTAAATTAACATTGTTTTTCATTTGTTAATATCCCCCTTATCCCGTCTCTATGTATGTGTGCTATACCTTGTTAAGATCATTGATGTTCCTCTTCTACTCATTGGACAGCAACTGTTCCATTACTCCAACAACCCTTTTAATTTCTTGTTCACGTGGTTTTTCATGATCAATGAGCAGCCAATGTGCCTCTGGCCATTTTCTAAACCAGGTAAGTTGTCGTTTCGCATACCTTCTGGAGTTGCGTTTAATGATCTCTACAGCTTCCTCATACCCTATTTCTTCTAAAATATAACGAATAATTTCTTTATATCCAACAGCCTGCATGGATGGCAACTGTAAACCGTAGCCGAGTTGCATCAGGTGCTTCACTTCATCTTCTAAACCTTCTGCCAGCATTTTATCAACACGAAGGTTAATGCGCTGGTAAAGAGATTGTCTATTTTCATGGAGGACAAAGGTATAGTAATCATAGTCTGTGTTCTTTGCCAGGGGTCTGGATAAATCCTTAACCCCCTCATCGGCATTAAGGATAACCTCCAATGCAC
>JAABSW010000117.1 GCA_011390155.1 Clostridiaceae bacterium
GTGTATATTTTGCGATCAAATCCGTTAACATGCTATCATGGTCCGGCGCCAGATGTTGCACCAAAACAAAAGCCATTTCTGGCTTTTCATTGGAAGGCATACCTGAAAAAAAGGCTTCGAAAGATCCCAAGCCGCCTGCTGAAGCACCAATGCCAACAATGGGAAATTGGGTGTCCTGCTTATTCTTGTTACTTGATGTGTTGCCATCAGCGGGAAGCTTATTTTTATATACGGTTTGTGTTTTTTTAATTTTAATTTGCTTGTTGTCTGTCATGTACATCCTCCAGTCAGACATTTCTGTATCCAGAATACTTTTAATACCTATCACTTATTAGATTTATATCACTTATTGTGACATTTAAACAGAAAGCACCACTAATAGAACCACATTACCACTATATAAAAAATTTAGGAGAAGTCATGAGTTAGTCGGTTATCTCTATATCGCAAAAACAGCAAAGGGTGTATCTCTCGCTACACCCTTTGAAGATAAAAAACATTAAGTTTTAATTTGGCTAATCTACTATTAAATGATACAATGCACACCTTGTCTAAAGCTCAACGATTTGACAATACTGGGTATGCAAAATTCTGGCTCGATGGATTATAGCGGAATGGCAGCACTTGTGGTATTTCTTTTGTCTTTCTTAAATGCAAGGTTCTCACTTTTTTCCTTGCTTATTCAGCTTGGCAATATTCTTGAATTTCTTTTCTTTCTTAACAAGGTAGGAATCCTTATCATCCTGATAGGATATTTCATCCATCAATTTTCTATACGACATCCATCGTTTATGGGAGAGTTCTCTCTGCTCAAGTGCTTTATGAACCGCGCACCCCGGCTCGGAGGTATGAGTACAGTCACTGAACCGGCAATTACTGAACAACGCTTCAACATCGGAGAATGTTTTGTCGATGCCTGCTGCGGAATCCCACATGCCAATTTCCCGCATTCCCGGAGTATCAATGACTAACCCTCCCTTCGGGAGCTGAAAAAGTTCACGCCGAGTCGTTGCATGCCTTCCACGCCCATCTTTTTCCCTGATTTCTTTCGTCTTCAACCGTTCCTCGAACAGTAGACGATTGACGAGAGTAGATTTACCCACACCCGATGAACCTATGAGTGCAATGGTTTTACCGGGCTTTATACATTCTGCTATGTGTTTATAGCTATCCTCATCCATAGAAGAAGTGACAAACACATCGACTCCTACTGCCACATTGTTTATGGCAAGGACCTTCCTTGCAACATCTTGGCAAAGGTCAGCCTTTGTCAGAACCACCACAGGAGTTGCCCCGCTTTCCCATGAAAGGGCAAGGTAGCGTTCAAGACGCCTCAGATTAAAATCTTCGTTGAGGGACATACAAATGAACACCATGTCAATGTTGGCTGCCACCACTTGTGCATCACCCAGCCCACCCACTGATTTCCGACTGAAAAGACTCCTTCTGGAAAGGATGTGGTGTATGATGGCATGCCCACTAATTTCAGGGGGACGATGTAACATAACAAAATCACCAACAGCCGGATAATCCGATGGTTGTTGGGCTTGGAAACGCATTTTCCCGGATATTTCAGCGACGATCTCTTCCTCAATACACCTGACACGATAATAGCCTTTTTCCTGGGATACTACCCTGCCCAAACGCAGGTCTGGGTAACCCTCAGCTTCATTTCTACGAAGATCATCCATGCCAAAATTGTCCAACATCATTTCAGTTCTGATCACCATATCATCACCTTCCCTCCTTTACTGTCAAAGGAAGTTTAAAAGACTTTGCCAGTCCTTCGATGGGAAACGGTGGGAATGCCAATGGTTTAAGTGCTATTGACATCAGTTTAACCGGGTTGTCATCGGCCGCAAGCCTATTGGAACCTATGTGGCCACAACGGGTACATCGGTGGATAATGGCCCATTCGCCATTCTTTCGCACCCAAACCCCTATGGGATCCATGATTCCATCACAATCTGCCCCACGGTCTCCTGGTGTATCGTCCACATGAAGGCTAGATAAGCAATCCGGACAATGATTACGATGTTGTGTTCCTGCGCCTTCCGGCGTCACAGCTCTTCCGCATGAATGACAGACAAAACTGTCATTGCAAGGGTTATTCCTAAATTGATTCATTCTTTTTTCTTTATATCTCAATTTCATTTTCCTCCTAAAGGTCTACAGATCCAACATGCGATTTGTTCCTTTTGGGAGGTCATGGGGAGACTATTCCGCACAAACCTCCCGGTTTGTTACAATCTCCACTACGTATGTAGTACTCAAAAACATACCCCTTTCTCGCTGGCATGATTTCTTAATCCAGCCATTATTAATGATGTATCCTGCATACCACGTCAACGAAAACCTTATGTTATTGCGCAGTTTACCAGGCCCTTAGCTATACACGAATATTAAAACATAAATACAATTCAACGTCAATTAAAAATTCACAATACCTTTCATAATCAATAATCTATTCTAAACATATCAGCAGTTTCAGGACAATACAAAACCACCTATCGATAAATTTCTTTTATCAATAGGTGGTTCTTTCTTTTGTCTCATCACGCTGATTTAATACAATTAGCAAATATTTAGCCTTGAGCAAGGTTCTTAAATCAATCCCAACAAGCTGTTTCACAACATCTAATACTGTGAGATATGTTT
>JAABSW010000118.1 GCA_011390155.1 Clostridiaceae bacterium
TGATGGTGATGAGTGGACGGAGGTAATGTTAGGCACAAAAAAAAGGCCATTTTTTATAATGACCTTTGCGTTCAATAAATTTGAAGTTATGCTTGTTGTAAAGCTGTCACCAGGGCTTTCAGGGTTGTGTCTGCATCGTCATAAGGTACTTGGCAGGTGCCCACCATTTTGTGGCCGCCTCCATTATATTGCAACATCAGTTTGCCCACATCCACCTGGCAGGTACGGTTCAGAATGCTATAGCCGCAGGCAATGGCCACATTTTGTTTCTGTTTTCCGTCAACCACCCAGAGGGATACATTCTGTTCTGGAAACAGGCTGTAGACCATAAACCGGTTGCCGGTATAGATGGGTGATACGTCTCTTAAATCAGTGATAATCACATTGCCATCGGTGCGTGTATGCTGAAGGATCATGTCGGTGTATAACTTGGTTTGTTCATGATACATATCGACACGTTCTTTCACATCTGGCAGGGCCAAGATCTCTTCGATGTCCATGTTTCGGCAGTGGTTAATCAGGTCTTCCATCAGCTGGTAATTGCTGATGCGAAAATCTCTGAAACGACCCAGGCCAGTGCGTGGGTCTGATATAAAGCCCAGCAGCACCCAGCCTTCCGGATGGAGAATTTCTTCTTTGGTCAGGTTTCCTGCGTCTACCCGATCAACTGATTCAATCATCTTTTTGTATCTGGGAAAGCGGTCTTCGCCTCCATAATATTCATAAATAATTCTGGCAGCAGAAGGAGCCAGGCGGCTTTCACCGGGTGTTTTCAGGGAGGGGTCCAGGCGCTGCTGTTCTGAACTGTGGTGGTCAAACCATAGACCGCAGCCGGGAACGTAAGGTACATTGGCCAGCACATCATTTTCTGTTGCCTCAAAAAGACCATCTTGCAAATCTTTGGGATGCACAAATTTCCAGTGATCGATGATGCCTTCTTCTTTTAATAACATACCGCAGATTAATCCGTCAAAGTCAGAACGTGTCACCAGTCTCATCTACACTACCTCCCTATGGCGTTCTTAGTTATTTAGTTCATATACTATCACAGTAAATAGCGAATTTCCAGCATGTCAATAAACAGGATTCATTAAGAGGATTTAAAATTAGTCAAGAGTTAATCAAATGCTGGTTGACTCTTTTCATAACAGAGAATTGACTTGTTACGATGAGTCAATTCTCTTATTTATACAATCAAAATAAGCACAATCAAATTAAAGCCTTGCAGGAATAAGTGGGTAAATGTCGAATACATGCTTTAATGAAGAATCCTGTTAATCATCTTAGAAGAAGATCAGTTTTCGTGTTGCACCTGAAGGAGGCCTGGCTTTGAACCATCGTACCGATGCACTTGACCAAAAATTGCCGTTGATGAGTGTTTTGCTGGTGTATACCATTTGGGGAGTTCAGCCTCTTTACTGGAGGCTCTTTCACCAGGTTCCCCTAACACATATTTTAGCCCACCGCATTATCTGGTCGGTGGCTTTGTTGATTCCTGCTGTTCTGCTGACCCATCGCCGAAGACAGCTGGCTGCAATGTTCACGTCACTGCGTAAAATTGGTCTTACAGCACTCTGTGCTATTATGATTGCAGCAAACTGGATGCTCAACATCTATGCGGTTTCCACAAGACAAGTGGTTGAAGCCAGTATGGGGCAATACATTACACCCATTTTGGTTATTTTCCTGGGAGTCTTTATTTTAAAGGAAAAAACGCAGCTTCACAAAATCATTGCCACACTCATTGCTGCAACCGGTGTGGGGATACTGACAATGCATGTGGGAAAGGTGCCTGTGATTGCGCTGTTATTAATTCTAAGCTTCACCACCTATACGTTTTTAAAAAAAGTCATCAAGGTTGATCCCATCGTTGGTATTGCCGCAGAGATGCTTGTTTTATCACCTTTTATGGTGGTATTTCTTGCCTTTAAACAAGTGAGCGGAACACCCCTGTTCATCACCGGAAACCCTGAAACGGTATGGCTTTTGCTGTCTACGGGGCTTTTCACATCAATACCTTTGTTGTTATTTGCCTATGCAGTACCCCAGCTGCGTTTATCCAACCTGGGATTCATTCAGTATTACGCTCCTTCCATCAACTTGTTGATTGCCATCTTTATCTTTGGAGAAACCTTTACCTCTGTTCATTTCGCCAGCTTCGGACTGATCTGGGCAGCCATTGCCATTGTGTTGTTCAATCCCTTGGGCAAGAGAATGTACGCAAGAAATAGGCGGGTTTAAACTGATAAAAAAGAAGCAGAAGAAACAACACACAGTCCCAATTTATAATTCGATAAGGTTATTTAATCGAATAAGTGGTATATATAGAATAGTTGATGTTAACCATCTTGTTACTCATTATTTACTTTCGCTAAATGATTTACAAAGCATACTGTCAAGGGTTAAACAAGCTATTTCAAATGTTGTCGTCGAGGTGATTGATATGTCAAAAAATAAGGAACGGTTGTTGTGGTTATTGTTAATCGGTATCGCTGCCTTTAATAAATCAGATTATTTACTGACACTGGATGCACTGGACGCAGGATTTCGTGAAGCAAACCCAATTTTGGCACCCATGGTGGGGTCCTATGAGTTTCATATGGTAAAATTGTTGTTGGTACCTTTGTTGCTCATCTATCTCTGGCTTTTCAGGCATC
>JAABSW010000119.1 GCA_011390155.1 Clostridiaceae bacterium
AAAATTGACCGCTCTTTTATCACCTCTATGACACAAAGCCGGCAAAACCAGGCCATCGCCTCCACCATCATGGCCATGGGCCATTCCCTTAACCTGGAAATGGTGGCAGAAGGCATTGAAACCAGCCAACAACTGGACATTGTCCGAAAGGGCGCCTGCCAGCTGGGCCAGGGTTATTACTTCAGTCGTCCACTGCCGCCGGACCAGGTTCTGGCGCTGTCGAAATGAAAAGAAGCCTTCCTCATCTGATCTTCATGATGAGGAAGGCTTCAATTGATTCTGTTGCATGCAGGGGATTTTCCCTTTCTTATGTGGTTGACAATTGGGTAAAGATACTAACAAAGGAACCAGAGATGAAAAGACTCAGATGGGAGGAAACGTTTTGAATAATTCGTACCAGGTATACCAGGAACTCGTCAAACCACCTTTGTCGCCCCCTGGCTGGATCTTCGGGCCAGTCTGGACAGTCTTATACATCATGATGGGCATAGCTTTTTTCAGAATTCTGTCCAACGGACTGAACCAGCCTGCCGTCCAACGAGCCGGTTTGGTATTTGTGTTTCAGCTTGCCCTGAATTTTCTCTGGCCCTACCTGTATTTCTCCCAAGGGCTTCGCGGTGTGGCCGCCATTGAAATTGTTGTGCTCTGGCTGGCCATCATTCTCAGCGCCTGGCTCTTTTACCGCATCGAACCACTGGCGGGATGGTTAATGGTGCCCTACCTGCTGTGGGTCACCTTTGCTTCATATTTGAACATCGCCACCTGGTATTTGAATCGGTCGTGATTGAAAAGAAAAACTAGTACTTTCAATTTGATGGTTGACTAATCAGGTGTCTGTTCCGCTGACCAGTTGGAGACCTGGTCGGCAATGGTGGCAATGGAGGCACTCTCAATGTGAACAGTGATCACCGCAATGTCCTTACCGGTAATAAAAGGCTCCATGCCCGGATGCCGCTGCAGGTGAGCCTGCCGGTAGAAACTGTCCTTATCTGGGTCCTCCACATGGGCTTTTCCATACACCGTGCAGCTCACCGGCGGACGGTTACCACTTGATAAATGAGTAAAGAGCAAAGCCACATAAGGGTTTTGCTGCATGTAGGACATCTTGGTGGTATCAGCACGGCTGGTCAAAACGATCAGCCCTTTTTCATGCAAATAAGTAAAATTCATAAGGCTCACATGGGGCTGATCCTGGTGGCTGGTGGAGAGAAAACAAAGCTTTTCTTTTTCAAGCAGCGTCAGCAGTTTTTCAGGAATGGTCATGGCGTAATCTCCTTTGCACAAGATTGAGTTAGTTTGCGATTTTATCAATCAATATGGGTATTGAATACCCTGCACCACTTTATCAAAACTGAATCTGATAAGGTACACAATGAAATAACACCTTAAACAACACTTTGATACGGAGGTAATACAATGGTAAAAAAAACAATCACAGCCCTCATCATCGGCCTGGTGGCAGGCCTGCTTGACTTAATTCCCCTGGTAATGGTTGGGGCGCCACTGCTGAACATGATGTCAATCCTCATGTTTTGGGTGGTCACCAGCTATTTCGTCGCCAATGTGAAATTGATCAACAACAACCCGCTCAACGGTTTGGTGTTGTCAACGGTTAACATGCTCCCCTTGGTCATGGTCATTTACACCATCAACCCTAAAGATTTTCTGCCCATGCTCTCAATGGCCCTGGTCCTTGGTCCCTTGGTGGGGTACCTGAACGGCCGTTTTAACCAATCCATTTCATAAAGGCAGTCAGTGTTTCAGTGAGCTTCGGGCTTGACGACCGTTGAAATTGTCGTACTTCGGAGGGCTATTTTCCTATGTTCTGGTTTTTTTACCGCATCGGGGAAATAAACATTGACGATTGTCATACAATGTATTACAATGAACTTATAAGGAGGCGATGACACATGCTATCCGTAAGGTGTACTCCAGAAGATGAAAAAATCATAAAAACATATGCTGCAACGCAGGATAAAAGCGTCTCGGAATTGCTAAGAGAATTGGTGATGGAAAAGATCGAGGAAGAATATGATCTAGAGATTGTCCATGAGTATTTGGTCAAAAAAGATAAAAAAACACTCTTCACCGCTGACGAAGTCGAAAAGGAACTCGGTCTATGAGTTATCGACTCCTGTATACGGAAGACAGTCTCCGTCAGTTAAAAAAAATGGACCCGTCTGCCCAACGTCTGATTGTCACATATTTGCGCAAACTGGAGCATCTTGAAGAACCCCGATCAAAAGGAAAGGCTCTATCGGCTCACTTAAAAGGATTTTGGCGTTATCGAATTGGCGATTACCGTGCCATCTGTGAGATCAATGATGATGAGATCATCATTATTGTGATTGATATTGGACACAGAAAAGACATTTACAAACGATGACAAAATCTCCAACATAGCAAGAACAACCGCCCTCACAGGCCGTTGTTCTTTTTTTGTTGCAATTTTGCAAAAATCAGCAAACATTTTATAAATTTTGCTAAAATAAAAAAGTTGTTATTGCAGCCTCAATCAAGAGCACCATTATACCTGCCGAAGGAGT
>JAABSW010000013.1 GCA_011390155.1 Clostridiaceae bacterium
GTCTGTTTTCCAGGTTTTGAAGCACTGTCTCCAATAATTCAAGTGCTTCGCCGTAAGCGGCCCAATCACCGTCTCGGGATGCCTCTTGCGCTCTGTTAAAGGCCTCATTGGCCGCCTGGATCAGTTCATCCACCGTGGCGTCCATCAGGTTCTCCGGCAGCTCAACAACCGGTGTCTGGGGTGAAGGGAATTCCGGTGTGTCTGGTGTTTCTCCCTCTGACGGTGTTCCTTCGGCAGATTCAGGTGTTTGGGGTGTCCCTTCACCGAATAAAAGGGTGAGGGCTTCTTCCAGGGTGTTGCCCATGACGATGTCATCTCCAAAGGCAGCGATCACCTGTTTCACCTCCGGCGGGCTGTCAGAATCAGAGGCCTGGATGTAAAGGGGTTCGATGTAAAGCAGTGAATTGTTCATGGGGATCACCAGCAGGTTCCCCCGAATGACGATGGACCCCCCTTCACCCCATAAGGTCAGGTTCTGAGAGATGACTTCGTTCTGGTCAATACGGGCCTCAATTTGCATGGGTCCGTAAATGTTCTGGTCCTTGGGCAACTGGTAAAGCACCAGTTCACCGTAGTTCTCCCCGTCGTTTCTGGCTGCCAGGATGGCAATCATATTGTTCAACCGATTGGGGGTGTAGGGGACTGACAAAAGAAACTCATTGCTGTCTTCATCCGGCAACTGAAAAATCATGTACTGGGATTCCACATTCTGCGACTGGCCTGCGTAACGCTCCTGGGCAATGTTCCACAAATCTTCATCCAGGTAAAAAACGGAGGGATTTCCCATGTGGTAGCGTTCATAAACAATGGTCTGCAGGTCAAAGAGTTCCTGCGGATACCGGATATGCTTCTGAAGCCCCTCCGGCATGGCTTCCATTGGTTGGAACAGCTCTGGAAAGATACCGGCATAGGTGTGAATCACCGGATCAGTGGCGTCTGCAATATAGAAGGATACATCTCCGTGGTAGGCATCGATGACCACCTTCACTGAATTGCGCATGTAGTTGTGGTCACCGCTAATGGCTGAGTTATACTGGTTGTTCAGATAGGGTGTGGCGTAGGGGTATCGGTTCCCGATGGTGAAAGCATCCGCCATCCAGTACATACGCCCTTCGCTGATCACCAGGTAGGGATCTTCATCATACAGCAGGAAGGGGGCGATTTTTTCCATACGGTCCTGAATGTTCCGGTCAAAGATAATACGACTGTCTCCGGAAATACTGCCGGACAAAAACAGGCGTGCACTCCGTTCCCGCAAAGCATACAACAGTCGGTTCAGACCATTGAGGCGTATGCCGCCTTCTCCTTCATACATGGTTTCCGCATTGTCATCCCCCATGGGGTAGTCAAATTCCATCTCCCCTGTGTTAACAACAATGTAATGGTCTGTCAACTCACCAAAATAAATTTCCGGCCGGGTGATTTCCAGGTCGGTGGTGCTGACAGGGGGAATGTTACGGATAAAAAGCTCCGGCTGTCCCTGGGAGGTGACAGCGTTCACCGGTGAAACCGTGGCCCCATAACCATGGGTGTATTTCAAATGCATGTTCAGCCAGGTTTTAGCAGATTCACTGATGCGTTCCATGTTCAGTTCACGGGCTGCCAGAAAGACCTGACGATACTCGTCGTCGATGACGTAACGGTCAATGTCTACGTCGGTAAACTGGTAATAGGGTCGGATGGCCTGGAGCTGGTTATAGCTCATGAGGGCAGGGCGGTAATCGTTGATCCGTATATTGTCCACTGTTTCCATATTGTCTTCCAGGTCAGACCGGGTCAGCTGGTAGTCAATGGAAAAATCCTGTTCTGTTACCTGGTCAAGGCCATAGGCCAACCGGGTGTATTCGATGTTTCGCTGGATGTAAGGGGTTTCCCTTTCCAGGACATTGGGTTCCACCACAAGGCGCTCCATACCGGCACCGGCAACGCCACCCAATAGGGTGATGGCTGCCAGCAATACCGGACCGGCTGCCATGAGCTTGACCCGTTTCATACGATGACCCACAATCAGCAACACAGCGGCTGCAAAGCTGATCACTGCTTTGATTCTGTATAGTGGCAGGTTCACCATCATGTCCGTGTATCCGGCGCCGAAAACAGCTCCCTGGGGCGAATAAACCAGTTCATAGACCCCCAGCAGGTAGCGAAGGGTGAGGATCAGGAAAAAGATGACGCCCATGGCCACCAGTTGTTGTGTGGCAAAGGACAGAAATTTTTTCAGCATTTCCTTCCGTTCATCTTTGTCCGGGCTGACCTGGACCAGGGTTGGCCTGCGCACTGCCAGCATGAACAGGTAAAAGAGGAAGGTTACAAAAATCACCAGAAAGATGATGGAAATCAGTGACCCCAAGCCATCCATTAACAGGGGCCAGGTGAAAAAATAGAAAGCAATGTCCCGGTTAAAAACGGGGTCGGTGACACCAAAGGGTGTCTGGTTCATGAACTGAAGAATTTCCCACCAATACTGGCTGACAATGTTCATGGCGGTGTAAAGTCCCAGGAGTCCTGCCGGCAGAAAAATCCAACGGTTGATCTGTTTTTCCGACAGTACCTGCTGTACGGCACCTGCCTGGGCATTGTACCGTTTTTTCAGAAAACGAAAATAGGCGTAAAACAAGGCGCTGGCAACTAAAAACAGAGGCACGCCCAGGCTCCACTGTGTTTTAAGCCTGGTAAGGAACACTGATTGATACCCCAGGTCAGAAAACCATTGGTACTCGGTGATAAAATGCACCGATTGGGTCAACACCAGTAAAAAGATGACCAGGGCTGCAATGGCGGCTCCCAGAATTTTTCGAATGTGGTTCATGGTGGTCACTTCCTTTCTTTTGGATGCTGCTATCATACTATTGCTTAAAACCATCATACCCTATTCTACGGTTTATTGCGCTAAGTGTTTTACGAAACAAAGAATAAAAGACACCTGACTCTGCAGCCGGTGCCTTTTCTATTGCATGGTTTTTTTGAACTCTTTCTTAAACTTTTCGATGATCTTTTTCTCCATACGGGAAACTGTCATCTGGGACACACTCAGGGACATGGCCACCTGCATCTGTGTCTGGTTATCGAAAAAACGGTCTTTCAAGACTTTCTTCTCCACCTGGTTCAATTTTTCCATGGCTTGTAAGATAAAATCCCTGTTTTCAATGAAATCAAACATTTTATCCGTTTCGCCGATGAGGTCCATGAACTGTATGTCTTTGTCTTCCCCTTCATTGTCGTAGGTTAAGTCCAACGATTTGGGTGTATAGACCTGGTTGGCTTCCATGGCCTCAATGATTTCTTCCTCAGTACAGTGGAGGTACTCTGCGATGTCCTTTATTTTAGGAGTTCGCTGCAAATCCTGCTGAAGAATGCTTTTGGTTGTGTTGATTTTTTTTGACAGTTCCTGAATCCGTCGTGGTACGCGGATGGACCAGCCTTTATCCCTGAAATACTTTTTAATTTCACCGATGATGGTAGGGGTGGCAAAACTGGAAAATTCATACCCCCGGTCAACATCAAAGCGTTCAATGGCAAAGATCAAGCCTAAAGAAGCTACCTGGTAAATGTCCTCGTACTCAATGCCTTTGTTAATGTATTTGCGGGACAAAATTTCTGCAATGAACAGGTATCTTTTTACCAGTTCGTTACGGATTTTTACGTCCCGGTTGGTCTGATAAACCAGAAAGAGCTCTTTGTCACTTAAGGCATCCAAGGGAAGTTGGCGGGTCGGATCTGACGGATCGATCTTTATGTTTTGTGATATTGTCATCAGGCTTCCTCCCTCAGGTTTTTTATCATGGTGATGGATGTTCCCTGGCTGTTGCCAGATTTTATTTTCACGTCATCCATCAATGACTTGATGATAAAAATGCCTAACCCTCCTTCGTTCAGCTCTTGTGTGTTAGGGGTTTGCAGTGTGTTAACGCTGTACCCTTTGCCAAAGTCTGACACAGAGATCTCCAATCTGTTCTGTTCCCGAATGAATTGCACGATAAAATTTTCCTCTTCGCTACAGCCACCATGCCTGATGGCATTGGCGCAAGCTTCGGAAATAGCCACTTTCATATCTTCAATGTCTTCGATATCAAAACCCATGCGGCTGGCAATGGAGGCAACCGTCAGTCGAATCATGCCTATGTATTCCGACCGATGGGGTATCGATAACTCGATTAACTCCCGGTTGATTCCTTCGTTCATTTTTTTTGACTCCTTCATCATTGGTCTCACGTTAAGGATCACCTTCTTATTGGATTTGGATGATTAATTCTCCACTACTATAATCTTATCCAATCCTGTGATGTTTAATAATTTTTTTATGCTGGGTTTTAGATTTGTCACAATAATGTGGTGGTTTTTAGCTTGTAATTTCTTGATAGCGCCGATAAAAACACTGAGACCGGTACTGTCAATGTATTCCAATCGATCACCAATCACCCGAATGGAACTGATTTTTTCCTCGAGCATATCTGTGACTGCCTCTTTTAAATTTCCGGCGGTGTGTAGATCCACTTCACCTTCCAGCTCAAGAACCCAAAGTTGTTCTTCCTCGTTATAAGATTTCTGGATTTTAAGTGCCACTGGATTCCCTCCCTTACTCCTGAATTTTACAACTATTTTTCCGTGCCCATTTATTATAACAGATGTTTTCACCACTGGATAGGTAAAGTTTTTCTGGTTTACATCACGTGGAGTGGTTTTCACTCCACAGTTTTACCTTTCTTCTTCACCTGGGTCTTCCTGATCCCCGGTTACTTCCCGTTCCACAAATTCATCCCCGTCTTCTGCCTGTTCCATGGATTCTTCTGCCGCTTCTTCTTCCCGATGAGGCACCAGAGCCATTGATATCAGCAAATGGTCTTCATCCGCCCGCATGAGACGCACTCCTTTGGTGCGGCGGCCCACCTGTGAGATGGTAGCAACTGCCAGGCGAATAATACTGCCGTCCTGGTTGATGAGCATAAGTTCATCTTCATCTGTGGTGATGCGTGCCCCCACCAGTTCACCGGTTTCTTCACTATAAGAATAGGTATAAAGTCCTTTTCCACCCCGGGACTGAACCCTATATTGTTTAACGTTTGTTCGTTTACCAAATCCTCTTTCGCTGACCACCAGCAAATCCACTTCCTGGTCCGATTCCAACACTTCCATGGTGACAACCCTGTCATTTTTGGCCAGGCGTATACCCCTGACCCCCATGGAGGTACGTCCGGTTTCCCGGAGTTCATCTGCCTCAAAGCGAATGCCTATGCCCCGGGCAGTGGTAATCATCACATGATGGCCCGGATCTGCATGACGCACACTGATGAGTTCATCCCCTTCTTTCAGGGTGATGGCAATGAGACCGTTTTTACGTGTGTTTTCAAAATGACACAACTGGGTTTTTTTCACCAGCCCTTTTTCTGTGGCCATTAACAGGTATTTTAGTTCACACTGGCGGCTTACAGGAATGGTGGCGGTGATTTTCTCTTCTGGGTCCAGCTGTACCAGGTTCACAATGGCGGTTCCCCGTGACTGGCGTTTGCCTTCCGGTATTTCATAAACGTTCAGTTTGTACGCCTTCCCTTTATTGGTAAAAAAGAGGAGAGCATCATGGGTGGAGGTGATGAGAATACGCTCCACAAAATCTTCTTCCCGGGTGCTGAGGGCTGTGATCCCTTTTCCGCCTCGATGCTGGCTTTTATAGACACTCACCGGCACACGTTTACAATACCCGAAATGGGTCATGGTGATGACCACGTCTTCTTCGTCAATGAGGTCCACCATGTTCATTTCATTAATGTCTTCTTCGATGACCGTACGACGTGGGTTATCGTATTTTTCTTTTATTTCCAGCAACTCATCCCGAATAATTTCCCGTACCAGTTGTTCACTGGCCAGAATGGCCCGCAGCTGTTCAATCAATTTCAGAATTTCTTCATATTCTGCAATGATTTTGTCCCGTTCCAGGCCTGTCAGACGTTGCAACCGCATGTCAAGGATGGCTTGGGCCTGGCGTTCGGACAGTTCAAACTGGGTGATTAACCCTTCCTTGGCTTCTGCGCCTGTGCGGGAACCCCTGATCAAAGCAATCACCTGGTCAAGGTGATCCAGGGCGATGCGCAGGCCTTCCAGGATATGGGCCTTGTCTTCTGCTTTGCCCAGGTCATAACGGGTACGTCGGATGATGATCTCTTTCTGATGCTCCAGGTAATAATGCAGCATTTCTTTCAGGTTTAACACCTTGGGTTCGCCGTTTACCAACGCCAGCATAATGATACCGAAGGTGTCTTGCATCTGGGTGTGTTTGTACAATTTATTCAACACCACATTGGCGTTGGCATCACGGCGCAATTCAATGACAATGCGCATACCGGTACGGTCAGACTCGTCCCTGAGGTCGGTGATGCCGTCCAGTTTTTTATCCCGTACCAAATGGGCGATTTTCTCAATAAGCCGGGCTTTGTTCACCTGGTAGGGTAATTCTGTTACAATGATTTGTGGTTTTCCGTTGGCCATTTCTTCGATTTCTGCCTTGGCCCTGACCTTTACCCGGCCCCGGCCGGTGCGGTAAGCTGAGAGTATGCCGGCACGGCCCTGGATAATGCCTGCTGTGGGGAAGTCCGGGCCGCTGATGGCGCTCATGACAGTTTCCAGGGAGGCTTCCGGGTCTTCCAGCAACAGGATGGCGCCGTCAATCACCTCTCCCAGGTTATGGGGAGGTATGTTGGTGGCCATACCCACGGCAATTCCGCTGGACCCATTCACCAACAGGTTGGGAAAACGGCTGGGTAATACCGTGGGTTCTCCCATGGATTCGTCAAAGTTAGGGGTGAAATCAACGGTTTCCTTGCCGATGTCACGCAGCATTTCAACAGCAATTTTCGATAGCTTCGCTTCTGTATAACGCATGGCTGCCGGGCTGTCGCCGTCAACGGAACCAAAGTTTCCGTGGCCGTCCACCAATGGCACCCGGATGGAAAAATCCTGGGCCATTCGAACCATGGCATAATAAACGGCTGTGTCGCCGTGAGGATGGAATTTACCCAACACATCCCCAACGATTCTGGCAGATTTACGGTGGGGCTTGTCCGGAGACAACCCCAGCTCATTCATGGCGTATAAAATACGCCGGTGCACCGGTTTAAAACCGTCCCGCACATCCGGCAGGGCACGGCCAACGATGACACTCATGGCGTAATCGATGTAAGATTTTTTCATTTCATCCTCGATACCAATGGGGATGATTTTTTGATTTTCCTGCTCCACGTTTTTTCCCCCTTATCAGATGTCGAGATTGGTGACATACCGGGCGTTGTTTTGAATAAATTCCCGGCGTGGTTCCACTTTTTCACCCATGAGGGTGGTGAATATTTCATCAGCAGCAGCGGCTTCGTCAATGGCAACACGCAGCAGTGTGCGGGTTTCCGGGTTCATGGTGGTATCCCATAACTGGTCCGGGTTCATTTCTCCCAAACCTTTGTACCGCTGCAGGCTTACCAGGTCTTTGTTTTCCGGACTCATTTCCACAATCAGTTTTTTCATCTGGTGGTCTGAGTAGGCATACCGCACGTCCTTGCCCCTTGACAGTTTATACAGGGGAGGCTGGGCAATGTACACATAACCTGACTCCACCAGGGGTTTCATGTGACGGAAAAAGAAAGTGAGCAACAGGGTGCGGATGTGGGCACCATCCACGTCGGCATCGGTCATGATAACAATTTTATGGTAACGAAGCTTTGTTTCATCAAATTCGTCACCGATCCCTGCTCCAAAAGCAGTGATCATGGCGCGTATTTCTGAAAAAGCCAGCATTTTATCCAGGCGGGCTTTTTCCACGTTAAGGATTTTACCACGCAGAGGCAAAATGGCCTGGGTGGCCCTGTCCCGTCCCTGTTTGGCACTGCCGCCGGCGGAATCTCCCTCGACAATGTAAATTTCGCATAAGGATGCGTCTTTTTCTGCACAGTCTGCCAGCTTGCCCGGTAAGGCGGTGTTTTCCAGTACCCCTTTTCGCCGTGTCAGTTCCCTGGCTTTTTTCGCCGCTTCCCTGGCCCGTTGGGCACGGAGTGCCTTGTCCATGATGATACGGGCATCGGAGGGGTTTTCTTCCAAAAATCCGTCAATAAACTCACCTGTCAGGCTTTCCACAATCCCTTTTATTTCACTGTTGCCCAGTTTTGTTTTGGTTTGTCCTTCATACTGGGGGTCCCGGAGTTTAACAGAAATGATGGCTGTCAGGCCTTCCCTTATGTCTTCTCCCAGTAAATTGGTGTCCTTCTCTTTTAAAAATCCATTTTTTCGGCCATAATCATTGATGACCCGGGTGACAGCACCCTTAAAGCCGCTGAGGTGAGTACCACCCTCCTGGGTATTAATGTTGTTGGCGAAGGTGAAAATGTTTTCTGTATAAGAATCGGTATACTGCATGGCGATTTCCACCACACAGTCTTCTTTTTCTTTTTCGAAATACAGGATGGATTCATGCAGGGCTTCCCGGTTTCGGTTGATGTGGCGAATAAACTCACGGATGCCGCCGCTGTAATGAAAAATGGTTTTTCGCTCCTGTTCCACCCGCAAATCTTCCAAAATGATGCGTATGCCCTTGTTTAGAAAAGCCAGTTCGCGTAACCGGTTCTCCAGGGATTCATACTTAAAGATCACTTCTTCAAAGATGGTGGGGTCCGGGATAAAGGTCATGCTGGTACCAGTGGCTTCTGTTTCTTCCATGCGCAGCACTTCTCCCAAAGGCAAACCCCTGGAATAAGACTGGACGAACCGGTAACCATCCCGGCATACTTCCACATCCAGTTTTTCTGACAGGGCATTTACCACGGAAACACCCACACCGTGAAGGCCTCCGGATACTTTGTATCCGTCTCCGCCAAATTTACCGCCGGCGTGGAGGATGGTCAGCACTGTCTCCAGTGTTGATTTACCCGTTTGACTGTGGACTTCAATGGGAATCCCCCTGCCGTTGTCTGTCACCTTCATTTCCACATCAGACATAATGGTCACTGTCACTTCTGTACAATAACCCGCCAGGGCTTCGTCAATGCTATTGTCCACCACTTCATACACCAGGTGGTGAAGACCTCTGGAACTGGTGCTGCCAATGTACATGCCAGGCCTTTTCCGAACAGGCTCCAACCCTTCCAATACCTGAATCTGTTCAGCATTATAATTGTTTTGTCGGTTTTCCATTCATTTCCCTCGCTTCTATTTCCATCATTTCTTCTATGTTTCCATGAAATCTCTTTTGTAACGTAGTGGAGGCAATACCAGACATCAAAAGCATGGAGGAGTCAACTGGTCCTTCTTTCACTAGAATAAAGGACTTCACCTGGTTTCCGATGTTCAGTTTTTCTCCTAACAATCCTTCAAAAAATGACTGATTTTTATCATCGTCCATTATTTTACGGGCATCCAAAATAGCAACGACATCTGATTTTTTCACCATCAGCCCTTCTCCAATGTGTAAAAACATGGTTTGATGGCCAACTCCTTTATTTTCCATGACTGCCATCTCTAAGACTCCCTTTTCTGTAAGAGAGTTAAGTGGCGCTGAGTCCCTGGATGAATAAACCAATAATGAAGCCTGCACCACTCTTTATTATACCCTTTTAACGGGTTTTTGGAAAGGGATCCACCTATAAACTTATTTTTCCCTTCTCCACATGAATCATCTTTCCTTCTTTCCCTTTTTCTGCCATCCCAGGTAAAGGATGGGTTGTGGTGATAATGGTTTGCACCGGTTTTAAATAATCCAATAAATCCCGTTGTCTTTTTTCGTCAAGTTCACTGGTCACATCATCCAGTAACAGCACCGGGTATTCACCAGCTTTTTCCTTCATCCATTCCAGCACTGCCAGTTTTAATGACAAGACAACGGTTCTTTTTTGGCCCTGTGATCCAAACTGCCGTACATCCATCTTGTTAATCTGAAAAGAGATATCATCCCTGTGAGGTCCTTTTCCTGTGGTTTGTCTCATCTGGTCTGAAACCCTGTTTTTTTTAAGTTGTGCCATGATTTGATCCATCAACACTTCCTTCGATGCATTATACCAACCCGCGGACAGTGGAATGCCGGGTTCATAGCCAAGGTTCAATTGTTCTCTGTCTTCTGTCAGTTGTTTGTGAATGTTAACCGCAAAATCCTCAATTTCCTTTAAAAAGTAAAACCGCTGCATCATCAGTTGTGCACCATATTCTGCCAGCTGTAATTCCCATACCATCATCTCTTCATCACTGAAGGAAGTTTTTTTTAATAATTGGTTTCGTTGTTTCACATTTTTTTGGTATTGAAGCAGCGTATGATAATATTTCGGAGACACTTGCATCATTTCACTGTCCATAAACTGACGCCGTTCAGCAGGGCTGTCTTTTACAATTTTTAAATCTTCAGGCGAAAACAATACGGCTTTAAAGGTGCCCATGACATCGCTGATCCTTGTTTGAGACAATCCGTTGCGTTTCACCCTCTTTTTCTGGTCGGCGCTGAACACCATTTCCATTTCCACTTTTTCTTTTTCTTCATCCATGGGTTGAGATTCAAAGTTCATTTTTATATAGCCAAAGCTGGCATCAAAATTGACCAATTCACTGTCTTTCCGTGTTCGAAAAGAACGAAGGGCAGCACAAAGATACAGGGCCTCCAATAAATTGGTTTTGCCCTGTGCGTTTTCCCCTATGATTACATTGATACCATCATTGAATTCAATGGTTTCATGACGATAATTTCGAAAATCTTTCATCACTACTTTTTTGACTCTCACTGGGAAGTCACCTCTTTAGTTGTTATTCCACCACGATTACTTCCCTGTCACAGATCACTTCATCACCTGGTCTTATTTTTTTCCCCCGCTCTGTTGCCTCCACCTTGTTTACCTTCACAAGCCCAGTGGTAATAAGGTGTTTTGCCTGACCACCACTGTCTGCAATACCAACGGCTTTCAGCAACTGGTCCAGTTTTATGTACTCACCTTCCACCTTAAAATGCATCATGCTGACACTCCTTCCTACACCTCTTCCGTTGCTGTCATACGAACAGGTAAAATAAGGTAAAGCCATTGATTTCCTTCTACAGGTTCAATGATCCCCGGGTTGTTCATCTGGTTTAATTTGATATCTATTTCTTCTTCATCAATTACCCGCAGGGCTTCAATAAAATAACGGGCATTAAAGGCAATTTCCTTGTTAACACCATCCTGCTGCACCGGTATTTCCTCGTGTACCTGTCCCATTTCAGTCCGGGCTGTCAATGACAACTCACCATCTCTTATCACCCATTTAATTAAACTGCTTTTCCCGTCCCTCACCAGCAGGCTGGCACGGTCAACACTGGCATAAAGGGTTTCTTTTGGCATTCTTATCACTGTTTCATGGGCTTTTGGCAATATGTCTCTAAACTGGATAAAAGGTTTATCAATTCGCCTGGAAATCAACGTGGTATTTTCTACAGCAAAAACAACCTGTTTATCTGTTAAGGACACCTGAAGGGGACGTTCGTTCTCGTCCAGTATTTGTACCAGTTCTGACATGGTCTTAACAGGAACAGTAAAGGAGGTTTCCAATTCTGATTCAATGGCACAGCGCCTCAGCGCCAGCCTAAATCCGTCAACTCCCACCATTTCAAGAAACCCTTGACTCATTTCACAACGTAAACCAAGTAAAGAAGGTTTTGATTCGTCCTGGGAGGCACAAAAAATGGTTTGTCCCACCATTGCTTTGAAAAGATCCTGTGGCAGTTGAAACGAGGTTTCAGGATTGACAATGGGCAGTTCTGGAAATTCTTCCCTTTCCAATAAATGAAGGCTGTAGGCAATGTGATCGCAGGTGATGGTCAGCTGACGATGCTCCGGCATATGAAAGGTAATTGGTCGGCTGGGCATTTTTCTAACAATGTTCAGCAATAAGCGGGCATCTGCTACAAAAACCCCTTCTTCTTCAATGTTTGCCCGGGTAAAATGTTCGATGCCTATGTCCAGGTCGGTTGCCACTAACTTCAAATATTGGTCAACCGCTTCAACATAAATACCCTTTAACGCTGGAAGCGTTGTTTTGCTGGAAACACCTCGCTGAACAATGGTTAGGCTTTTTAGGAGTTCTTTTTGGTCAATGGTGAAACGCACGGTGGATAACCTCCTTTTTTTATAAAGCAAAAATAGTCATTAAAAAGATAAAAAAGTTCGTCGTAATAGTAATAGGGCCTGTGAATTTGTTGAAAAACGGTTCAAACCATTTAAAATAGAGGAAACTACCTGTGGTAAAAGTTGTTGAAAGTATGAACGATCTATCCCCAATATCCACAGGTATTAAAAAAAATAAATATAAAGTCATTTATCCACAAATAATCCACAACCAATTAACAGGGCCATGTGAATGGATTAATCGATGCCCCTGATTTCTTCCATCATTTTTTCAACCCGGTGTTTTAGCGATTCGTCTGTTTTCATTTCTGAAACAATTTTGTCATGGGCGTGCATGACAGTAGTATGATCACGGTTTCCAAATTCTGTTCCAATCTTTGGAAGGGACAGATCTGTCAGTTCCCTGGTGATGTACATGGCAATCTGCCGGGGAAAAGCAATGGACCTGGTTCTTTTGGAGGAATCCATTTCTTCCAGTTTAATGTTATATTGATTTGAAATGTATTCCTTAATTAAAGAGACAGTTACCTGGCGGGAACGGGTGGAAAAAATATCATTGATGGTATGTCCGGCTGTTTCAAGTGTGATGTCATTGTTACTCAGTGAACATTGCACAACAATTCGGTTCAAAGCACCTTCCAGTTCACGGATGTTGGACTGAATTCTTTTCGCAATATAAAGGAGCACGTCGTCTGGCACTTTGATGTTTTCCATTTCTGCTTTTTTTCGAAGGATGGCGATGCGGGTTTCATAATCAGGAGGTTGGATGTCTCCAATAAGACCCCATTCAAAACGGCTGCGCAATCGCTCCTCTAAGGTGGGTATTTCTTTTGGAGGACGGTCACTGGAAATGATGATTTGTTTGTTATATTGGTGAAGGGCATTGAAAGTATGGAAAAACTCTTCCTGGGTACGCTCTTTATTGGCGATAAACTGGATGTCATCCACCAAAAGCACATCCACATTTCTGTATTTATTTCTAAATTCAATGTTACGGTCATCCCGGATAGAGTTAATTAACTCATTGGTAAAGGTTTCAGAAGAGGAATAAAAAACCTTCATTCCCGGGTTATGTTGTAATATGTAATGACCAATGGCATGCATCAGATGGGTTTTACCCAATCCCACGCCGCCATAAATGAAGAGTGGGTTATAAGCCTTTGCCGGTGCTTCAGCAACGGCCACAGAGGCAGCGTGAGCGAAACGGTTGCTGTTACCAACAACAAAGGTTTCAAAAACATATTTAGGGTTAAGATTGCTGTTGGTCTGTGAAGAGAATGATGTGTGAATTGAGGGAGAGGCCACAACAGCCGGGGTTTCTTCCACTTTCACTTCTTCCGGGAAATCCTCCGGCGATTGAAAAGAAACATCATAAGGCTTTGAGGTGACTCTTTTAATGGCATTTTTGATAAGCATTTGGTAACGGTCATTTAAAATATCTTTTATAAATCCAGTGGGTGCACCCAAAACAATGCGGTTTTCAGTGGAAACAATTTTAACAGGTTCAATCACTGTCATCCATGTTTCATAACCGACGTCACTCATTTCAGGTTTGATGATCTCCAGGGTTTCGTCCCAGATTTGTTGCAATTGTCTTTGATGCGTCATGATGTAAAACCTCCTGTTGATTCACTTACACACAACCATGGCTGAAAAGAGAGAAAAAAGATTGTTGATAACCTGTGAACAATCTGTGGAAAAAAAAAAGACTCTTTTTTCAGTATCGCTGTGACTCGTTTATATTATATAAAGAGTTGAGAAGGAAGGCAAATCACACTTTATCCACATATAAAAATAAAATAGCAGAATCAAAAATTGGCTTAACAACTGCGGTAAAAAGGACTTACACACACATTTATCCACAAGCTGTGGATAAATGTGAATTAAGAGAGGTTTCTTAATAAAACGTTTATCCATTGATTTTACATGATTTCAAGGATTATAACAAATATTTTTTCACAGTTTAATAAAAACTATCCACAGGTGGATAACAAAAATATTTTTTTCCACAACGAAAGACCCAAAGGCTTTCTTGACACTGGGTGGTAAAGCCGTTATAATCTATGTGTATTATTGTCTAGTTCTTTCCGAAGCGTTTAAATGAAAAAAACAATAAAAAAGTGGATTTAATATTACAGTTACAGAATAACTGTTAATGGAACCATAATGAGGAGGTGTTTGAATCATGAAAAGAACCTATCAGCCGAAAAAACGTCAAAGAAGCAGAGAACACGGCTTTCGTAAACGTATGAGCACAAAGGCAGGAAGAAACGTACTGAAAAGAAGACGTTTAAAGGGAAGAAAGCAACTGACAGCATAGGGCCGCATTATGTGGCCTTTTTCAGTCTGAAAGGAATGCAGGGGAGGAATTTGATTGAACAAACCTCTCACATTGAAAAAGAACATAGAATTTAGAAAGGTCTACCAAAAAGGTAAATCAACTGCTAATCGGAACCTGGTTCTCTACTACATGTCTAACAACCTGCAGGAGTTTCGTGTAGGGATCACTGTTTCTAAAAAAGTAGGGAAAAGTGTGGTCCGCAATTTGGTAAAAAGACGCATCAGGGAAAGTCTAAGGGAATTGGCACCACTCATGCCTGCAGGCTATGACCTGGTCTGGATTGCACGGGCAAGCTGTCAGGAAGCGGACTACAAAACCATTAAAAGTGCAGTGAAACATTTGGCAAAGAAAGCATTTAAAGGCCAGGAAAAAAAGACAATAGAAAAACATCCGAAAGAAATTGACAGTAAAAAACAGAAACATACCTTGGAAAAGAGTAAGCAAGTTGAAGAAAGAAGTAGATGGAATGGCAACAAAATGGATGATACATTTCATTAAAGGTTATCAACGATGGATTTCCCCCCTGAAAGGAAAAACCTGTCGTTTTTATCCAACCTGTTCGTCATACAGTCTGACAGCCTATGAAAGATTTGGTTTTTTCAAAGGGTCATGGCTGACGATGAAGCGAATTGTTAAATGTCAACCTTTTCATCCGGGCGGGGTTGACCATGTACCTGATAAAGACAACCAATAAACCGGGGTTTCGCGCAGTGGAAAGAACTGGCTGCCGAAAAAGAAAAATATTTATAATAATGTATGTGATAATGATACCTGTTTGAGTGATTATTGAATAATGAAATGATAAAAACCGTCTTAACGGTTAGAATATGAATCTGGGGGTTTTGACTTTGTCTCTATTTGCAGAGCCACTTGGCAGGCTGTTACAGTTAGTGCATGGTGTTGTGGGAAATTATGGTATCTCCATCATCCTTTTTACCATTCTGGTGAAATTGGTGATGATTCCGTTGACCATAAAACAAACAAAATCCATGAAGAACATGCAGGAAATTCAACCTAAAATAAAGGAAATTCAAAAGAAGTACCAGAATGATAAAGAAAAGATGAATGAGAAAGTCATGGAACTATACAAAGAAAACAATGTGAATCCCTTTGGGGGATGTTTGCCATTGTTGATACAGTTCCCCATTATCATTGGTCTTTTTACAGTGCTTCGTCAGCCTGAAAATTATGGTTTTGCCCGTGAAATTGTTGAGGCAGGTTTTTTATGGATGCCCAGCTTATCAGCACCGGATCCATGGATCTTACCCATCCTGGCAGGAGCAACCACTTATTTGTCAAGCAAAACCATGTCTGCCTCAAAAGGCGGCGGTGGACAACAGGAAACCATGCAGAAAATGATGTTGTATTTTTTTCCCATTATGATTTTCTGGTGGGGAAGAAGTTTTCCAGCAGGATTAACGCTCTACTGGGTAGTCAGTAATCTATTCCAAACGGTGCAGCAGTTGGCCATTAACAGACCAAAGGCTTTACAACCGCATAAAGGGGAGTGAATCACATGATGACGGTGGAAGCAACCGGAAAAACCGTTGAAGAAGCAGTTGAAAACGGTTTACAGGAACTGGGTTGTCAACGTGAAGACGTGGAAGTTAAAATCCTGGAAGCACCCTATAAAGGTCTTTTAGGACTCATTGGAAGCAAGGACGCCAAAGTACAATTGATCAAAATTAACCAGGACAAAACAGAGGAAGAAACACGCCTGTTTTTATCAGACCTGTTCCAGTCCATGAACCTGGAGGTTGAAATCGACATTCAGTATGAAGAAGACCTGATGAAGATTGATTTAGCGGGACCAAACATGGGAATGGTCATTGGCAAGCGAGGCCAGACACTGGATGCAGTGCAGTACCTGACAAGTCTGGTGGCCAATAAGAACAGAGAAAAATACGTAAAAGTCTTCATGGACACAGAGAATTATCGGGATAAACGAGAACAGACGTTGATTCGCCTGGCCAACAAAATGGCGAAAACTGTAAAAATGACACGTAAAACAATGGTACTGGAACCCATGAATCCCTACGAAAGAAGAATTATTCATGCGACACTTCAGTCTGATCCCCGTGTTCAGACATACAGTGAAGGAGAAGATCCTTACCGGAAAGTAGCCATCAGCTTAAAAAAATAGGCAGAAAAAACCCAGTGGCCACTGGGTTTTTTTTAAAGGCAGAGAAAAGTTTGGCATTGTTGAAAAAGGGGGAACAGGCGATGATCAAGGAAGAAACCATTGCCGCCATTGCCACAGCACCAGGAGAAGCTGGTATTGGTATTGTGCGTGTCAGCGGACCAGAGGCCCTAAGAAAAACCTGGCCTCTTTTTAAACCCTTGAAAGAGATCACAGAAGAAAACATAATACCCAAACATATGTACTATGGTAAAGTGGTTCATCCCGTCACAGAAGAGTTGATAGACGAAGTGATGATGGTCTATATGAAGGGCCCACAATCGTATACCAGGGAAGACGTTGTTGAAATACAGTGTCATGGCGGCTCTCTTTCCGTGAGAAGCATTATGAAAGCCTTGTTGACGCAGGGGGTACGAAGTGCAGAACCAGGTGAATTTACCAAAAGGGCTTTTCTCAATGGACGTCTTGATTTAACCCAGGCTGAAGCGGTGATGGATTTAATCAGCGCAAGAACGGAAGCCAGTCACCGGACGGCGCTGGACCAACTGGAAGGTCATTTATCCCGGAAAGTACGCAGCATGAGGGAGGAAATGCTGGCCTTACTGGCCGAAATGGAGGTTTCCATTGATTTTTCAGAGGAAGAAGACCTGGAGGTTGAAACCTATGAAGGGTTGGCTTTTAAAACAGGAAGACTTATTGAACAACTGGAGAAGCTCATTGCATCAGCTAAAACGGGCAAAATTCTTAGGGAAGGCATTAAAACCGTCATTGTGGGTAAGCCAAATGTGGGAAAATCATCGTTGCTTAACGCGTTGCTGCGGGAAAACCGGGCCATTGTCACCGACGTTCCTGGCACTACCAGGGACGCCATTGAAGAACAGCTGAACTTGAGGGGGATTCCCATGGTGCTCATGGACACAGCCGGCATCAGGGAAACAGAAGACTTGGTGGAACAACTGGGAGTGGAACGGAGCCGACAGCTTTTTCAAAAAGCAGATTTGGTGATGATGATGCTGGACGCTTCCACCCACGTAAGCAAAGAAGATGTGGAAATACTGGAGATGATCAAAGATAAAAAAACACTGATCATTATTAATAAAACTGACCTGACACCAAAACTTGCAGAAAACGAGTTGCCCCTGTGGGTGAAAAGAGACCAGCTGTTACGTCTTTCCTTGCTGGATGAGTCTGGATTGGACAGCTTGGAAGAAGCCCTGACTTCCTTGATCTTTGAAGGTGAAAAGAGGGCTGTTGAAAAAGAAATGGTGACGAACCTGCGACACCAACAGGCATTGGAAACCGCCAGGGATTCACTGAAAGAGGGACTGGTGGGAATTGAACAACAACTGCCACTGGATTTTATCCAGGTTGATTACCAAACAGCCATGGATAGCTTGGGAGAAATCATAGGAGAAACCGTCAGAGAAGATTTGGTAGATTATATTTTTTCTCATTTTTGTATAGGAAAATAAACGCCATCGGATAAAGGCCATTGGCCCATGGAAAGGTAGAGGAACCAAATGCGATATGAAGCTGGAACATACGACATTATTGTGGTGGGCGCCGGTCATGCCGGCTGTGAAGCTGGTTTGGCTGCAGCCCGCATGGGAAAGAAAACCCTGCTGCTGACCATCTCGCTGGATTCAGTGGCCCTGCTGGCCTGCAACCCTTCCATCGGCGGAACAGGAAAAGGTCATTTGGTGAGAGAGGTTGACGCTTTGGGTGGACAGATGGGGTTAATCATTGACGAAACTTTTATCCAGAGCAAGATGTTAAACACAGCCAAAGGACCGGCAGTGCATTCACTGAGGGCACAGGCAGACAAGTGGGATTACCAGCAGGCCATGAAACAGGTATTGGAAAACCAGGAAAACCTGGACCTAAAGCAGGCAGAGGTGGTTGACCTGGTGACGGATGACCAGAAAGTAACGGGTGTGGTGACTCGCACCGGCGGCCTTTATCGCAGCAAAGCCGTGGTCCTGGCCACCGGAGTGTACCTGAAAAGCAAAGTGTTCATGGGGGAAGTAAATTATGAAAGCGGGCCAAGCGGCCTGTTTCCCGCACAGTTTTTATCAGAAAAACTGGCAAACATGAACATTATACTGCGACGGTTCAAAACAGGGACCCCTGCCAGGGTGGATGCCAGAACCGTTGACTTTTCCAAGATGGAGAGGCAAGATGGTGATGAGGTGATGACACCCTTTTCTTTCCAGCATGAAACCCTGGACATTGAACAGATTCCCTGTTGGCTGAGCAGAACCACTGCTGCCACAAAAGAAATAATAGAAGCCAACATACACCGTTCAGCTATGTACAGCGGGGAAATAAAAAGTACCGGCGTCCGGTATTGCCCCTCCATCGAAGACAAAGTGGTGAAATTCAGTGACAAGCCAACCCATCAGTTTTTTCTGGAACCTGAAGGAAAAAGCACAACGGAGATGTATGTACAGGGTATGTCCACCAGTTTGCCTGAAGAAGTACAGTTAATCATGTATCGCTCAATGCTGGGGCTGGAGAATGTACGTATTATGAGACCAGGCTATGCCATAGAATATGACTGCATTGACCCCACTCAATTACAGTTGTCCCTGGAAATGAAAAGGTGGGAAAACCTTTTTTGTGCAGGACAGTTTAACGGGTCTTCTGGGTACGAAGAAGCCGCTGCACAGGGTTTGATGGCAGGGATCAACGCTGTATTAAAAACGGAGGGTAAAGAACCTTTTATCCTGGATCGTTCGGAAGCTTATATCGGCGTACTCATCGACGATTTGGTGACAAAAGGCACAAACGAACCTTACCGCATGATGACCTCCCGTGCAGAGTACCGGCTGGTGTTGCGCCAAGACAACGCCGACAGACGCTTAACAGAAAAAGCCTGGGCTTTAGGTTTGGCTTCACAGGAACGGTACCATGCCATGAAAGATAAAGTGGAGAAAGTGGAAACTGAGCTAAAACGACTGCAGAACACGGTTTTACCTCCAGAGGGCATTAACCCATTGTTGGAAGAAAAAGGCACCAGCACCGTTAAAACCGGTCTTTCATTGATGGATGCACTAAAACGACCTGAACTTCACTACAAAGACCTGCAAAGCGTTGACCCAAACCCGGTAGAAGATCTGCCGCCTTCTGTCATCACCCAATGTGAGGTGCAGATCAAATACAAGGGCTACATTGACAAGCAGATGAAAACCGTGGAACAATTCAGGAAAATGGAACACCGCATGTTGCCCCGGGACATTGACTATCACCTGATCAGTGGATTGCGCATTGAGGCGCGGCAGAAGTTGACACAGAATCAACCAATTTCCCTGGGACAGGCTTCCAGAATCTCGGGTGTGTCACCGGCGGACATTTCTGTCTTACTGGTCTACCTGGAGCAACAGAGAAGACAAAAAGAAGGAGCAGAAGAGAAGGGACGTGGAGAATAGAATGGAACAACAACTGAGAGAAGGCCTTCAAACAATGGGGTTCCAGCCCACTGACCTCCAAATCAACCAGTTTATCCAATTTTACCACTTGTTGGTGGAATGGAATAAAAAAATGAACTTGACCTCCATCACGGCACCGGAAGAAGTTATCACCCACCATTTTCTGGATTCCGTTTCCTGTGCGTCCACATCGTCTTTCCAAAAATGCCATCAATTACTTGATCTTGGAACTGGGGCGGGGTTTCCTGGAATCCCATTAAAAATTCTCTGCCCGGAAAAAACCTTCACCCTTATGGATTCTCTGGCAAAAAGAATTAACTTTTTAAAAGTGGTTTCAGAAAAACTTGGGTTGGAAGATTTGGAATTGGTGCATGCCAGGGCGGAAGAAGCCGCCAGAAATGATCAATACCGGGAGGCTTTTGACGGGGTTGTTTCCCGTGCAGTGGCAACCTTGCCCGTGTTGCTCGAGTACACGGTGCCGTTTATCAAAACGGGGGGATGGCTTATCTGCCAGAAAGGACCAAAAGCCCAGGAGGAATTACGTGAAGCGCAACAGGCGATGAACCTGCTTTCTGTCAGGTTTGAAGAAATGGTGGCAGTAAACATTCCCGGTGCCGATTTAAACCACCAGGTAATGGTGTTTCAAAAAGAAAAAAAGACACCGGCTAAATACCCCCGAAAAGCAGGGACACCTGGGAAAAAGCCGTTGTCATGAACACAGGAGATGCTTGATATATCAACAATCATTAAGACTGTTTCACGTGAAACAACATCCACATCATGCCGCTGTGGCCAAAAGGATATAAGTGAAGAATCTAAGAATCCTGTTTATTCTCCACGAAAAACATGGTAAAATAGATCAAGGGAATTAACACTAATTCCAATTCATGTAAAGCACTCCGGTAATCGGAGTCTTTTTTTTCAAACAACCAGTCGAAGCAAGGGGGAAAAATCGTGGGTGTATCCATTGCAGTGTTCAACCAGAAGGGCGGGGTGGGAAAGACCACCATGGCTGTTAACTTAAGTGCTTGTCTGGCAGCAAAAGGAAAAAAAGTCTGTGTGTTGGACATTGACCCTCAAGGCAATGCCACCAGCGGTTTTGGTATCGATAAAAACGCATTACAGGCGACCATCTACGATGTGCTGGTCAACGAAAAACAAATACAGCAGGTGATCATTCCCTCAGGTTATGATAATTTGGACATTATACCTGCCAGCGTTGATTTGGCTGGCGCAGAAATTGAATTAACCAACCACAAACACCGGGAAAAGGTGTTGCGAGAGGCCCTGGAAACCATCAAAGATCAGTACGACTATATCTTCCTTGATTGTCCGCCTTCTCTGGGACTTTTGACCATCAACTCATTGGCGGCTGTGGACCGCATAATCATACCCATTCAGTGCGAATACTATGCATTGGAAGGAGTCAGCCAGCTGATGAACACCTACCAAATGGTTAAGAACAACTTAAACGCCAACTTATCCATACAGGGGGTGGTGCTCATGATGTTTGATGGAAGAACAAACCTTTCCATCCAGGTGGTGGAACAGGTAAAAAAAGTGTTTCGGGGCAAGGTGTACCGCACCATTGTGCCACGAAACATCCGGCTGGCGGAGGCGCCCAGTCATGGAGAACCTATCATCTACTATGACGCAAAGTCCCGTGGTGCAGAAGCCTATGAAGAGTTGGCGGAAGAATTCATCGATCTGGAAGAAGGTGACTGGTAATGGCAGGTACAGTGAAAAAGAAGGGTTTGGGCAAAGGTTTGGAAGCGTTAATCCCCCATTGGCAAGACGTTGAACAGGAATCAGGAAGTCTTCATCAGGACCAGGTGCGGATGATTCCCCTGGACAAGATATACCCTAACGAAAACCAACCCCGTAAAGTTTTTGAACCGGAGGCATTGCAAGACCTGGCAACTTCACTACGGCAACACGGTATGATTCAACCAATCCTGGTGGCAAAAAAAGCCAGGGGGTACATGATCATTGTAGGGGAAAGACGCTGGCGTGCAGCCCAGCAAGTGGAGATGGACCAAATACCATGTATCATTAAAGACTATTCTGAACGTGAATTATATGAAGTGGCTTTGATCGAAAATTTGCAAAGAGAAAACCTCTCTGTTATTGAGGAAGCCAATGCGTACCATTATCTTATGGATGAATACAGTATAAACCATGACCAGTTGGGTGAAGCCCTTGGAAAAAGCAGGTCCTATGTGGCAAACACCATCCGGTTGCTTCAGTTATCACCGCCTGTCATGGCCCTGGTGAAGGATGGTAAGTTAAGCGGAAGCCAGGGAAGGGCCCTGCTGGGGATTTCTGACGAATCGTTACAGCTGAAGATTGCCAAACGGGTGGTGGAAAGCAAACTGAACGTGCGACAAGTGGAAGAACTTGTGCGACAGGAGCGGAAAAAGCAGGTAAAGAAACCGGCAGCGAAAAAGAAAGACCCAGAACTCGTAGCAGTGGAAACAAAGCTCCAGGATTTTTTCAACACAAAAGTAAACATTGTAAAAGGCGCCAAAAAAGGAAAAATCGAAATTGAATACTATAACCAGCAGGACCTTCAAAGAATCCTGGACATGTTGGAACAATAATCACTTTAGGAATGAAGGGGCAGGTATCCTGGAAATTTCTCATGAGATATTCATGATATAAAAGGAAGGAATAGAAAATGATATACCTTGATAACGCGGCCACCAGTTTTCCAAAACCATCCATTGTGGCAGAAGCAGTGTACAAACAAATGACAGAAGTTGGGGGAAATGCAGGCAGGTCATCTCATCAGGGAGGGTTACAATCTGGAAGAATTTTGTATGAAACCAGGTGTGCCATTGCTGAATTAATCAATTGCAAGGATCCCCTTGAAATTAGTTTTACGCTGAACGCCACAGAAGGATTAAACACTGTGATTCAGGGATCTATATCGGCGGGTGATCACGTGGTCACCACCTCCATGGAGCATAATTCAGTGTTGCGTCCTCTGGTTGAAATGGAAAGCCGCCAGGTAACCCACAGCATTGTGTGGGGAGACAGAGAAGGGCAAATTAATCCGTTGGACATGAAAAAAGCCATTCAACCCAATACCAGACTGATGATCATCAATCATTGTTCAAATGTGACAGGGACTGTACAACCCCTGGGTGAACTTATGAAAATTGCCAGGGAACATAACCTGTTGGTTCTTCTGGACGCATCCCAATCCTGCGGAAGCCTTCCCATCGACGTGGAAGCGTTGCAAATAGACTTTCTCGCAGCCCCTGGGCATAAGGCTCTTTTAGGGCCTCAGGGAACCGGGTTTCTGTATATTAATAAAAAGAACAAAATTAAAGCGCTGAAACAGGGCGGTACGGGAAGCAGGTCTGAAGATTTACATCAACCCAAAACCATCCCTGATTATTACGAAAGTGGCACCCAAAACATTCATGGGTTAGCTGGGTTAAAAGCAGGCATCCTTTTTGTGTTGGAAAATGGCGTGGATCATATTCATGCCCATGAAAAAAAGATCATGACACAATTGTGGGAAGGTTTATCGGTGATCCAGGGCATTCAACTTTTTGGACCCCCTCCGGACGGGTGCCGGGGCAGTGTTATTTCCTTCCGGGGAAAAAACCTGGATGTGAACCAGATGAATTACGCATTGGATATTACATGTGGCATTTCCGCCAGAGCGGGTCTTCATTGTGCGCCTTTGGCGCACCAGACCATGGGAACGTATCCTGAAGGTACCATACGGTTCAGTCCCGGACCCTTTACAACACCTGAAGAAATCCATTTGGTACTGGCAGGTGTTAACGACATAATGAAAGAACTGGGCTAAAGCCGAAAGCAATAGAACAAAGGAGAATGCGTATGAATCAGTGGTTCTTAACCATTCAGCAGGACATAACTTTTTGGATGACTCTTAGTCTGGGTATTTCCCTGTTCTTACTTCTTTTACTGATCGTACTATGGGTTAACCTGTTGTCTTTTAAAAAGAAATTCAAGCAACTTATAAAGGGCGCCGACGGCAACAACCTGGAAAAGCAATTGCAAAGTCACCTGGAAGATGTCGCCCTTTACAGTAAAAAGGCGGAAGAAAACCAGGAAAGAATGGCGGTCATTGAAGAACGGATGCAGCAATGTGTTCAATACGTGGGAATGAAACGCTACAATGCCTTTGAAGACATGGGGAGTCGATTAAGCTATTCCATCGCATTGTTGGACGATCATTTGAACGGCGTTGTGATGACAGGTATTTATGGACGGTACGAATCCACTACTTATGCAAAAATCATCCACCATGGCCACTCAGAACAGAACCTGTCTGTGGAAGAGATGGATGCGCTCCAGATGGCGAAGGAACAACAGAAAAAGAGGAACTAACTGTGAAACCATATGTGATCATTGTGAACCCCAATGCAGGACGTAAAAAAGGACATCGTTCCGCCAATGAACTGGAAAAGGAATTAACGGCCAGAAAAATTCCTTACCAGCGTTTTGATACCCAAGGAGCCGGAAATGGTGAACAAATTGCTGCTTCACTGAAAACCGAGGAATTTAGCCAGGTGCTGGTGGTCGGTGGAGACGGTACACTAAACGAGGTGGTCAGAGGACTTTCTGACAGAAGGGAAATGCCCATTGCCATCTTTCCCGCAGGAACAGGCAATGATGTCGCCCGCCTGCTGGGGATACATAATGAAGAGGTGGCGCTGCAGGCAGCCTTATCAGGATCAGAAAAGCACATCGACATGGGCCTGGCAGAGGGGGTGCCCTTTGTCAACATTTTCAGCTTTGGATTGGATGCTGCCATAGCTACCCAGGCAAACCTGTGGAAGGAAAAATTGCCAGGATGGCTTTTATACCCGGCGGCTCTGATTAAAACAGTTTTTGACTTTCACCCTCTGGACATCACACTCACCATTGTTGACGCAAAAGGGAATGAAACCAGAAAGCAGGAAAAATTGATGTTGATGGCTGTTTGCAACGGAAGTCACTACGGGGGAGGTATGAACATCAATCCCCTGTCTGATCCCCAGGATGGTCTTTTGGAACTATGCATTGTCAGGGCCATGCCCTGGTGGAAAATCATCGCTCTTTTTCCCACGGTTTATAAAGGAAAACACTTACAATTCAGGGAAGTATCCCTGGAAAGGGTCACGGCTGTTCATGTCAGCTCCTCAAAAAAAATGTTGATGAACAGGGATGGTGAGACATGGACAGACCATCAGGCAGCCATTTCCTTGGTGCCGGGAGCCTTAAGAATGAAAGTTCTTTAGAAACGAATGACTTGGAGGGATGGTCTTTGCGAAAAAAAAGGGGTCTGTCAGGCTTGCTGATTTTTTTTGTACTGCTTCTGACAGCAAGTCCCTGGGTTGTTCGATGGATTCAACACACAATGCTGGAACAAAAACTGACCCTTGAAGTAAAGAGGGAAGCGGCGATTCCTTATAGTGGAAACTGGTCAATTTTACCGGGCACTGAAGGTGTTTTCGTCATTCGAAATAATGAAATCCGATATTTTCATCCAGACCAGGAAAAGGATTGGGGTTTTGGTACAGAAACCCTTATGCCGGTGGTTGGCACCAACAGAAATCATTTATTTTTACTGGAGGCCAACCCCAGGTATTTACTACGGATCGATGAGCAGGGTTATATGCTATACCAACAGGCCACCAACCGCAGCGCAGAGACCATTACGGCAGATAAAGACAGCCATGTTCTTGCACAACACCCACTGGAAAACCGGTTGGTACCCTTTTCCATATTGGATCCGGAGGGACGGGTCATGGGCAGTCTCTTGCTGACAGAAGGCGAAGTGCTGGACACAGCCATTGTTAGTGAACATAACCGGGTGTATGTGGTGGTATTGCGTTTAACAGGCAGTGGTTATGAATCAGCTTTACTGGGTTATGATATGCAGGGTGTATTACAAACCACCAGAAGTTTTCCAGGACAGATTGTGGTGGATACCATGATGATGGATTCAGGTGAATTAGCCATACTATCCGACAGCCAGATAACCCTTTTGTCCATTGACATGGAAGAAAGGTGGACAACTCCTGTAGAACCTTATTATCTGTCAACCAATGACGGATCTGGCCGCTGGGCACTGGCACATCGCCGGGAACTGTACACAGGGGAAGTTCTCCCGGAACTGGAAGGGAATACCATATTAACGTACCTGAACCTGGAGGAGAAGGAAAGCATTCTCATTGGCCAGGAAGAGGAGTTGATAGAACTACTGGTAAAGGAGCAGCAGCTCCTGACCAGGGCAAACAGGAAAATAACCGTGTATCAGGAAGATGGCGGGAAGATAGACGAACAAATGTTCCAAAATGAAGTGGAGGACGCTTTTTTACTATCCAACGACCATCTGGCGGTGATACTAAGGGGCCAAGTGGTATTCTATGAATTACAACAAGATGAGTAAGGAGGCCGGCCCATGGGTTTGGTTGATTTGATCATACTGGGATTGTTGGCAGCCAATGTGATACGAGGATTTCAACGGGGATTAATCTTGACCATCTCCAGCATGGTAAGCTACATTGCCGGTTGGTGGGCAGCCATTGTCTACAATGAAAAGCTGGCTGTCTTCCTTCTGGAAAGTGAAATGTTTATGAATCCTTTAACGGGGTGGCTCAGGGGACTGCTGTCCAACCGTCAGCAGGAGGAAGGATTGAGTCCTTTGATGGAAGAATCCCTGGAGGAATCCTGGGTTTCATTACCCCTGCCCAAAGTGGTCAGAAACTGGCTCCCGGAGCCGGAAATGACAGGTGAAATCGTACAACAAACAGAAGAATGGCTGCTTGACAGAGCCGCCTTTGCCTTAACACAGGTGGTGGTATATTTCATCGCCTTTGTGTTGATATTTCTGGTGGTAAAAAACATTATCCATCTTATCGGTAAATTATTACATGGTGTGTTTCAACTGCCTGTGCTAAGTGCACTGAACAGAAGCGGGGGACTGCTGGCAGGACTGGTGCGGGGCGTTTTCATGATGTGGATTTTACTGATCATCGCCACACCCTTTGTGGCGGCTGATCCAGGAGGATCCCTGGAAACATTATTACGACAGTCGTTGCTGTTGCAGTATTTTAAATGGCTGCCCTTTGCCTGATCGCAGCAATATGAGTACCAGGAAGGAAAGGAGAACTGACAATGGCCTATAAAGCCTTATACCGTAAGTGGAGGCCAGAAGTTTTTGAAGAGGTCATCGGCCAAAGCCAGGTGATTCGTACCCTGAAAAACCAGGTGAAAAATGAAAATGTTTCACACGCTTACCTTTTTTCTGGAATAAGGGGAACAGGAAAAACCTCCACGGCAAAAATATTTGCCAGAGCCATCAATTGTGTGGATCCCCATGAAGGAGACCCGTGTAACGTGTGCTCGGTATGCCGAAGCATTTTATCTGAACAGATGATGGATGTACTGGAGATTGATGCCGCTTCAAACAATGGTGTGGATCACATCCGGGAAATAAGGGAAAGCGTCAAATATCCGCCGGTAAAAGGCCGCTATAAGGTGTACATCATTGATGAAGTACACATGCTGAGTACCGGCGCCTTCAATGCCCTGCTCAAAACCCTGGAGGAGCCGCCGGACCATGTGGTGTTTATTTTGGCCACCACGGAACTGCATAAAATTCCGGCCACTGTGTTGTCCAGGTGTCTTCGCTTTACCTTTAAGCCCCTGGGACTTGAAGAAATCCGTCAAAGACTGCTCACCATCTGCCGTTCTTTGGGGGTGGACTATGACGAATCAGCCATCACTACCATCGCCCTCAACGGCGAAGGGGCCCTGAGGGACTCACTGAGTATTTTAGACCAGTGCCTGGCCTATCATCCTGGGGAGCTCCGTTATCACCAGGTAACAGAGGTGCTGGGCAGCATAAATGAAAGTCTGCTGTTTCAACTGGCAGAAGACATGGGGAAACAAAAACCCCTGGAGGTGATCCGTCAGGTCCAGTCACTCTATCTGGAAGGGAAAGACTTGAAACAGCTGGTGGTTGACTTGATGAAACATTTCCGCTGGCTTTTGATGGCTTCTATGGGAGCAGAGGTGGAAGGCTGGGAAACCTTGCCGGAAGAAACCAGGGAACAATACAAAACGCAAAGCAAATTGTTTAAAACCAGTGAACTGTCGGAACTGATACGCCAACTGGGAGAAACGGAATTTGTGATGAAACGCAGCGCCCAGCCTCAGTTAATGATGGAAAACCATCTGATAAACATGTGCCGCCGGTCATCGGTGACAGCAGCCACAGGCCAGTCGTCAGTGGATCTCACCATGGACCAGGATACCCTTGCTGCCCTGGCCACACTGGATGAGCGTATTGGAAAGATTGAAGACTTTTTGAAACGTTTGAGTCAGCGTAAAAGCAAGTCAGTGGCAGAAAATGCAAAAAAAGAAGAGGTTGAAAGTGACCCGGTTCAGGACAACACACAAGTTCGTGAAAGCCCTCCTGCCCAGGCTAAGAATCAGGCCATTGAACAGAACCCTGAAGAGAAGAACTCTGCCGATGACAGCACAACTGCACCAGCAGATGAGCCAGACGAGCCGGATGAACAAGTGACAGAATCTCCCGGGGAAGGCTGCGGCATTGGGACGGCGACACCCTTGACCCTTGAAGTTGTCAGGCAGCTGTGGCCTGATGTGTTGGAGCAAATGCGGCAGGACAAAAAGGTGTCCATCCAGGCCATGGCCAAAGAGGCACAACTGAGTGGCATGGATGGCTGCGAACTGACCCTGGCCTTTACACCGGAGAAAGCCATTTTGCGGGAACGGTTAAACCGCCAGGACATCAAAGAATACCTGGCAACCCTGATACAGAAGAAGACGGGGCGTCGTCTGCAACTGAACCTGATCCTGGAGGAGAACATTGAGAAACCTGGTACTGGCAGCAGGCAGGAAAGTGTAACAGCGAAACTGAAACAGCTTGTGCCGGAAGAATTGATCGTGGAAGAGGAATAGAACCGGTGGAATATGGTATAATAAAGCAATCATCAAATAGATAAAAACCTGTCACATGCGACAGAAATTCAGTTAGGAGGAACAGATTGTGGGTAAAAAAGGATTTCAGGGAATGGGCGGCATGCCCAATATGAACGCCATGATGAAACAGGCACAGAAAATGCAGAAGCAGATGGCTGAAATGCAGGAAGAACTGGAAAAAAAGGAATTTGAAACCAGTGCTGGTGGCGGAGCTGTCAGCGTCAAAGTGAATGGTAAAAAAGAACTCATTGATATTCAGATTAAACCGGAAGTGGTGGACCCTGACGATGTGGAAATGTTACAGGACCTGATTTTAGCAGCCACCAACGAGGCGTTGCGCACGGCGGACGAGACGGTGTCCAGGGAAATGGGCAAATTAACCGGCGGATTAAACCTGCCTGGTATGTAGTTAGGAGAGCGTGTATGCAAGAATTTACAGCCCCCATTGCCAGTTTAATTGAAGCGTTTAGTAAACTACCGGGCATTGGGCGGAAAACAGCACAGCGCCTGGCCTTTTATGTGATCAGTATGGAGGGAAAAGATGTCGCCCAACTGGCCCGGGCAATTGTGGAGGCAAAGAAAAGCATTCGTTATTGTGAAAAATGCTGTAATTTTACGGACCAGGAACAATGCAGTGTGTGCCGTGACCAGCGAAGAGATCACAGTACCATCTGTGTGGTGGAAGACCCCCGGGACGTGGCTGCCCTTGAAAAAACCAGGGAGTATCATGGACTCTACCATGTACTGCATGGCGCCATTTCACCCCTTGAAGGCATTGGCCCGGAAGATATCAAAATAAAAGAATTGTTAACCCGTGTGGCAGAAGAGCCTGTGGAAGAGGTGATTCTGGCCACCAACCCTACCATTGAAGGAGAAGCGACAGCCATGTACCTGGCCAGGGTGTTTAAACCGGCTGGAATCAAAGTGTCACGCATCGGGTATGGGATACCCGTAGGAGGCGACTTGGAATACGTGGATGAGGTGACATTGTTAAAAGCAATGGAAGGACGAAAGACGCTATGAAAATTGGGTTACGAACCATTAAAACGGGCATTGCCGTGGGCATCGCCCTGCTGGTTGTTGAGTTGTTTCAACTTGAAAGTGTCATTTTTATTTCCATTGCAGCCCTGATTGGCATGCAACCCACCCTGACGGATTCATTACAAAAAAGTGCCAACCGAATTTATGGCACCCTTGCCGGCGCTGCCTTTGGACTTATCATGGCATTGGTACTGCCAAGTCACTTTCTCCTGGCAGCCTTGGGGGTGGTGGCCCTGATCATGGTCATGAACCGTCTGAACATACAGGAAGGTATCATCATCAGCTGTGTGGTCTTTATCAGTATTTTCATGACCAGTGATGCAGAAAGCTCCATCTACGGTTATACCCTCAGCCGATTAATCGACACGGTGTTGGGAATAGGCATTGCACTGATGGTAAATTATTTCATCCTGCCGCCCAAATATGACCGTAAAGCCATGTTGGAAATGCGTAAGGACATGACCCGGATCATGATCTGTCAAAACCGCATGCTGGGCATCCTGATTAAGCAAGAGGAAATAGCCCAGGAAGACATTGAAGAAGAAATGCAGAACATTTTCAAAGAACTTGAAGAATCAAAAAAACTGGCGGAAATGCAGGAAAAAGAAGAACGTCATAACGTGTACGGCACGATTTTGTTTGAAGAAATAGACCTGATTCTCCATATCACCACAGACATGTACCAACACCTGCAAAATCTGTCTGGTTTGGTAAGTAAAGGTTTGTCGGCGAAGACAATTAAACCCATTAAAGATGATCTGCTGACGTTGTATAAAAGGCTCATAAAGGCTGAAGAACTGCTGCCGGCAGCAGAAACCAAAGAACAGTATGTGTTTGGTGACCTTGCAGAAGATGTGGAAAAGATCAAACGCCGCATTAAATCTGAGGAAGTATACAAGCAACTGGAAGCGGAGGAAATTGTTAAATTGATGGTGATGGTCTATAACATTGGTGAAATACTGTCAAAAATGGATGTGATTTCATCCCAAAAACATGCGGGATGACCCAATCTAAACACTGAAGAAAAGGAGTTGCTTCATGGAAACGCAAGACAAACGTAAAGCTTTAACTGAATCGGCCATGATTGCCACACTCACTTCCATGTTTGTGGTGGCCACCTTTTACATTCCCATGCTGTCCATACTACTGGCGCTAATACCAGTGCCTTTTGTGGTACTGTCCATACGCAGGGGAAACCGGTATGCCTTCTTTTCAATGGTGATGGTGAGTATTATCATTGGCATGCTGACTGGTATTGTCTACAGCCTCTTTGTGTTGGTACTCTTTGGACCCATGGCGCTGGCCATGGGATGGTGGATCCGCCATCGGATGGACCCCCACGAAGTGATTTTTATCGGCGCAGTCGCCTCGGCACTGTCCATTTTTGCCATGCTGCAAATCATCGCCGTGGCCAGCGGCATTCAGCTGACAACGGAAATCAGTCAGATGTTTACCCAGGTCATTCAACAACAGGCGGTAACGTTACAAAACATGAATGTGGAAGTGGTGGCCCTGGAAGACGCTGTTAACTATTTGTTATTGGTTTTTCCCGGACTTATTCTCATCCAGTCTTTGTTTGGGGCTTTTGTTAATTATTACCTGACCATGGCTGTGATGCGGCGGTTTGTTCCATCAGACGAACCCCTGCCGGAATTCAGCCGTTTTCGGCTTCCGGGACACGTGGTATTGGGAGCACTGTTGTTGGTGGTGCTGTCTTGGCTCACCCAGTACGTCGGTGACATCCATACAGGAGGTCTGCTGGCCAATGTGACCTTATTGGTGGTGGTGGTGTTTTTCATGCAAGGCATATCACTCATCAGCTTCTGGATTAAAGGAACCAGGGTTCCAAAGTGGGTGAGGGGTGTTATATTGGTGATTTTGGTAATCCTCAGCCCAATGATCACCCTCATTTCCCTGCTGGGAATGGTGGATGTACTGGCTGATTTCAGAAAACTCACTGACAGGCCGAAAAGTTCTTAAGTAAGAACATCCTGTGAACACCCTTTTGAAAAGGAGCGGCTTTATGAGAAAAAGTAAACTTTTTGATGTTTTGGTACCGGACACACGTATTTATATGCTCATCATCACGCTGCTCATCGGCATCATTGCCTGGTATAATCAGGCCATTGCTGTTATTGGTGTGTTTTTATTGATATACCTGTTGGTTTACAACCTGCGGGTTAACCATACCAAACGTGAAGAATGGACCCGGTACATTGAAAGACTTTCCTCTGATGTGGATGCCGCCACCCGGGATTCCATCTTTTCCATGCCCATCCCACTGACCATGGTGGACATTGATGGGACTGTCACCTGGTACAACCAGAAATTTACCACGATCCTGAAAGAAACCGATTTGCTGGAGAAAAAAATTGGTGACCTGGTGACTGATTTCAACCTTCAAGAACTGCTGGAGAAAGACAGCGGTGAAATGGTACAGGTAAAAATTGAAAACCGGAGTTTTAAGGTTTTTTCCAATGTGGTCAAGCGCAGTCATCCAGTGGGACCAGGTCATATTATCGTACTTTACTGGTTTGAAACCACACCCTACGAAAACCTGAAACGGAAATATAACCATGAAAAACTGGTGGTGGCGCTGGTACAGGTGGACAATTACGACGAAGTGATTAAAAGCACGGACGAAGTCAACCGGTCCAAGGTCATTGCGGAAATTGACCAGCAACTGCACCGTTGGGCCAGCCAGCAGAAGGGGATCATCCGAAAATACGAACTGGATAAATACATCGTTCTTTTTGAATACCAGTACCTGGAACAGTTGGAAGGAAAAAGGTTTGAAATTCTTGATGCCATTCGAGACATTCAGGAAGGCAACCATATACCCGCCACCCTGAGCATGGGCATTGGCTCCATGGGAAAAGATTTTCAGGAAACCCTGGCCTATGCCAACACGGCCAAAGACCTGTGTCTTGGCAGGGGCGGTGACCAGACAGCGGTGAAACGTAACGATGATATAAAATTTTATGGCGGAAAATCAAAAGCAGTGGAAAAACGAACCAAAGTGAAGGCCAGGGTGATTGCCTACGGACTGCGGCAACTCATCGAACAATCAGACCATGTGTTGGTCATGGGGCATAAACAGCCAGACCTGGACGCATTGGGAGCTGCCCTGGGCATCTACCGGGCTACAAAAAACCGAAAGAAAGACGCATGGATTGTGCTGAATGGCAGCAACCCCTCGATTGAAGTGCTTTATTCCATGATGATGAAACGCGAAGAGTACCAAAAAGCTGTGATTAGCTGTGGAGAAGCCCAGCGCATCAAAGGCAGGGGAAGGAGCCTTGTCATTGTGGTTGACACCCACCGACAGGTTTACACAGAATGTCCTGAACTGTTGGATGATAATGACCGGGTGGTAGTCATTGATCATCACCGGCGAAGCACTGACTTTATCGAAAACACCCTGTTGACCTACCACGAAACCTATGCCTCCTCCACCAGTGAAATGGTGACGGAAATTATCTATTACATGGAAGACAAACTAACCCTGGAATCCCTGGAAGCGGAAGCCCTCATGGCGGGCATCGCCCTGGACACGAAGAATTTCACCTTTAAAACCGGTGTTCGCACCTTCGAAGCCGCTTCTTATCTGCGCAGGGCCGGTGCAGACACCACTGTGGTCAGGCAAATGTTTCAGGATGACCTGGAGTCCATTGTTTCAAGGGCAGAAGTCATTAAAAAAGCTGAAATTATCCTTGATCAAATCGCCATTGCCATTAGTGATGACCATTCAGAAAATGCCCAACTGGTGGCAGCCCAGGCAGCTGATACCATGCTGACCATAAGGGGTGCCAAGGCGTCCTTTGTGTTGGGAACCAGTGATTCCGGAGAAGTGTTTATCAGCGGTCGTTCCCTGGGAGATATTAACGTACAGGTGATTCTGGAAAAACTGGGGGGAGGCGGCCATATGACCGTTGCCGGTGCCCAGTTAAAAGACACCACCATCGAATCGGCAAGGGAACGTTTGATCGAATCGATCACCGAAAGTCTTGAAGAAGAAAGAGAGGAGAATCATTCATGAAAGTGATTTTGGAGCAAGACGTAAAAGGATTGGGAAAAGCCGGGGACATTGCCAACGCAAGTGATGGTTACGCCCGTAATTACTTAATACCGAGGGGACTGGCGGTGGAAGCCAGTTCGGGCAATCTAAATACAGTGAAGCAACAAAAACAGGCGGAAGAAAAAAGAAGAGCTGAAGAACTGGAAAAAGCGGAAAAGTTAAAGGAACGGCTGGCAAAACTGACAGTAACCATCAAGGCAAAATCAGGTGAAGGTGGCCGGTTGTTTGGGTCCATCACCAACAAGGAAATTGCAGACATGTTGAAAAAGCAGCACCAGATCACCTTGGACAAACGAAAAATCAGTTTGCCGGAACCCATCAAAGATTTGGGAGAGAGCGTAGTGGAAGTAAAAGTGTACCCCAATGTGGCCGGCACATTAAAAGTAAAAGTACAGGCTGAAGCATAAACAGGATTTAAGATAGGAGCGTTCACATGGACACATTTGCCAATTTCACACAGGTACCACCACACAGCGTGGAAGCAGAACAATCGGTTCTGGGGGCTATGCTGCTGGAACGGGATGCTGTCTATGTGGCACTGGAAATTCTAAAGCCGGTGGATTTTTACAAAGAAGCCCACCGGGAGATCTTTGACGCCATGGTTACCCTTTTTGGAAAGGAAGAGCCAGTGGACTTGCTTACCCTGACGGAAGAAATGAGGGCAAGGGAAACACTGGAAGCTGTGGGTGGGATCCCTTACCTCAGCAGCCTGACCAGCAATGTGCCTGTGACAGTGCATGTGGAGTACTATGCCAAACTGGTGGAAGAAAAGGCTGTGCTGCGGCGGTTGATCCAGTCTTCCCGGGAGGTCATGCAGCTTGGTTACAGACCGGAAGTGGAAGTGCAGGAACTGATTGAACAGGCACAAAAGAACATCTATGACATTACTCAAAGTCAGTACCGACAAGGGTTTACCAACATCAAAGACCTGCTTAACACCACCTTTGATGAAATTGAAAGACGTTATGAAAACAAAGAAACCATCACAGGAATCACCACCGGGTTTAACGACCTGGATCATAAACTCAACGGTTTTCACCCTTCAGACCTGATTTTGGTGGCTGCCCGTCCTGCCATGGGTAAATCCGCCTTTGCCTTAAACCTTGCCCAGAACGCGGCCTTGAAAGGAAATGGTTCTGTGGCCATTTTCAGTCTTGAAATGTCAAAAGAGCAGCTGATCCTCCGTATGTTGGCTTCAGAGTCCATGGTGGATTTAAGCAACATTCAAAGTGGTCGCTTGAATGACGAAGAATGGCAACGGATCGCCCAGGCCATGGTGCCCATGTCCCAGGCAAAAATACATTTTGATGATTCTGCAGGAATTTCTGTTACAGAAATGAGGTCCAAAGCCAGACGGTTGAAAATGGAAAAAGGGCTGGACCTGGTATTAATTGACTACCTGCAGTTAATGCAAGGAGAAACACGAACGGAGAACCGTCAACAGGAAATCTCCAGTATTTCCCGAAACCTGAAAATCATGGCAAAAGAACTGGATTGCCCTGTCATTGCCCTGTCACAGTTATCCAGGGCACCGGAACAGCGAGCAGACCACCGGCCCATTCTGTCTGACTTGCGTGAATCAGGGGCCATTGAGCAGGATGCTGATGTGGTCATGTTTTTATACCGGGAAGCTTACTACGATGAAGAAAGCGAAAAGCAGAACATGGCCGAAATCATTTTGGCGAAACATCGTCATGGTGAAACCGGGTCCATTGACATGGTATGGCTGGGCCAGTACCAGAAATTTGCAGATGCCTCAAGGTATCAATCCTAGGAAATACCAGGGTGAAATACCAGTAGCATAATCCTGGGAATAACGGTTGCGTCATTCCCAGGATTATGCTACAATAATGTTGACTGTTTTACTATGGATTACGCAGGCAGATCATCTGCCTGGAGGAGGGATAGAATGGCAAAAGTTACCCATGAAATGACCATTATGGAAGTATTGAAAATGGATCCAGGCGTTGCTCCCATTTTCATGAAGCACGGACTTCACTGTCTGGGCTGCCCCGGCGCCACCATGGAAAGCATCCATGACGCTGGCCTGGTACACGGCATAGACGTGGATGTATTGGTAAGCGAACTGAACCAGTACCTTGAAACTTCAGCGTAACAGGAAATCACAAGGAAACCGGCCACTGGCCGGTTTTTTGTCGGATCTTTTTAAAACAGGAAACATTTTCAGCCAAATCTCGTTTTATTGGATGAAAAGAGGTGATGTGCCATGTTAAAATACCTGATCCCCGTTTTTATCATTGCCCTGGTGCTAATATGGCTGGGCTTTTACGGTTTTGGTATTTTGTCCATCCCCGCAGGGTCCGGGTTGGTACTGTTCTTAAAATTGTTGGGAATTGTTGTGCTCCTGCTGGTGATGGGAATGGCGGTGCGCGTTTTATGGGAACGGTTAAAAGAGATAAAGGAGGAAGAGGAAGATGATTATCGTCAATACTGATTTTGTAACAGGGAAAGAACTGGAAACCATTGCCATGGTCAAGGGGTCTGTGATTCAGGCCAAACACGTTGGGAAAGATATCATGAGTGGACTGAAAGGGTTGGTGGGAGGCGAGCTGACTTCCTATTCAGAGATGATGAACGAAGCCAGGGCCAAAGCAACTAAGCGGATGGTGGAAGAAGCACAGGGACTGGGAGCTGATGCCGTCGTTAATGTGCGTTACACCTCTGCCGCTGTGATGCAGGGAGCTGCAGAAATTCTGGTGTACGGTACAGCTGTGAAATTTAAATAGAAGGAAAACCTTTCTGAATGTTTTTCACATAATTACGGCAACAGACACATCTATTGAGGAACAATAAACCGACGATACAAAATAATGTTCATAAAATATATTGACCCAGGCTTTCCAGCATGTTACCATAATGATGATGGAAAGGGGTTGGAAAACTATGTCAACAACAGCGATTGTAGGCGCCCAGTGGGGCGATGAAGGAAAAGGAAAAGTCATCGATTACCTGGCCAGTCAGGCAGATGTGATTGTGCGTGCACAGGGTGGAAACAATGCCGGTCACACCGTGGTGGTGGGAGATACAAAATACACCTTTCATTTAATGCCCTCTGGTGTGTTATACCCGGGAAAAATCAACCTGATTGCCAATGGAGTGGTGTTTGATCCGGAGGGATTTTTAAAGGAAATAGAGAAACTGAAAACCCAGGGGGTGGAAATCAGTTCTGTTTACATAGACGAACGGGCACACCTGATTTTTCCCTATCACAAATTAATTGATGAGCTGCAGGAAAAGGAACGGGGCGAGGAATCCATCGGTACCACCAAACGTGGCATCGGCCCCTGTTACATGGATAAAATTGAACGGACAGGTATTCGGGTAGGGGAGTTCCTTCACCCTGATCGTTTGACAAAATTTGTCACCAGACAAACCATAAGAAAGAATCAAATCATCGAAAAAATTTACGGGGCAGAAGGCTTTGACCCACAGAAAATAGCCGAAACCTATGTGACTTATGGTGAAAAGCTGGGAGCTTATGTCACCGACACCAACCAGATTTTACAGCAGGCTTTATCAGAAGGAAAAAAAGTGTTGCTGGAAGGTGCCCAGGGCGCTTTGCTGGACATCGATCTGGGCACATACCCCTATGTTACGTCTTCTCATCCAACCACCGGCGGCTTTTGCACCGGTGCAGGCATTGGCCCCAAACAAATTGACGAAGTGATTGGCATTGTCAAAGCTTACACCACCCGGGTGGGCAAAGGACCTTTTCCAACGGAAGAAGACAACGCGACAGGAGATGCCATCCGCATCAAAGGAAATGAGTTTGGCACCACCACCGGCCGACCACGGCGCTGTGGCTGGCTGGACGGAGTGATGCTTCGCTATACCTCCAGGATCAATGGTATGACAGGCATTGCTCTGATGCTGGTGGATGTGTTGGACGAATTTGATGAAATTAAGTTTTGTGTGGGTTATGAAAAGGAAGGGGAGAAGGTGGCACATTTCCCTGCCAACCTGGCCGACCTGGAAAAATGCCAGCCCATCTATCAGACCATTAAAGGGTGGCAAAAAGACATCAGCCAGATCACAGATTTTGAACAACTTCCTCAGGAAACCAAGGACTATGTGAAGGTCATCGAAGACTTTACGGGAATTCCGGTGAAACTGATTTCTGTGGGACCCAAAAGAAGCCAGACCATCATTCGGGACAAAATGATTTAATAAGAAAAGCCCTTCCAAGGTGGAGGGCTTTTTTACGGGGGAAAATATCAGGTGAGGGCAATCACCTGGGCATCAACGGCCTGAATCAGGTCAGCCGGTGCCATTTCCATCAGCATCCCTTTGTGACCGGCATTAATCATGACCAGCGCATGTTTCAGGGCACTCTCATCCACATAAACAGGATGAGGTTTTTTCATGCCCAAAGGTGACACCCCGCCGCGTACGTAACCGGTGAGGCCCTGGACTTCCTTTTTCGGCACCATTTCCACTTTTTTATTGCTGCTGGCAGCCGCCAGTGCCTTCAGGTTCACTTCCTGGTTTCCTGGCAGACAAGCCACCAGCACACCCGTCTTATCACCCCGTAACACCAGTGTTTTAAACAGGGCATCCACATTAAAATGGTTTAGTTCGGCAATATGGGTGGCACTTAGATCACTTTCATCCAGTTCGTAAGGATGCAGTTCATAGGAGATGTTCAGGCTGTCAAGCAACCGTGCAGCATTGGTTTTTCCCTTGGTCATAAAAACGCCTCCTTTTATCAGAAAAGTTCCCTAAAGGGTTTCAGTTCCTTGCCAGCGGACATCCTGGCCGTAAAATTTCACAAAATTATAATGGGCAAAGATCCTGGAACAGATGCGGTCATCATAACGTTCCATCAGGGTGCTGGGGGGAAGGTTGGTGGAAATCAATGTTTTTCTTCCTTCCAACTGGCGTGTATTGATGATTTGAAACAGCTGGCTGTTGGTGAAGGTGTTGGTCAACTCAGTGCCCAGGTCGTCGATGATCAGCAGGTCACAGTTAAAAAGCCGTTCCAGGGTTTGAGGGTCTTTTTCCCGGCTATCTTTACCAAATTGATGGTTTTCCAAGAGTGTGATCAGCTTGATGGCCGTTTGGTAGATCACGATGTGGCCCCTGTCCAGCAGGGATTTTGCGATGCAGTTGGCCATAAAGGTTTTCCCCAACCCTGTGTGGCCGTAAAACAACAGGTTTTTTTCTTCCGGCAGGTCAAAATTAAAAGCAAACCCTTCACATTCTGTCAGGATCTGGCGCATGTTTTCCCGTTGCGAGATGGTTTCTCCGGCTACCTTATCCGTGGAAAACAAGTCAAGGCGGAAGGTTTTAAAATTTTCTTTTTCCAGAATGCCTGCAAGGTTTGACATATGGTAGGCTTCGTTGATGAGTTGCTGCTTAAAGCAGCTGCAGTGTGAGCCATCTTTCAGCACACCCCGGTCCTGACAATAGGTGCACTCCCAGACAGGCTCAAAGTCAGCTTCTTTCAAGCCATGCTGGTTCATTAAATCCTGCCGCTGGCGGCGCAGCAGTGTCAGATCATCTTCCAACTGCTGCAGCAATAGTTGTTGCTTTTCCGGCTCAGACAGCAGGGCTTTGGTGATGGAAATGCCTTTTTTCTTCATTTTTGTTTCAAGGGCTTCCAACTGAGGCAGACGGTGGTAAATGGCAGCCACCTTTTCCTGTCGTCTCTCTTCAGCGAGGCGCCTTTTTTTTTCGTAATTTTTCATGATTTCCTGTACCACGGCAGATCGCTTCACTTGCCATCCCCCTTACGCGGGCGTCGTTTTCTGCCCAGCAGTATTTTTTCCAACTCATCATTGGTGTAATCTTTTCCCCGACTTTCCGGTAAATGGAAACCGGTTTTCTTCGCTGGTTGGCTGGAGGGGGTTTTATCCCGTGCAGCGGTTTTTTCCTTCCGGGCAGTTTCCTGCTTATCAACGGCTTCCGGGGTGGTGAGGCCTTCTTTATACCAACGTTCCAAAATACCATTGATGTATTTGATGCTGGGTTTTGTTGTGCCAGCGGTGAGTTCGCAGGCTTTTAAAATCATGTCCATTGAAAAGGCGTATTGATCCATCCATTTGTCCATGAACCTGGCTTCCGCTTCAGAGGGTAGTCGTCCATGAAAACCCAGGGCCTTGAAAATGGTATCGTAGTGACGGTAATGAAGCTGCTTGCTGTCAAGAAACTGTTGCACCGCTTCTGTCGTGGTGAAGCCCTGGTCAGACCAGTTTCGGACAATGCCGGCAACATAATTGACGCTGCGCACTTCTTTTTGTTGAACAGCGTATTGAAAAGCCAGTAAAATCACATCACGGCTCACCTTGTAATGATGGATCCACTCTAAAATCTGAAGTTCCTCGTTGGGCACAAGGGGGCGTTGCAGCAATCGGTCAAGGGCTCTGAAAAATTGTCGGAACTCTTCCCGTTCATGGGCTTGCACTAAATCGGCAGGGGTGGCCGTATAGGTGGGGGGTGCTTCTTCTCCAGTTTCTGTGCTCAAGGGTTGGTCCGGGGTATGCTTCAGGTGTAATGTCTTGAGCGAAAGAAATTCAATGACCGGGTTTTCTGGGTCATTGGTGCTATTCAATGTAAGAAGCCCCTTGGATTCCCAGTAAGCCCATGCATCCATGACCTGTTGGGGCGAAAGCCCGACATTAATGGCCAGGCTATGGGTGGTAAACCGCTTGCCTTCTTTTGATTCCAGGGCATAGCGAAAACCCAGGAGATAAACTTTTACGTAATCACCCGGTGCGGTGGGCATGTATAGGTCCAGAAATAAATTTTCAATGGGTGTGTCCTGCAAATCCACCTTTGTTTTTTGTAGCTGAAAAGGCATGTTAATCTCTCCTGATTTGGTTGATTTCTTTTGTGTACCTGCTTTCCATTATAACACAGCCTCCGAAAAGGATTCATACTCAGAAAAAAAGACACAAAAAAAGACCCGAGCGATTCTATGCCGGTTGAAATAACTTGAACACAAGCATAAAACCTACGTTCTCTATTGTTCGCAGGACCTTAGTAGGATATAATGTATGCGATATTGGTTTACAACAGGAGGGGATCAGCGTATGTCCAAGCAGAATCGTCCAGGCACTTCACAAAAGAACGGCCGGACCAAAAGCTTGACAGAAGCAATACAAAAAATACATACCCATTGGAAAAAGAAATTAACGCAACGTGATGAAAATAATAAAGATAGAAATAAGTCAGTGGAATTAACCTTCATCCAAAATCACCAACAGGAATCGCCTAAGAAAGAGAACCTGTTGCTGAAATTTTGGAACAGCAAACGAAAACAAATTCTGGCCATGGTGGCTGCTGTCACGCTGGTGGCGGTGGGTTCATATACCTATGCAGCAAGGCAGCAAAGCTATCTGGAAAGCCTGGCAGCTTATGAAATACTGTTGGATGGACAACAAGTGGGTATCGTCCGTGATGTGGCTGAGTACGAGGCCGCCGTCAACAGTCTGCAGGCTGAAATGAAACGTTTATACGGCATGGAAGCTTATATGCCTGATAACCAGGTGGTAGTGGAAATAAACGCCACTGACGAAGAGCTGCATTCCAGAAAAAAAATGATTGCTTCTCTTAAGAGCCAGCTGGGGATTAAGGTAAAAGCCACTGCCCTTGTGGTTGAGGGGGAACCCCTGGTGATTTTGCCCAGTGAAGAGCAGGCAAAGGAATTACTTGATGAAATAACATCACCTTACTTGGACCCAATCGTCAGTTACCTGGACGTGGGATTTGTTGAAAACGTGGAACTGGAAGAAACAGCGGCAGATTTGTCGGATATCTGGGGCATGGAAGAAGCCCTGCAATTTCTTGAAACAGGCACCAACGAAACAAAAATCCACGAAGTGCAGCCTGGGGAAAGTTCCTGGTTAATAGCAGATCGAAACAATATGACTGTGGAAGACATAGAAGCGGCCAATCCGGGACTGGCCTCTGAACGGCTGAGTATTGGCCAGGAAATTAACCTGATTGTGCCAAAACCCTATTTAACGGTGCGAACAAAAGAATACGCAGAATTGGCAGAACCCATTCCCTTTGAAACGGAAGAAATACCCAACGACAGTCTATACGAAGGTGACCGGCGAATTACTGTTCAGGGTGAAGATGGATTTCACGAAATCAAAGCCCATTTAGTGCGTGAAAACGGCAAAGAAACTGACAGAGAAATTCTTGAAGAAGACCGGCTGGCTGAACCCACCACCCGCATGGTGGCGGTAGGAACAAAAGTTCGGCCTCCCACCATGGCAACAGGCACCTTTATTATGCCCACCCGTGGCCGACTCACTTCCCCCTTTGGGTTAAGAGGTGGATCACGACACACAGGCATCGACCTGGCGGCAAGGACAGGCACCTCTGTCAAAGCCGCAGATGCAGGAAGAATCTCCTATGTGGGAACCCGGGGCGCTTACGGTAAACTCATCATTATTGACCATGAAAACGGGTACCAGACCTATTATGCCCACTTAAGTTCTTATGCCGTCAAAACAGGAGAACGGGTGCACAAAGACCAGCAAATTGGCGCAGTGGGAAACACCGGCCGCAGCACAGGCCCTCATTTGCATTTCGAAGTGCGCATTGATGGGGTTCCCGTTAATCCTTCTAAATATGTCAATTAAAGTGATTTACAAAAGATAATTCAACGTGTGACCTGTAGAATCATACCATCATAACAGTATACGCAGGAAGAACCCGAAAAGTTTCAGGGTTCTTCTTTTTTTTGCATATTCTTACATGACATGCAATCCATTGTTTACATTTTGTTTACCTCCCTGTGGTAGCATAAGGCTGTTCCATGATTCAGGAACAAACACCTCCAACGTGAGGACAATTGATGATGGAATGAGAAGGCGGTAACGGAAGCGGAAACGAAGATTTAACGATAAAAGGAGGATAAACATGAAAAAAGGTATGGCAATCCTGTTGACACTGATGATGGTATTTAGTTTGGCTGCTTGTGGTAACAACAATGCGGCACCGGCAGAAGAAACACCACCGGCCAATGAGGCTTCGGCTGAAGTGGTTGAATCGGTTGACTACAAAATTGGTGTCATGACAGGCACAGTGTCTCAAAATGAAGAAGAATACCGGGCAGCTGAAAACATGCAAGCACTTTTCGGTGAAAAGATCATCATCACCACCTACCCTGACCGTTTCATGCAGGAGCAGGAAACAACCATCACCAACATGATGGCCATGGCTTCTGACCCTGACCTGAAAGCCATTGTCATGGTACAGGCAGTGCCTGGCGCCGCCGCTGCCATCTCCAGGGTACGTGAAGTACGACCAGACATGTTGTTTGTCCTGGGCACCCCGGGGGAAGACCCAGACGTTATTGCCGATTATGGCGACATCATCATGCAAATTGACGAACTGGCCCGAGGTGCGGCAACTGCCCAACAAGCAAAGGACATGGGCGCCGAAACCCTGGTACATTATTCCTTCCCACGGCACATGTCTTATGAAATGCTGGCATCTCGCCGGGACAACATGAAGGCGGAAGCTGAAAGACTGGGGCTGCGATTCATTGAAGAAGATGCCCCCGACCCAACCAGTGATGCCGGCGTGCCTGGAACACAGCAGTTCATCATGGAAGACCTGCCGCGAAAAGTGGCTGAATATGGTAATGACACCGCCTTCTTTGGTACCAACTGTTCCATGATGGAACCGTTGATTCGCCAAACCATGGAAACAGGCGCTATTTTCCCGGTACAATGCTGTCCTTCGCCTTATCATGCGTTACCATCAGCACTGGGGATCGGGGTTCCTGAAGAAAAGTCCGGTGATGTGGATTACATCCTGGAACAGATTGGCGAAAAATGTGAAGAAGCTGAAATGACCGGCAGGGTAGGTACCTGGACTGTTCCCATCAACATGATGTATGTGGAAGTGGGTGTCAAATACGCTGTTGAATTCCTTGAAGGCAGAACCGACGGCAGAGTGGATGCTGAAGTGTTAAAGTCCATCATGAGCGATGTGGCTGGCGGAGAGGTTGAACTCACCAACTACGGCGATTATGATCATTTCTTCCTGAACCTGGGGGCACCCATTGTTTTTTAAGGCTGATATTCCTTCCTTCTCCCTGGAAGGATAAGCGATACTTTGAAATGCCCGGTACTGACGAGTGCCGGGTGTTTTCGTGTCAAAATGAATCGTTGCGAAACAATTATCAGAAACTTACGTATGCAACAATAAATATAAACAATTCTAAAAATGACAGTCATATGGCGTTTCTCATGAAGGGATGAAGGAGGCTGGGAGCAGTGCTGAACGCAATGTTGGTGGATGACGAACCTGTGGCCCTGAAAAGAATGAAGGGTGTTTTGCTAAAAACAGGCCTGGTCCAGATCAAACAAACCTACACAATGCCCGGGAAGGCACTAAAAAACTTCCGTATCGATGACCCGGAAATTGTTTTTCTGGACATTGAAATGCCCAGCATGTCAGGCCTTGAATTAGCCAGGGAACTCCAACGCATTAAACCAGGGGTGGAAGTGGTTGTGGTGTCTGCCCATGGGCACTATGCATTGGAAGCCTTTGAAGCACACGTGTCGGGATTTCTTTTAAAACCCATTGATCAAAAGAGAGCCTGTGACTTAATCAACAAATTGATGCACCGTAAGCAGATCGCCACGAAAACCATCAGGGAAACAATCCCGGAAAAAAGTTTGTATGTCTCAAGTTTCGGGGGATTTGCTATTTATACCAACAAGGAAAAAGCACGGTACCTGCAGTGGCGTACCAGTAAAACCAGGGAATTGTTTGCTTTTCTTCATTATCACCAGGGGCAGCCAGTTTCCAGAGATCAGGTGTTGGAAGCCCTCTGGCCTCACATGAACCTGAATAAAGCGGAACGGAATTTATACACCACCTGTTGTTACCTTCGAAAAATGTTGAAGGAAGCAGGGCTGCCAGAAGCAGTTCAGCGCCATAACGGGGCGTACCGTTTATGCCTGGAATTATTTGACAGCGACGAAAAAAACCTGCTGTATCATTTGGACCAGGAACGCTGTGATGCCCTTTCCCTTGAGGACCTGGAGGCGATGATTCACCTGTACCAGGGAGAATATTGCGGCAGCGAAGACTATTCCTGGGCAGAAGGTAAACGGGCGTATTATGAGCACCAAGTGATCCGGGTGTTGTGGAAAATGCACGACACCTATCAAAAAATGAAAGACCATGGCAAAGTATTTGAGGTGCTTCACCAAATGCTGAGGATTGACCCTTACCAGGACGCAGCACAGAAAAAAATACTGGAACATTTGAAAACCAACGGGAATGCCGAGAATGCCTACCGGTATTATTCCCAATTTCATCAATTCTATTAAGGCAAAGAGCGAGGTATGTCTTTTGCTCGCCCTTCTTTTCTGATAAGATACATATAAGTTATCGATGATTGGCAAAGAACTTCAGACAGGAAGGTGATTTGCATGAAGACACGCATACTCATTGTGGAAGATGAAAAAAACATTGCTGATATTGTGAAATTCAACCTGGAAAAGGAAGGGTATGAAACAGAGACGGCCTATGACGGTGAAGAAGCCCTGGCAAAGGTAAAATCCTTCGAGCCGGATTTGATTTTGCTGGACCTGATGCTGCCCAAAATCGACGGTTTTCAGGTATGCCGGAAAGTGCGGGAACACCATAATATGCCCATTCTCATGTTGACAGCCAAAGAAGAAGAGGTGGACAAGGTCCTGGGCCTGGAAATGGGTGCTGATGACTACATCACAAAACCCTTTGGCATGCGGGAATTGCTGGCAAGGGTTAAGGCCAACCTGCGCCGCATTACACCCATGGATGGTCCTGGGTCTCAGGATCTCATTACTTCAGGAGAAATGACCATAGACCTGGGGAAATATGAAGTGAAAAAATATGATGAAACCCTTGAATTAACCATCAGGGAATTTGAACTCCTGCGTTTCCTGGCCTTGCAGCCGGAGCAGGTTTTCACACGGGAACAACTGTTGAAAGAAGTGTGGGGATACGAATACTACGGGGATATCCGTACCGTGGACGTCACCGTTCGACGGTTGCGTGAAAAAGTGGAAGACAACGCCAGCAACCCCAGGTTTATCATGACAAAACGAGGCGTGGGCTATTATTTCAGGAGGACCCCCAATGCTTAAAAGTATACGAATAAAAATGATCACCATCTATTTTTTGCTGATATTCATGGCCATGGTGATTGTTGGTGTGTTTATGATTCAACAGTTTGAAAACTATCACCTGGGTGTGGAACGAAACAATATCATTTCTGTTTCAGGCAGTGTTGCCGCCACCTTGCAGCATACAGACTGGCAGCTTGAACAGCAGGAAACACAGGAAAACCTGTCCCTGTACGAACGGGTGGGTATGGAAATTTATGTCATTGAAAGGAACAGCCGGTTTAATATTCTGGCCAGTACCAACCTGACTTATGTTGACGAAAACGCCACCCGTATTCTTGAACCTGACTTGATTCTGGGGTCACTGAACGGCCATGACATGGAAAAAGATGTACTGGCCGGTGCCCAGGGCATCAGCTCCAAAAATATGGCTTTTCCTCTTTACGATGAAAACAACCGGATCAACGGAGTGGTCTACGTCCGAAAAGATTTGGGAGACATTTACCAAACCCTGGACCAGTCAAAATTCATCATGATCAGGGCCACTCTCCTGGCTTTGGGGATTACCATCATTCTGGGTTACCTGATTGCCGCCAGTATCACGGGTCCCATCCGGGATGTCACGGTGAAAGCCGCAAAAATGGCTGGGGGTGACTTTGACCAGGTGGTGGAAGTGAAATCAAACGACGAAATTGGACAGTTAGCCAGCATGTTCAATCACCTGACAGCCAGGTTAAAAACCTCCCTGCAGGAAATCTCCAGCGAAAAGCAGAAATTAGACACCATTCTCACTGACATGGCAGACGGTGTGGTGGCCACAGACATCCGTGGACAGCTGATTCACATCAATCCCAAGGCATTGGAAATGTTGTCCCTCTCCCGGGAAGAGGCGAAGGATATGACTTTTGACAGCCTTTTCAGCCCCATCAACCAACGGCTCACCCTGAAAAAAATTGGCAGCGACGAGAATGGGTGGCGCGGTCATGAGTTACTGGAAATGCGCAACGGTTCTAAACTTCGGGCCAGCTATGCCCCCTACCGCAGTGAGGAAGAAGACATCGACGGGGTGGTACTGTTGTTGCAGGACATCACCGAACATGAACGGTTGGAAAAAATGAGGAAAGAATTTGTGGCCAACGTGTCCCATGAACTAAAAACCCCGCTGACCACCATCAAGAGCTATGCCGAAACCATGCTTGAAGGTGGCGTGGAAGACCCTGTGATGCAGGCACGATTCCTGCAGGTCATTGATGACGAAGCAGACCGCATGGCCCGTCTCGTGCGAGATTTACTGCAGTTATCCAACCTGGATTACCAACAAATGAAATGGGATCCGAAACCTGTTAATTTGAAGGAATTAATGGACAAAGTTGTACGAAACCTGGACCACAGCATTCATGAGAAGAAACACACCCTTGCGTATGACCCGCCTGCTTCAGCCCTGTATACCTATGGTGATGAGGACGCCATTGAACAGGTCATTATTAACATCGTCAGCAATGCCATCAAATACACACCTGAGCAGGGCGACCTTAGGCTTTACCTGGAAGAGGAACAATCCACGGTGTCACTGACAGTGCAGGACAACGGTATCGGCATCCCCAGTCAGGACATGCCCCGGGTTTTTGAGCGGTTCTACCGTGTTGACAAGGCCCGTTCCAGGGAAATGGGAGGGACTGGCCTGGGGTTATCCATCGCCCAGCAGATCATCGAAGCCCACGGCGGCAGCATTCACCTGTACAGCCGTGAAAGCAAAGGTACCCGTGTGGTCATACGGTTTCCTAAAATAAAGGAAGACAGCGAAGAACTGGCTTCCATTCAGCATTGAGTAGAGGTGTCACTGTTTTTTAACGCGGCTGTAATTTGTTTGTAACATGGATCCGTTATAATGATGTCAAGATGTCGATAGGGTGAGATGGAAATCCCTGAACAGATTGAGAGACTATCGGAGGAAATGCCATGAAAAAATGGATTATTGCCGGTGCGTTAATACTGCTGATGACCAGTGGCCAAACAGCAACGGCAGAAGCAACGAATACAAATGTAGATGATAATACCATCAGTGAGGCAATAGCTGAAGAGCCAATGCTGGAGGTTTTGGTGCCTCAAAAAGACCGGGTTACCAGCCGTGAAACCATGATGGTTTCTTTTCGTGCACCGACGGACAGTTTGGTTGTCGTGGAAGTATTCCATACCATGGGGATGGCTGACAACGAAACACCAGTGGCACTGTATGAACCCATGGCCTTTGAAATTGGCGTTTTGGAGCGGGGATGGGTGGAACTGACATTGCAAAAAGGAATTAACCGCATTGTCCTGACCACCACATTGGCGCAAAAAAATGTAGAACCCAAGGTTGAGGTGACGGAACGGATCATTACTGTGAAAGACTTGGAAGAGGTGCGAGAAGAACTCAGCCGCAACGTGATGCAAACAACGGCCACAGATTTGATTCGGCGATTGACCAACATGGAGTAACTTCATCCACCGACGGAGTGACGATGACATGAGCAAAGAAAAATTGAAAAGCCTGCTGTTGGTTATATTAATCGCCACCAGTGTTGTGCTTACCCAGCGTGTCTGGTTTAGTTCGCCTCTGCAGATGACTTCCTCGGAGGCTTCTTATTTATACGAAAAAGAAGACCAACTGCTAGCAACCCGTGAGCAGGTGATTCGCCCTGAAAAAATGGTCGTCGGATTTGGAGGCGGAGCAGAAAACAGTCATTACACTTTTTTGGCGCCTTCAGACCTGGACAGGTTTTGGCAGGAAATGAAGATGATCCTACGGGATCATTTTGTTAGTATGCCCGTGGTTCAGACCATCACAAGGGAAGAGTATGAAGACCTGCGCACCAATCGCCACGTGGAAATGCATTTCGGAAAGGGCTTTCCCACCGCTTTCCTCTCCGTCTTATTCGACCAGCAGGAAAACAGCCTGGCATCCGTCACCAACGAAATTCAGTCTATACTAGTCCCTGTCCGCTACCAGGGCAACCTATACCTGGTGGGTGATGAGGACCAGGTGTATGAATTTCAGTTGCAGCCACAGGATCAGTTGCACCAGGTGGATGTAGCAGAATTGGTGGATAGCATTCCTGTGAACAGCTATGTGAAATACTACCCCCTCTTTTCCTATGCAGGCAACCAAACACTGCTTCCTCTCACTTATCAAAACAATAAACCCAGAATTTTCACAGAAAGTGAAATTGATGCCAGCAGCAACGACCACATGAACAGGTGGGCGGGGCGTTTTTTCAATGAAAATTTTGATTTTGTCAAGACCATTCAGGAAACGGGTGGCACCCGAATTTATATGTATGGCTATGGACAGCAGGAAGTACGTATCAATAACCGGGGTCTGTTGGAATACTCAGCTGCAACGGGAAATCAATCCAGCAGCAGTGTAAGCCGGGCTCTGGACACAGCCCTCATGTTCAAGGCAGACCACTATGGACCCAGCGATGGTCTGGTGCTGCGGGAAGTAGAACTTTTGGAAGAAGGTCAACTGAGGGGATACCGGTTTGGCTTTGGGTATCATCTGAGAGACTTGCCAGTGGTGCCGGCTCAACTCAGCCAACCTGTTGAAATTGAAGTTTTCGGTGAAAGCGTCAGAAGCTTCAGCGTCCTTCTTCGCAGACCCATGAGCCTGCCGGAAGTGATGCCGGAAGCGGGTATATTGTCCCCTCATCGCATTATTGAAGAAGATTTTAACCAGCTGTTGGAAGAATTTGCAGATCGCCAGGGTCTTGAAGCACCGGAAATGCCCCTCCAGGGAGAAGAAGAAGCCGACATTGAAAACAACGCAGACAACCAGCCTGACCCAGGGGAAGGATCCTTGGTGACAGGTGAAGACTTATTGGGTGCGATTCGCTACGTAGAGTTGGTATACCTGGACCGTCAGGAAACCCATCGCCGGGAATTGATGGTGCCTGTCTGGCGCATTGTCATCGACCAGGTTGCCTATGATTTTGACGCGCACGAAGGAACCAGAATGCAAACCACGATTCTGACGGAAGAAGGTGTGCGCTAATGGATTGGACAAAGGCGAAAACCATTTTAATCATTGCGTTTCTCATTACCAATGTTTTCCTTGTGGCAGGTTTGGTGCGTGAAAACACCCGCCAGGAATCCCCTGTCATAGACGAAACGTATATGACACAAACCTTGGCCTTCCTGGAAGACCAGGGTCTTGTGCTGGAAAGGGAACTTCCCAGAAACATACCCAGCCTGGCACCCATGACAGTGGAATATGTTTTTTTCCCTGCTGCTGAAACCGCAGACCATTTTTTGGGTGATGACTGGGAGCTGACAGGGGATAATACGTTTCAGAACGAAGTGCGTCAGTTGACCATCATCAACAGCAAACAGCTGATTCTTCGAATGATTGAACCGGAAAACCCACTCCAAAACATGAATGAAGAAACCATTAAAACAGCCAGTCGGACTTTTTTGGAAGCACAGCAACTGTATCCTGAAGGACTGAATCTCTCACAAATATATGTTGGAATAGTACCGGAGTACCATGAAGAACCCCTCCATAAGCTGGTGTATGAACAGACCTATGAAGGCCGTTTTATTGGCGAAAGCTATGTGCATGTGTACCTGAACCAGCAAGGGATCGTGGCAGTGGAAGCGCTGCTGCTGAAAAACCCTTCTGAAACAGAGCAGACATCAGTTCCCAGAACGATGATCGACGCACCGGAGGCACTGCTCCGTAAACTGGAGGAAATGCTGGCTGAAAACCAATCCCAACTGCCGGTTGTTGTCAGCCGGGTGGAAGCCGGCTATTACTTCCCCCTGACAAGTGACCCGCTGACTTCCTGGGAAGCCGTGGCGTCGGGCACAGCAGTACCTGCCTGGAAAATAGTACTGAAAGAAGGCAACACTTATTACCAGGAAGCCTTTTAAACATCTGACGTATGAAGTGACAGCGATAACAAGGACTTTTGGAAGCACAAATCATGGAAACAAGAATTATGTAAACGTGGTAATTATGGAAACAACTTGACAAAAGCGGGTAAATAGCATAAAGTCATTTTGAAAGTTTTTTTTCTCAGGTTAATGAAATTAGAATTGTTAAGGGTGGTGAATGACCGGTCTTCGGATCGGGTACTATATGGAAAAACTCATTATTAAAGGCGGCGTAAAACTAAAAGGGCAAGTGGATGTAAGCGGGTTTAAAAACTCTGCAGTGGCCCTGATTCCGGCAACGGTTTTGGCAGGTGCTCCCTGTACCATCGACAATTTGCCAGGCATTAGTGATATCAAAATATTGACACAGATTCTCCGGGATTTGGGAGCAGAGGTGACTGAAAATGGTCTAAACCCCACCAATGGATCCCACTCACTGATCATCGACACCACCACCATGACAGAATGTTTTGCAGACTATGACATGGCAAAAAACCTGAGGGCTTCCTACTATTTATTAGGTGCAGCCCTGGGCCGCTTTAAGAAAGCACGCGTTGCCTATCCAGGCGGGTGCAACATTGGTGTGCGCCCCATTGACCAACACATAAAAGGTTTTGAAGCATTGGGAGCCAGTGTATCCATTGAACACGGCATTATATCTGTTGAAGCAGACAAGCTGATCGGAGCTGAAATTTACCTGGACGTTGTCAGTGTTGGTGCTACCATCAACATTATGTTGGCAGCTGTCATGGCAGAAGGGAAAACCGTGCTGGAAAATGCTGCCAAAGAACCACACATTGTGGACGTGGCCAATTTTCTCAACTGTATGGGCGCAGACATCAGGGGCGCCGGAACAGACGTGATCCGCATCAACGGGGTTAAGGAAATGGGCGGTTGTTACCACACTGTCATCCCAGACCAGATTGAAGCCGGCACTTACATGATTGCCGCAGCTGCCACTGGTGGTGACGTGATGATTAACCGTGTGATCCCCAAACATTTGGAATCGGTCACAGCCAAGCTAAAAGAAATGGGCGTTGACATTACGGAAGAAGACGAATCCCTGCGGGTGCGTGTCAATGCGACAAAACCACTGAAGAATGTTAGCATTAAAACCCTGGTTTACCCAGGATTTCCCACAGACCTGCAACAGCCAATGAGTTCATTGTTGTCCGTTGCCAAAGGCATCGGGATTGTGACAGAAACCATTTTTGAAGGGCGGTTCAAACATGTTGAACAGCTGAAAAAAATGGGTGCCAACATCAAAGTGGAAGGTCGGGTAGCTGTTATAGAAGGTGTGGAAGGTCTTACGGGCGCCACGGTAACTGCCACAGACCTGAGGGCAGCAGCCTCCCTGGTGATTGCCGGTTTAATGGCCGAAGGCACCACAGAAGTGGAAAACATTCATTTCCTTGACAGGGGTTATGATTTATTCCAGGAAAAGATACAAGCCCTGGGCGCAGATGTGCGCCGGGAAACCGTGGAAGACTAAAATGCTGGGGGCGCAACAATGAAGACAGCCTTCTGTACCCTGGCCAGCGGCAGCAGTGGTAATGGCCACCTCCTTGTCAGCGGCGGTGAAACACTGTTGATCGACGCTGGATTCAGCGGTAAACAAATACAACAAAGAATGACTGACATTGATGTCGATCCGGCAACGCTTACCGGCATTCTCATCAGTCATGAACATAGTGATCACATACAGGGTGCCGGGATATTATCCCGGCGCTTTGACGTACCCATTTATGCCAATGAAGCCACGTGGATAACCATGGAACATAAGCTGGGTAAAGTGGCCCCCCGGCACCAACGCCTCTTTGAATCAACAAAACCTTTTGCTATCGGATCCATCGGGGTGACCCCTTACCATCTGTCCCACGATGCGGCAGAACCGGTGGGTTTTGTGTTGGAGACAGAGGGACGAAAAATATGCATCGCCACAGACCTGGGGTGTATTCCCCATGGGTTTTATGAGTTAATGAAAAATGCAGACCTGGTGATCATGGAATCAAACCACGATGTTGATATGTTGCAGGTGGGTAAATACCCTTATCCTCTAAAACGCCGCATTTTGTCGGATCAGGGACATTTATCCAACGAAACAGCCGCCAACGCCATTGTCGAAATGGTGCGACGCAATGTGCAATCTGTTCTGCTGGCTCATTTAAGCAGGGAAAACAATTTTCCCCAGCTGGCCCTTTCCACAGTGACAGGTATATTGGCTGAAAACGGAATGATACCAGAACGTGATCTAATACTAAACTTATCAGTACGTGAACATGTCAGCTGTTTGTACCAGTTTGCACCGGGTACATAATGGAGGAGGTGGTTTGAATGGACAACGAAAAAAAATATGACAGCACATCTGATAACGAAGAAGAAGTGTCAGAAGAAGTGTCAGAAGAAATGAAAGAAGAAAACCAGAAAACTTCACAGGAATGGCCTAATGAGCCTGAAGAAAATCCTGTCAGAAAAGAAGAAAATCTACTGGAAGAAACCCTGGACGAACTCGAAGAACCAGATGAAGAACCAGATGAAGGACCAGAAGAAACACTGGATGAAACTGAAGGTGAAATTCTGGAAAGGGCTAATGCAGAAGTGGAAAAGCAGGAAGAGGAACTGGAAATAGTCGAGGAATATGAGTTTGACATCGACCTGGGGGAAGCCAAGGAACGGGTGAGCCCGGTGGTACCTGCTCCGGCAGTTTTACCACAGTCACAGAAACCAGTACCTGAAGCTCAATCAAAAGCAAAGGGCATTTCAGCAGGCAAACTCTTCACCATGTTGGTAGCAGCGGTACTGGTAGGAGCTCTTCTCAGTTTTGCCATCTTTTATGCGGCACTTCCCTCACTGCTACAGACCCGAGGTCTGGTAGGCACAGGCATTCCAGTAAATAACGGGAATTCTATTGTCATTAACCCCAGTAATGACTTAAACGTATACAGTGCTGTGGCGGAAAAAGCCATGCCATCGGTGGTGGGCATCACCACGGTGCAGGAGACAGAAGGACTGTTCTCTGGCACACAGCGTTCACAGGGGATTGGCACAGGGGTTATCGTGGACGACCGTGGGTATATCCTCACCAACTCCCATGTCATCAACGATGGGCAGGCAGACGAAGTAACCGTATTACTCCATGACGGCAGTCACCATACGGCCCAGGTTCTTTGGCATGAACAGGCCATGGACTTGGCAGTGATTAAAATTGAAGGCGGCGTGAACCTGATCCCGGCAGAATTGGGTGACAGTGACGCCCTCATAGTGGGTGAAATCGTGGTGGCCATTGGCAATCCCCTTGGCCTGAACTTTGAACGAACCCTGACCCAGGGTGTGGTCAGCGGGCTGAACCGCAGCATACAGGTGAGTGCCACGCAAGTCATCGACAACCTGATTCAGACCGACGCTTCCATCAATCCTGGAAACAGCGGTGGCCCCTTGTTGAACACCCAGGGGCAGGTGATTGGCATTAACACCGCCAAAATGTCCAGTGGTGAAGGGCTGGGTTTCTCCATTCCCATCAACACGGCCAAACCCATTGTTGACCAGTTCATCGAACGGGGCGAGTTCCGGCGGGTGTACCTGGGCATTAGAGGGTTTAACGCCCGTAACGTGGAAAGTGCCACCGGCATCACCCTGGATGTAGACAAAGGTGTGTTTGTGGTTGAAGTAGTCCCAGGATCTGCTGCTGATACAGCCAACCTTCAACCGGAAGACATTATCATTAGGCTGGATGGCGTGGAAGTGGAGACCATGGGAAGCCTCATTCGGGAACTATACAAATTCCGACCCGGTGACCAAACCACTGTCACTTATCTGCGTGGTGAAGAGGAAGTTACCGTCGACATCACTCTGGCAGAGTAAATAATAGGAACCCGCAAGATCCGGAACTTTGAAAAGTCCAACGGTTCTAGCGGGTTCTTTTAGTGGGAGGGTCTGCATTGGATCAATTTGGCATCATGGTAGGGTTGAATAAAAAAGCATCCTTTGAGGGATGGTTCTGTAAAATTGACGATAGAAAAAACAATTTAATGATCTCCGTCATCTGGGGCTATTCAACACATGAAAACTCGAAACACGCATTCATTCAATTTCAGGATTCTTTGAATCACCAGACCACCTATCTTCGCTACCCCATGGAGGCACTGAAATGGACGACGGATCCTTTTGTGCTTCACATTGGAAAAAACCAGTTGTCCAAAAAGCATATGATACTAAATTTTGAAGTGAAGGGGGTTTGCGTTAAAGGAGATTTTTCCTTCAGCGGAATGACGCCCATCAACGCATCATTTTTGAAACCGAATATCATGGGCTGGCTTACCTATTTTCCAAACGAATGCAATCATTCCATCACCAGCATGAAACATCAGGCTGTGGGTACACTTCAAATAGACGATCAGTCATGGGAGATGACTGATGCGGACGTCTACATGGAAAAAGACTGGGGAACCGGATTTCCAAAAGAATATGTCTGGGCCCAGGCCAATGATTGGGAGAACAGTGCGGTGGTTTTCAGTTACGCCTCGGTACCTGTGCTGGGCAAGTATAAAAAAGGGTTTTTTCTGGTCCTTCATCATGAAGGTGTGGAATACCGTTTCAGCAGCATTGAAGGAAGTAGCATGATCAATTTTAACGTCTCACAGGATGCCTTTGAAACCACCATAAAGAAAGGAAAGTATCGCCTCACCTTAAAGGCAAAGCAAGCCAATCCTGTGGCCCTTGCATCACCAGCCCAGGGGGAGATGAGGGACCATATCAAAGAATCTTTAGACGGGAACGTTGATTTGACCCTGGAAACAAAAGGTGGAAAACCAGTGGTGTTGTCCAGCCAGCGGGCTTCCATTGATGTTCATTTTTAACGTAAATGTTAAAGGTCAAATTCACTTGCTTTTGGGAACAGACCATAAAGGCCGCCGGTATGAATGAACAAAATCTTTTCCGAATCAGACAGGGTGCCTTTTTCAATTTCGGTCATCAACCCCCTAAAAGATTTTCCTGTGTACACCGGGTCCAGGATAACACCTTCACTGGTGGCCAACTGGTGTATAAATTCCAATTCTTCCGGGGTGTTCAGGGCATAGCCCCGTCCGGCGTAACCATCCAGAAACTCCAGGGCATCCCCAGGAATCTCAGTTTCCGGGGAAATCCGATGGAGGCATTCTTCCACCAAACTGTGAACGATGGGTTTAAAAACAGTTGAATCATCGGCAATGGGGATCCCAATGACCCGGTGTTTGTTGCCGTGGATCAGGTTCCCCAGTACCAACCCGGCATGGGTACCCCCGGAACCGACAGCACAGACAATGGTATCAAAATTGGTTTCCATGTTTATTTCCTGCAATAATATTTCTTCATAGGCAGCCATGTACCCAAAGGAGCCAATGGCGTTGGAAGCACCCATGGGGAGCAGGTATGCCACTTTTCCACTGGCCTCGTACTCAGCCTTCAGCGCCCGCATCATTTCCATGTGATGCTCATTAAAGTCCTCCGGTTCCATGTAGGTGATGTTGACATCCATCAACAAATCCAACAACAGGTTGCCATGGTCCGGTAATTCCGGGGTGCCTCGCAGCACCAGGTGACAGTCCAGTCCAAGGCGGCGGGCCACAGCGGCTGTTGCCCGGGCATGATTTGACTGTAAACCACCGCAGGTGATCAGCACTTCTGCCTGCTGGTCCAGGGCTTCCTGCACGGCAAATTCAAGTTTGCGCACCTTGTTGCCACTGAATTCAATGCCGGTATGGTCGTCCCGTTTTAAGTAAATGTCTTTGTTATGCTTTTTAGATAAACGTTCCAAATGTTGAATGGGTGTGGGTAAATGGGCTAAATGCAGTCTTTTTGGCAGGTTCATAAGGGTTCGCCTCCTTAAGGCACTTGTCGGTCGATAGTGATAGCTTTATCATATCCGATGTTAGGCGAAACTGCCACCCCCAATTCAAGGCTGCGAAAAGGGAATATAATTAAAAAGACCGGCTTTTACAGGATTAAACTGTTACAGTGAAACCTGAGGCTCATATTATCGTATACATGAATGGAGGTGTTTGGCGGATGAAGACAATAAAAAAAGCAATGGTGATATGCTTGATGATAGGGACATTACTGGCAGTTGGCTGTCAGTGGGACGGGGCAAACCTGGGCAGTCAGCCAGCCATCAGATCTGCCCAGCTAACAGAGGAAGAACAACAATTAATCACCGCTGTTGGTGTGGAACGAACCTTTGCCTTTGACATTGACCTGGACACAATTCATTTCGACCAGCTGGAATACAAGGTGGATTATTATAAACAGGGTGAGTATGTGAAAACGGTCACCCAGGGTGCCATGGGAAGCTTCCTGGAAGGTGGCACCCACCGGTTCATGTGGTCGCAAACCAACACCGGCACCAACCAGGAACAACTCTGGCACGTAGCCTTTGGAGGCGGTAGAATGACCCAGCAAATTGAACTGCCTGAAGAGCTGACGGCCTGGACTTGGAGTCAGGTGGAAAAGGTGGACACTGTAGAGCTGGACCAGTCGGTGATGTTGGCAGCTCTGGTGGGTACCTCCACGCATTCTATGGGGGGGGCGGGGGTCATCTTTGATGAAACAGAAGGCGGGGTGGACGCCCTGGAAGAGTACGAAGCGGCTTATGTGTTGTCGGTTTCCTTTAAAGACATGAAGTAAAAACATTCTTTTCCCACATTAGAGGCATAACAAGTGTGTGTTCTTTATTCATGCGATAAAAATAATGAACTGGTGAAGCTGGAAGGGATACTTCCACAACAATACCATAAAAGGAAGGGTAATGGCATGAAGATGAAACTGGCATACGTGAACGCTTTTATCATAGTGGTATTGATTGGTGTAACGTTGAGTCTAAGCGATAACCTGCACAATTTAAAGACCACCGTGGAAGCAATGAAGCATGAAGAGGTTGAGGAGATAAATGAGAGCCAGTTGGAAGAAGAAATGGATGGTATCGAAGAAAGGGTCAGTAACCTGGAAATTGAAATGCCTGATCAAGACCTGAACCAGTTTATAAAATCAACTCTTTTGGAATTCAATAGAATGGAAGATTTATTACATAAAATGGATGGACTTGAAACAAAGTTTGGCATTATAAACGGGTTGCGGCAATCAAGGGAAACAATGGAAACAATATTGGACGTAGAGCTGGCTGATACCCAGGAAAACATCCACATAATAGTAGATGAGAATTGCACTGTTTATATGATTGGTCAGTTTGCCCGGGCACCCATCGAAACTGAAGCATTTATGGAAATGATGGAACAAGATTTGAAGAATGACTTTCAACAGGGGTTTACATTTAAAATCCTAAACGGGAAAGCGGTACACATATACCAGGGTTGGGGAGAGTTAAACTAAAAACATTCCATTGTTGAAGAAGGCACCTTGTGTCTTCTTTTTTTTCACGTGCATTTTCTTTTTTGTTAAACTTGAAACAAACGTTGACGAAATTCGTTAGTTAGGTTGAACAGGGTACGAAATAAGAAAATAGAAAAATTGGTAACCAAGTGAAGAAAAGAAGCAGGAGGAATAGGATGAAAGCCTTAACAACGGAAAGTTTAACGAAGAAGTATGGAAAAAAAGAAGTGGTGCGTTCCCTGAACTTACAGCTGGAAGAAGGGGAAATTTATGGATTTTTAGGGAACAACGGTGCAGGTAAAACCACCACCATGAAAATGATTGTGGGGTTAACCCCTGTCACAAGTGGCCAAATTCATTTGTTTGGAGAACCACAGTGTATTTCACAACACTTAAAAAAGGTGGGAACGACCATCGAAGCACCAGGGTTTTACGGCAACCTGACAGCCGAAGAAAACCTATGGGTTTTTATGCGTCTCCATGGCCTTTCCAATACCAGTAAAATTGATGAACTGTTGCAGATGGGTGGTTTGAATGAAGTGCGCCATCAAAAGGTCAACACTTTTTCCATGGGCATGAAACAGCGCCTGGCCATCGTAAGGGCGTTGATGCATGACCCGGAGTTATTGATCCTGGACGAACCCATTAACGGACTGGACCCCAACGGCATCCTGGAAACAAGGGAACTGCTGCTGAGGCTTAAGGCAGAAAGAGGTGTCACCATGATGATTTCCAGCCATATTCTGCCAGAAGTAGAACAATTGGTGGACCGCATCGGCATTGTGCACCAGGGTGCATTACTGGAAGAAACAGACATGGCAACTTTTCGCAAGAAACGATTAAAACGATTGGAAATACAGGTGGACCAGCCTGACGAAGCGGTACGGATCCTTCAGGAAAAATGGGGCATCAACGCACGTCAGAACCAACGGGGTGGACTGTTCATCAATGACGTGACCCATCCTTCTGCCAGGATTAACCAGTCACTGGTGGAATCAGGGATTGGGGTTTCAAGGCTCTGGCAGCAGGAACAAAGCATGGAAGATTACTTTATGTCACTGACAAATGGGAGGGGCAGGGCATGTTAACATTACTACGGGTTGAAATGATGAAGGTGAGAAAATCCGCCATCCTGAAACTATGTGCCGTGGGAGCCCTTTGTGCCCCCCTGCTGAACTGGGTCATCGCCCTGAACATGCAGCAACAACAGGGAACCTCTGTGACCTTTACCTTTTACATGGAGCAAAGCAATCTTTTCATTGCCATGATCATCGGCACCTTGTTATATGGTTTGTTTACGACCTACGTTTTTGAACGGGAGTTCTCAGAAGACATGATGAAGCATCTGTTAACAGTACCAGTCACACGGATGCACCTGTTCATCAGCAAATTAATGGTGGTGGCCCTGGGGCTCATGGCACTCACCCTTACTGCCTTTCTGGGAGGCCTTCTTCTCAGTGTGGTCAGCGGATTCTCCGGCATCACAGTTAATACCGTGCTGCAGGCGGGGCTACAGTATGTGAAAGCCTGGGCGGTTTTCCTGCCATTGATGCTTCCTGTTGTGCTCATCACGGTGGTGTTTAGGAACTTTGTGGCACCCATCGCGTTCAGCATCATTGCAGAAATCATTCTCTTCGTGGTGATGCAGTCCCAATACATAGCCCTGTACCCATGGGCAGCGCCGATATTAACAGGAACCAACATCCTGACCGATGCCTTTTTGGAGCCAGGCACCATGGTGGGAACACCTTCTATTAACTTGGTGATTCTGGCAGGGTTTAGCCTCACCACATTGCTCTTGTCAGTGGTGTATATGAAAACACAGGATCTGACCTGATGAAACAAATTCTTAAAGACATCGTAAGGTTAAGTGTAAAACCGAAAATGCCAGGGTGCAGGGAAAAGACACTGGAGCATGGTTCGGTTGGTTACGTTGGAATTCCGAGTTGGGTTTGAGTACAGGGAGGCAGCATTGAAATGATAGGACGCATGTTGAAAAATGATTTAGCCAGAAATAAAATCATCACCGCCACACTTTTTCTTTTTATCATGATGGCAGCACTGCTGGTGTCCAGCGCTGTGGGCATGATCACAGAATTGGCAGGGGCCATGAACCAGTTTTTTCAAGCAGGCGAGGCACCTCATTTTGTGCAGATGCATGCCGGTGACTTAAACCAGCAACAGGTGGATGATTTCACCGCCGGAAATCCATTGGTGGAAAAACAACAAACCGTTGAAATGATTAACATCGACAACTCACTCCTTTATTTTGGCAACAGCGATGAGTCGGAAAAAAACAGTGTCATGGAAGTCAGCTTTGTGACGCAGAACCAGGATTTTGACTTTTTGCTGGACCAGGGGAACCAGCCGGTGAACATAGAACCGGGTGCTGTGGGCATTCCCATTCTTTATCGACAGCGGTTTGACCTGGAAACAGGGGACACACTGCGCATCGAGAAAGACGCCTTCACCATGGAGTTAGTCATCGCTGAATTTATCAGAGACGTGCAAATGAACCCCTCTGTTGTCAGTTCCAAACGGATCGTTATAAATGAAGCCGACTGGCAGCAACTGAAAGCCAGTGGCATTGGCCAACAAGAATACCTGGTGGAATTTCTCCTGCATGATGCAGCGCAGGAAGGTGAGTTCCAACAGCAATACCTGCAGGAAGACCTGCCCCAAAAGGGGCCGGCTGTTACGTTTACACTGATCAGAATGGTTAACGCCCTTACCGATGGACTGGTGGCCATGGTGATGATCATGGTCAGCCTGCTGCTGATCGTCATTGCCCTCATCTGTCTTCGGTTTACCATGTTGGCCACACTGGAAGAAGATTACCGGGAAATCGGTGTGATGAAAGCCATCGGCATTCATCCAAAAGACATTCGCAGGTTGTACCTGACAAAATACAGGTTCATGGCCTTCACAGCCAGTGCCTGTGGGTACCTGGCCTCCCTGTGGATCCACCCACTGCTGACGAACAACATCAGCACCTACATGGGCAGCTTCCGGCAGACAGCCTTGCACCGGCTCATTCCCCTGGCAGGGGTGATGGTGGTGGCCGCCATTGTCATTTTCTTTTGCCGACGTGTTTTAAAGAAGTTCACCAACATCACCGCGGTGGAGGCCCTGCGCCTGGGACGATCCCCAGACCTTGGCAACAGCAGCCGCATCATGCCCCTGCGTAAAAATCGACTGATGGACACAAATGTTTACCTGGGCCTGCGGGACATTGCCGGACGGTTCAGACTCTTTGGCGTGCTGGGCATTGTCTTAATCCTTTGTTCCTTTATCCTCATTGTGCCCATTAACTTTCTCAGCACTGTGAAATCACCCACCTTTGTCAACTACATGGGGGCCGGCCGAAGTGACCTGCGCATCGACCTGCGCCAGACAGACAACATACAGGAGCGGTACCAGGAAATGCAGGCAACCCTTCGCCAGGACCAGGACATAGAAACCCATGCAGTTTTCGTCACCAGCCAGTATAACTACCTTAACAATGAGGGTGAGACAGAAAAAGTCACCGTTGAAACAGGTGATTTCAGCCAGTTTCCCCTGACCTATCTCCAGGGCCAGGCGCCGGAGAGGGAGGGAGAAATTGCCCTTTCGTACCTAAATGCCCGGGAAATGGAAAAACAGGTGGGTGACACACTGGCCCTGACAGTGGACGAAGATGAACAGACATTGACGGTGACAGGCATCTACCAGGATGTGACCAATGGCGGCAAAACAGCCAAAGCCATGTTGCCCCACGATCCATTGGAGGTGCAGTGGTATGTGGTGAACCTGGACATGAAGCCAGGGGTTGATCTAAGCACCAAGATGGAGGAATACAGCCAGGTTTTCTACCCGGCAAAAGTGGTGGGCATGGACGACTATGTTCAACAAACCTTCGGAGAAACCATTACTCAGTTGCAAAAAATAACGTTGCTAACGGTTTTGGTAGCGGTGGTCATTTCCATGTTGATGACAGCCCTCTTCTTTAAAATGCTGCTGACTAAGGACGCGGCCAACATGGCCATCATGCGGATGCTTGGCTTCTCCATCGCCCAAATACGCCGGCAGTACATGACCCGGGCCCTGGTCATGGTGGCCATCGGTATTCTGCTGGGCACCTTGGCAGCCGCCACACTGGGCCAACAATTTATCAGCCTGCTGGGGTCTTTCTCAGGGGCATCAGAAATCCAGTTTATTGTTAACCCTGTCATTGCCTACATCCTGTGCCCACTGTTGCTGACAGCAGCGGTACTGGGTACCACCTGGGTCAGCAGCAGGACCATACATGAAAAGAGCAGCCTCATCTTGGGGGCAGAATAAGGAGTGGAGAAAATGACTTGTTTATTAGAAGCCGTGAATGTCAATAAAGTGTATCCTTTTGGAAAAAACAGTGAGCAGCATGTATTAAAAGACGTAGCCCTTTGTATTGAAGAAGGGGAGTTTATTTCTGTCATGGGGCCTTCAGGCTCAGGTAAATCAACATTACTGTATAACATCAGCGGCATGGACAAAATGACCTCCGGCAGTGTGTTCATGGAGGGGCAGGAAATTTCTTCCTTGCACGAAACAGACCTGTCACAGCTGCGACTGACAAAAATGGGGTTTATCTTTCAGCAAAACAACCTGTTGAAAAACCTGAACATCTTTGACAACATTGTGTTATCAGCCTATATGGCGAAAAAAGAAGACCGTGGCGTTATTGACCAGCGGGCGGAAAGCCTCATGAAACTCACCGGCATCACAGAGATTGCCGATAAAGACATCACCCAGGCTTCCGGCGGGCAGCTGCAACGGGCAGCCCTGTGCAGGGCCCTGATTAACAACCCGGCCATTCTTTTTGGGGATGAACCCACTGGGGCCCTGAACTCAAAAGCGGCAGGAGAAGTAATGGACCTGTTGGCAAGCATCAACCGGGAAGGGGCCACCATCATGCTGGTGACCCATGACGCCAAAGTGGCGGCGAAGACTGAACGAGTGGTTTACATGCTTGACGGCTGCATCATGGACGAACTTCAACTTGGCAAATACGAAGAGACATCACAGCTGAAAGAACGGGAAGAAACCCTGGCAGCCTGGCTTA
>JAABSW010000120.1 GCA_011390155.1 Clostridiaceae bacterium
TGGATCCTTTCAGAGGAGACACAACAACTGATTGCTGAGTATGGTATGGAAGAATTTGGCATGCCCCTTTTCTTTCCCAATGCTAAGTAGCCTACATGAGGCTGTTCTTGTTCTAACTACTGAACGGTGACATTTCTCTTTTTCCAATCTTTAAAAGCCCTGCCCGGATCACCGGCAGGGTATTTAAATGCAAGAAAACAGCCTGTTGTTTACCTGTTGCTATCTTGAATTTTGAAATTTGGGGTATAAATACACAACTAACATAATGATAGCGCATGGAAAACAAATCTTGGAGGCAATAATTATGAAAGGAATCATCGGTCTTGTTCTCGCTATTCTAACTGGTGTAATCATTGGGTTTTTCGGTGCCTTTAATTCAATATTCTCTGACGGTGGCATGGGTGAACGGCTCATGACCATGGCCATCGTGTTGTTTGTATATGGAGCTTTGGGATTTATTTGGGGAATTTTTTCTCCAACCCATGGTTGGAAGTGGGGACTAATTTTGGGTGCACCAGGAGCTCTTTTTGTTGGGATGTTCTTATTGAATGAATGGCAGCCATTTATGGTACTGTATATCATATTGCTTTTACTTGTTCCTTGGGCTGGTGCCTGGAGTGGCAGCCAGTTAAGAAAAACAAGAACTCTAAAAAAACAGGAAAGCAGGTGAGTGAATGGGTGTTTATGAAACCCCTGATTACGAAGTGCAACTAAAGGAAAATCCCTTCGAAATTAGACGGTACTCAGACTTTTTGATGGTGGAATATGATAACGAAGAAGATCCTTACAGCAACAATGGCTTTGGCACACTGTTTCGCTACATCAGCAATGATAATGAACAAAAAAAGCGCATTAGTATGACCATTCCTGTTATTGAAGAAATGACCGATAACAAACGAAAAATGGCATTTGTGGTGCCCAAAAAACACTGGGAACACACGCCAAAACCCAATGACCCTAACCTAAGCATCAAATCCTTTGACAGCGGTAGTTTTGCAGTAATCCGTTATAGTGGCCTTTCGAACAGGCAGAAGGAACAGAAAAACATGGAACGTTTGGTGGAGTGGGTGGATCAAAAGGGTTATCGCAGGGTTTCCAACGTCATGCTGGCATTCTACAATTCGCCCTTTGCCCTGCCCATGGTGCGAAGAAACGAAATCATGGTAAAAGTGGAACCTTATTAATAACGAACCATATCAAAACCTATTTACAGGCACAATTCTCTGTGGTAAAATAAACCTTGCCGTGGGGAATTAACTCAGCTGGTAGAGTATCTCCTTGACGTGGAGGAAGCCATGGGTTCGAGTCCCTTATTCCCCACCACTGCGATAACTGGAAAAGCTTACTCTTGAGATTGATATGATTTCAAGGGTGAGCTTTTTCCAATTTGCCAACCTAAGTTGCTAGTCCAATGGTTCCTGAAATTTCATAAACTATAGCAAATATTCAAGTAAATTTTGAATTTGTTGCCGTTTCTATGGGTATTTATTGTTTAAAATGCTTGTGCTTAATGAGGAGAGATAATTCATGAAACATATCTATCAGTCACTTTTCAGAGACAGTTCCAACGGTTATGCGCGGTACCAAGTTATGAGAGATGAAGCGGGCGAAGTTGACGATCTGCGGATTCTGGAAGTGAACCATGCCTATGAAAACATGATGGGCTCTGATAAGGATAAAAACCTTGTGGGATGCAGGGTTTCTGAACTGAGCCAACTCATCCCTGACAAATGGCCGATTGAAAGCATTAAATTTTATGACAAATCGGTCAGTGACAATAACAACCAGACGCAGACCATCGAATTCACGGTGGATAGTACGAAGAAAGTATACCAGATCATTGTGGTGCCTGCTACTGAAGATGAACTCATCTGCAGATATCACGATATCACCCTGGTCAAGGACGATTTTCTAAAGTTAAGCAGATTGGAGCAGGACCTGAACGATCAGATGGCGCTCTCCTCCCTGTTTTTCACCCATTCCATCGCCAGTCTTTTCTATATGATGATTGATGAACCCGTTGAGTGGAATGATGAGGTGGACAAAGAGGTTGTGCTTGACTATGTGTTTGGCCACCACCAGATTACCCGTGTTAATCCAGCAATGGAAGTACAGTACCAGACGAGTGCTGAAAAACTCATAGGAAGTACAACCCAGGATTTGTTCGAAAAAGACATTGAAACAAGCAAAAAAATATGGACGGAACTGTTTACTCGCGGCCGTGCCCAGATCTATTCCCAAAAGCAGCGACTTGACGGATCCAGCATGGCCATCAAAGGCGATTATATCAGCTTGTATGATGATGAAGGGCGGATTACCGGACTCTACGGAATTCAGGTGGATATCACAGCACAAAAAGAAGCGGAAGACGCGCTGATTAATAACAGTGAAATCTACCGCTTTTCACAGGAATTAGGTGAAGTGGGTGGCTTCGAATACCATCTTAAAACAGGCAAAATAAGATGGACAGAAG
>JAABSW010000121.1 GCA_011390155.1 Clostridiaceae bacterium
TTTGGCCCTGGGCTCAATGACATCTTTCACAGGCAATATGCGCACTGAATCGCCTGGCTGAGCAATGTCAAAGGTCACATCAGCAACACGGAGGTCTTCCAGCAGCAAGTTTTTTAAGGCTTCTGTGTTGACTTCCAGCGTTTGACCCTCCATGACGGTACGGTTGCTCAGTTGAATCTTGTGGACATCGATACTTTCAATCTTCAATGTCATTCTCAGTCCTCCCTTTTTTGGCAATTCTTTCACTTTCACATTTCTTAATTAGCCTTTAAACTTTTTGTTTCCTAAACTATTACCTAAACTTGCAGTAAAACTTTAAAAACGTTATAATCATTCATGTTCATAAACAACAAGGTGGTGGCACTCCATGAATTCCTTTAAAAAATATTTGCTAATCAGTGGTGGATTTATTTCATTAGCACTGGGATCCATCGGTATCATTCTGCCCGTGTTACCCACAACACCATTTTTTTTGCTGTCTGCTTACTGTTTTATTCGGAGTTCAGATACATTGTACCACTGGTTGATACATCACCGCATCTTCGGATCATACATATACCATTATTTAGAACACAGAGCCGTGAAAAAAAGCGCCAAAATTATTGCACTTAGCATGCTCTGGCCCTCACTGCTCTTCTCCATGTATCTGGTTAACAAAACATGGGTCACCATACTTCTCATCATCATAGGTGCCGCCGTAACAACACATATCCTTACACTAAAAACCTTTCAAGAACCACAATAAACAGGATTCCAAGCACACAATTTCATTATAGCGAACTTGTACCAAGATCTCCACAAAAAAAGCCTCCCCTCCGAAAGACTCAGCTTCCGGGTGGGAGGCGTTTTACGTAAAAAATCCAGTTTATTCGGCTGTTGTCGGGTCAATCATACGCTTGATTTCTGAAATATTGTTGGCCGGGAAGCCCCCAGTTTCAGCATGCTGGCGCACTGTTTTTTCATCTGGAGCAATATAAACACAATACAGCTTATCATTCGTCACATAGCTTTCCAACCACTGAATCCCAGTTCCCATATCGCTCAAAATGGAGCAGGACTTCTGGGAAATTCCTTGCAACTCGTCGGCCGATAACTTTCCGGCACCTGGTATTTCTCTTTCGATAATGTACTTAGGCATGGACATTTCTCCTTTCGAATGGACATCTAGTTGGACTTTCTAGCCGTTTCCAGAATAAATGTATAATTCCGAAACATTGGTTGATTATACCATATTTTTTCCCAGAATGCATCTATATTGAAAATAATATATTGAAAATAATCAATTTTTAAAAAACCTCCCATCCGAAAAGTAAGCTTTCGGGTGAGAGGTATATGGTTATGCATTCCTTACTGGCGAAGGGTGACTTTTATCATGCGGTCGTCAGTGTCAACAGGCGTGCCGCGACCATCCCGATTGTTGGTAATGAAATAAATGGCTCCTTCATGATACCGAACGGACCGTATACGGCCATACTCAGTAAACAAAGGTTCTTGTGTAATAGGCCTTCCCTCTTCGTTTAAAGAAAGGTGCCGTACTTGGTTGCCGCGGAGTCCTGCCACCAAAAGATGAGTTCCCTCCAAAGCTTCCATTTCTATGAAGTCGATCCCTGAGGGTGCCATGGTAAAGTCACTATAGCAAGCAATGGGGTCTTCATAATCAGTGGGTGCCTGGTCACAGGTCACTTCCGGCCATCCATAATTCTGACCAGGTTGAATCAGGTTAACCTCATCCATGGAACGTGGTCCGTGTTCGCTGGCATAAAGATCACCGGTAACAGGGTGCCATGCCAAACCCTGGGAATTTCGATGCCCATATGAATACACGTAACTGTCAGAAAAGGGGTTGTCACCAGGCACGTCTCCGTTGTCTTTCAACCGGAGTATTTTCCCCGCCAATGAGTCTGTCTGTTGAGATAACGCTGTGTTTCCCGCATCACCCGTGGTCACATACAGGTACCCGTCTGGTCCAAATGCGATACGGCCACCATTATGAACATTGTGTCCTGGAATGTCATCAATGATGATGGTTTCTTCGGAAAGTGCTTCATTCCGAAACGCATACCTCACCACCCGGTTAACCAGGCCTGCATTGGTGCGAGTGGTGTAATAAAAATAAACCTGACGATTCTCATTAAATTCTGGGTGAAGTGCAGCGCCAAGCAAACCCCCTTCACCAACGGCACTAACCCCATCAAGGGTAAACAATTCACCAGACTTCAAGGTTAATACCACGCCATTCCGTTGGATGATCAGCCAATCATCTTCATCCTCTAAGGGGATAATTTCCCAGGGTACTTCCAGGTTTTCTGCCAAAACCGTGGTTTCCATTTTCAGCTCGTCAAATGAAACCAACGCCTCCACAGGGTTGGTTTCAGGGAGATCCGCTTCTTCATTTTGTTCTTCTGTTTCATCAGGAAAATCCTGGTTCTCATC
>JAABSW010000122.1 GCA_011390155.1 Clostridiaceae bacterium
ATGGCAGTCTGGAATTCCATGGCTTTGGGTGAAAGTTCCATTTTATCCTGGGCAGCAACGGTGTCTGTTTTTTTTGTGGCGGTGGTACGGTTCTTGTTGTAGGTTTGCAGTGCTTGGATGACTGCTGGATTTGGAGTAATTTTCATGCAAAACACCTCTCTTTCCCGATTAGTCTTTCTATGAAGTCTATCGGATGATGAGAGGTGTTACTTTAGAGTAAAATATGAAGTTGTGAAAAATTCCTGTGAAACAGGATGAGCTTACTGTTTTTTGCGGGTCACGTCCACATGCATTCGGTGGCTTTTTTTCGTTTCGTCGGGTTTGGCGGGCGCTTCCTTTTTCTTGGGGGTGATGGCAGAACGCAGCTCCATGGCCATTTCATGGGAACATTTCTCGCAATATTTACCGGATTTGATGGACGTTCCGCATCGCTGGCAGTCCAGGACAAAATTGGTGTCGTCCACAATTTCCAGGCGCCCTTCCCGCAGGTACTGGAGAATCCGTTTTTCTGGTACTTCGGTGGCTTCGTGGACTTCCAGGATGGTGGCACCCGGGTGGTCGTAGACGTATTCCTTCACGATTCTGTATTCGTCTTCGCTGTCGTCACGGCACCGTTTACAATGAACATTTCCATCGCTCATAAAGGCGCGGCCGCACTTTTTACAGTTGGTTAAATCAAGGGACATGGGAATGGCCTCCTCTCAGGGTCATCAGGTCTGCCAGGGCAAAGGCCGCCAGGGTGATGCTGGCTGGGTCTGCCTGCTGGAGTGCTTCCCTGCAGGCATTGGCGGTGGCCCCGGTGGTGTAAATATCGTCCACCAGCAGGATGTGCCGGTGGCGTAGCTTTTGTTGATGCTTTTCGTTTAACACCATGCTGCCAGCCAGGGTCGCTGCCCGCTGCTGCCGGCTTTGCCGGTGGAGGGGCGCTGTTTTTTTGTGACGGGCCAGGGCATGGGGTATATATGAGAATTCTAACACATCTGCCAGCTGGCTGGCAAGTAGCTGGGACTGGTTATAGCCTCTTTGTTTTTGCCGAAGAGGGTGCAGGGGTACGGGGATCACCACCCAGGGGGATGGTTCAGAGGGTCTGTCGATGGCATGTTGGGAGTTCAGGATTTTTTGTTCCTTCAGTGCGGCGGCCATGAGCTTGGCCATTGTGGGTGCCAGGTACTGGCCTTCCCGGTATTTCAGGTGGCTCACCAGGCCACGGGCACTGGCTTCGTAATGGGCCACGGCGGAGACGCCTTTGGGCAGTTCCTGGGGCTCCACCCAGGGGAAAGTGGCGTGGCAGGGGGGGCACAGGCTGGAGGGTTGTTCTTGAATGAGAATGTCTTCCGCGCCGCAGCCAGGACAGTTATGAATGGGTGGGTACAGGTAGTCAAGGGCGGCGCTTATGTAGTCTTTCATCCAGTGTGGTTTCATAGACATCTCCCTTAGTACATCTATACGAATAGTAAAAAAGAGCCCCGTTTCGTGCAAAGACTGAGCTCTAAAACAAATCGCTGTGAGATCCAGTACGGGTTAGCGTCAATACAAGTACAGCTTCCTCCACTAAATAGATTAGTAACCAGTCAGGTTTAATGTGACACTCCCGGTAGCCTTTCCAATTTCCCGTCAACGGATGATCATGATACTTTTCTGGCAGGGGTTTACCTTCTGCCAACAGACGAACCACCTCTTGCAGTAATTTCACATCTTGTTTTTGTTTGACGATGGACTTATAGTCCTTCTTGAATTGGGATGTTCGTCTGATGTTATACTTCATGAATCAAGATCCTCAAACAGTTCCTCTACCGTTGAAAAAGTCGTTGCCTTCGGATCACGGCTAATAAGTGCTGCTTCTTTCATAGCCGCTATTGTATCTGCATTTGGTGTGCTTATTTTTATGTCAAAAGGAATGCCGCCCTGTCGTAATGATTGTTTGACAAAAATAGTCAGTGCCGTTGTCATATTCATGCCCAACTCTTCAAAAAGTTGTTCTGCTTGTTTTTTAACATCTGCATCCATGCGAATACTTACATTAGTAGTCGAACTCATTTCAACAACCCCTTTCTGCTTGTTCCAGATAACGCTCTTTTTGTACTTCTCTGTATAGTTATTGTAACGCATAGGCCATGTTTTGTCAATACCATTAACAACAATATGAAGGTTTATCAGCCTTCTTATTCCAGTGTTTCGTGAAACTCTAACACCTGCTGCAGCCGGCGGCAGAGACCGCTGTGGCGAAATTGGATGCGGTTGTTTTGTATCATTTTGTGCAGCACGGCCCGGCTGCCAATGAGCACCACTAACACCCGGGCCCGGGTGATGGCGGTGTAGAGCAGGTTCCGGGTCATCAGTACCCAGGGGGCGGTGAAGAGGGGAATGATGACCACGGGAAACTCGGAGCCCT
>JAABSW010000123.1 GCA_011390155.1 Clostridiaceae bacterium
AGGTTGTGTTAAATAATGACAATAAGTAACGATGTTCTGTTTTTCTAATAGGATAAACAAATAAATAAGGATGGTGATTTCAATGGTTGACCTTCCCAGGTCAACCATTTACTTTCAGCATCCTCTCATAAAGTTGCAGGTTCGTTTTACTTTATACGGCTTTGTTTGGTTCTTTTAATGGGACAGAGCTATAATTTGAACTTGGACACAGCTGCCTGCATTTCCTCTGCCAGTTTCGCCAGGGTTTCGCTGGTGCTTGCAATTTCATCCATGGAAGCGGTCTGTTCTTCCACGGAAGCGGCGGCTTCCTGGGTGCCGGCGGCGTTTTCTTCAGCAATGGCGGACAAGCTTTCGATGCTTTTGATGATTTCATCCCGCTTATGACCCATTTCAAGGCCAGATTGGTTCAGCTGGGCCAGGTTTTCTTTCATGGTTTCAATGGCCAGTGTCATCTCTTCAAACTTATTCTGGGTTTCATTGACACTGTCCGTTTGCTCTCCCACAATTTTTTCAACGGTGGTCATAGTGGAGACTGCTTTCCCCACTTTATCTGTCAGGTGGTTGATGACTGTGGCAATTTCGTCGGTAAACTGGTTGGATTGTTCTGCCAGCTTGCGAATTTCTTCTGCCACCACTGCAAAGCCTCTGCCGGCTTCTCCTGCCCTGGCGGCTTCAATGGCGGCGTTGAGGGCCAAGAGGTTGGTTTGTTCAGCAATATTTTTGATCATGACACTGGCTTTGTTGATCTGTCCGGCACTTTCACTGGTTTCAGTGATAACCCGGTGTACTTCTTCGGTGGACTGCTTGTTCTGAATGGTTTTTTTGTTCAACATTTCCATAATGGACATGTTTTCTGTCTTGATCTGGTCCACTTCTTCAACAGCTTTGTTTAGGCTTTTGACGATTTTCAGGTCTTTTTCAATGGTCTCTCCCAATTCACTGGCATTGACAGCACCCACTTCTGTCTCTTTTGCCTGGTCTGTTGCGCCGGAAGCAATCTCTTCAATGGTTTTAGCCACTTCAGCTGCCGCTGTGGCAGATTGCTGACTGGTGGAGGTGAGTTCCTCCGAGGCTGCGGCCACCTGGTCAGCGTCATCGAATATTTCACTGATGAGCCGGGTCAGGTTTTCCTGCATTGTTGTCAGCGAGTTGGCAATGTCGCCAATTTCATCTTCTCGATTGGTATAGGCCGTTATTTTGCTTTCTTTGTCCATGCTCAGGTCGTAGTTTGCCAATCGGTCTATTGCTTTCTTCAGTTCGATGATGGGGGAAGCAATGCCGCTTCCAATCCAATACCCCATTACCACTGCAATGGCAATGACAACGGCTGCTGCGAGGGCTAAATTACGGATGGAGGCTGCCTGTCCCCGGGCTAGAATGGCCTCTACCTGTTCCACAGGGATGCCAATAAAGAGTATGCCGATGACCTGGTTCTGGTCATCCAAAAGTGGGGCATACTGGGTGCGGTAGGGGATGCCCAGGATGTTGGCTTCACCCAAGTATACCTCCCCGGCCACCATTGATGCATAGACGGCGCCATCGTTGCCCAGCATGGTTCCCACGGCACGTTCTCCCTGTTGGTTGGTGATGCTGGTGATCACCCGTTCAAAATCATTTTCTGTGCGAACAAAGACAGTGGCTTCCACATTAGAGCTGGTCTTGAACCGGTCGATGGCTTCGTAAGAGTTGGCAATGGGTGCGCCGTCTTCGTCAACCAGCACACCGTCATCATTAAGATGCAGGGTGCCAAAGGCGTCTGTGACATAATCTTCAAAAACATTGCCGGAGCTGACCAGATAATCTTCCAAAATTCTGTCTGAAACCTGCTGGGTTGTTTGGTTTCCTGTGATGTACCCGGCAAAGGCAACTGCCAGGGTGGCAACAATCACCAGGCTTAGAATATACAACACCGTTTTCTGCTTAATACTTTTCATCCATATTCCTCCATTCAAAGTTAACAAGTGATGAACCATGGAGCAACTCATTCGTTAAGGTTGAAGCGACTGATTCATATTTATTAGTTGTTATGCATAATTATGTATATTTTTATTATCATAACATATTTATCGACCTTTATCTATTACTTCTTTACACTGATTTTCTTTTTTTATCAAGGGCCATCTATCAGCTATCTTTGCAACATTGCTTACCTTTTT
>JAABSW010000124.1 GCA_011390155.1 Clostridiaceae bacterium
ATGAGGTCTGCCAATTTTCCTGGTTCCAGAGTTCCCATCCTGTGATCCATACCGGCGGCATAGGCGGACCCAAAGGTATACCCCCTGAGCACTTCTGCCATGGTTAATTTTTCCTTCGGATTCCACCCTCCAGAGGGTTGCCCGTCGTTATGCACCCGTGTGACGGCCCGGTAGATTTCAATGAAGGGGTCAAGGCTGACAACGGGGCAGTCGCTGCCCACTGCCAGTATACCCGCCGATGCCAGCAGTGATTTGAAGGGAAACATACGGGACGCCCGCTCTTCCCCCATTACCTGGCGGAAAGGAGTATCAGCAAAGGTTTGTGTCATGGCCACATGTTCAGGCATGACAGAGGGAATCACACCCAGGGAACCGTAGCGGGGGATGTCCTCCTGTGAAACAATTTCATTGTGTTCAATGGAGTGACGCAGTTTTCCTTTTCCATGCTTGTCAATGGCGTCTTCAATGAAATCAAGTGCCAGCCGGGCAGAACGGTCACCGCAGGAATGCAGGCAGACACTGAAGCCGCGGCCATGGGCCTCAATGATGGCTGTCCTGAGTTTTTCAAGGTCTCCCAGGGGACTTCCCTTGTCACCGGCTTCGCCGTCGGCGTAATCTTCCAGCATCAATGCTGTGTGGGTGGTGGAAACCCCGTCCATGAACTGTTTTAAGTGGGTGACCCACACATAATCACTTTGGTACTGCTGTCGCCAGGCAGCCACCTGGTCCAGGTCTCCCAGCAAATCCGGGGCGGCACAGATGCGAACGGTTAATGCTCCCTTTTTTTCCATCTCATGGTAGGTTTCCAGGTTACCCAGGTTACGGCCAAAATAGGGCTGCATGTCCCGGAGGGCGGTGATCCCCATTTTGGCTGCCCCCTCCATGTACTGGTGAATGTACTCTATTTCCTCTTCCTTCAACAAATCAAAGGCAATCTGGCCAACCAGACCCAGGGCTGCTTCTTCCAGAAATCCACTGGGTTCCCCGTTCTCTTTTCGATGAATTTTTCCATAGGGCGGGTCCGGTGTGTCCTTGGTGATCTTGGCCGCCGCAAGGGCTTTGCTGTTGGCCCAGCCGCCGTGGGCTTCTGCATTCACCAGCAGCACAGGTCGGTTGGAGATCAATTTGTCCAGGGATTCTTTTGTTGGCAAGACCTTCTTGTCCCAAAAAACATGATACCAGTTAAACCCGATGACCCATTCCTTGTGGGGAATGGCCTGTGCATACTCATGCACCATTTTGGCTGCCTCATCTTCACTGCGGGCGTCGCCCAGGTTCACACATTGCTGGTACATGCCGGCCAACACCAGGTGGGTGTGGCTGTCAAAGAAGGCAGGCATGACCAACTGGTTGGCTGCATCCATTATGTTGGTACTTGGTTGTACCCATTGGTGCCAGTCTTCGCCTTCTTTTCCCACAGCCATGATTTCTCTATCCTTTATGGCAACATACCCTTTAAACGGCTCTTTGGAAATCCCATCAAAAATCGCATTCCCATGGATGACAAAATCGGCTTTCATTCCATCCCCTCTTTCCATGATCAATTTGCAAAGATCTCATTAAGGAAGGTATCGAGATCTATTCGATGATGAAATGCTGCTGATCCATCCGCAGGTTATTCCGTGACAACCATTTTCATCAATTCGCCATAGGTTTCAGGTCGACGATCTCTGTGAAACTGTAGAATGTCTCTGGCTCGTTTGATTTCATCCAAATCAAGTTCTGCCATCAGTATTTCGTCATCCTTTCGACCAGATTCTGTGATTAGATTTCCCCAGGGATCACTGATAAAACTTCTGCCATAAAAATCCATGTGCCCTTCCACACTCTCTTCCCGGCCAACACGGTTCACAGCAGCAATGTACATGTTGTTGTGTATTCCGTGAGCCTTGACGGCGTCCACCCAAGTCTGGGAAGTGTCCAGTTCAGGGTTGTCCGGTTCTGAACCGATGGCTGAGGGATAAAACACAATGTTGGCACCTTTTAAAGCCAGGATACGGGATGG
>JAABSW010000014.1 GCA_011390155.1 Clostridiaceae bacterium
CATGTATTCATCCAAGGAAATGTGCAAATTATTTTGCGTTTCGGCAATTTCCTTTTCAGCTTCACGAAAAATATATGCGGGAAAACAGTCTTCGTCCAGCCATTTTTCTCCCAGGGAAAGGTTCATGGCCCCTTCAATGGCATTTTCCAGTTCACGCACATTGCCAGGCCAGGGATACATGGTAAAAGCCCTGAGGCATTGGTCTGTGACGCCAGCCACTTTTAAGTCAAGACGATGGTTAAATTTGCTGATAAAGTAATCGGTTAAAAGAGGGATATCATCTTTGCGCTCCCGCAGGGGCGGTATGGTGACATTGACCACGTTAATGCGGTAGTAAAGGTCTTTTCGAATTTTACCGTGTTCCAGCAGGCCTTGGGGGTCTTCGTTGGTGGTGGCGATGATGCGCACGTCTACGGGTATGTCTTTTAAACCACCCACCCGGCGTACATAACCTTCCTGCAGCACCCGTAATAACTTGGCTTGCAGCTGCAGCCCCATGGAGTTGATTTCATCCAGCAGGATGGTACCGCCATTGGCCTGTTCAAAAATGCCTGGCCTGTCTACGGCGCCGGTAAAACTCCCTTTTGTGGTGCCAAAGAGAATGCTTTCCAGCAGGCTTTCAGGAAAAGCGGCACAGTTTTGAGCAATGAATGGGTTTTTCCCCCGGTTGCTGTTGTAATGGATGCCCTGGACAAAAAGTTCTTTTCCTGTGCCCGTTTCGCCATAAACCAAAACACTGGAGGCGGTTTTTGCCGCTCGTTTCGCCATTTTAATGGCTTTTTGAAAGCCTGGGCTTTGCCCTTTCAGGTCTTCAAAAGTATACCGGGGTATCTTGCCGTCACTTCGGTAGACGGGTTTACTGATGGTTTGCTGTAACCGCATGATTTCATCAGAGAGGTCTTTGATGCGGGTAATGTTCTTGGCAATCTCCACCGCACCAATTTTTTCATCATTCACGTAAAGGGGGATGGTGGAATTGATGGTCATGATTTTCTTCTTCTGTTTGTTCAGGTATGTCTGGCTTTGATCCAAAATGGGTTTTTCTGTCTGAAGCACCTGAAGCAGGGTGCTGGTTTGGTAGTCAAGGTCGGGGAACACACTGAGAAACTTGTGACCCAGCACTTCATCCACTTCCATGCCTTCCAGTTCAGCCATGGCATGGTTGTACAGAATGGTAAATCCGTTTTTATCGATGACATGAATGCCTTCATCAATGGCGTCCAAAATATTTTTTAAGATGGTCATCAAGACATTTTTTGTTACCATGTCATCGCCCTCCCATATGGTTTCTCTCTCCAGGTGAAACTTCTGTGTGGTCAAACCCCTTGCTTTTTTTGCTCTTTAGAAATCCTCACCCTGCCGGTATGTGACCGGCAGAATGAGGACATGGTTACGAAAGTGTTTATTCGTAAAGCTTATATTGCTTGGTAAGCTTTTCTACTCCGTCTAAAACAGATTGTTTGCTCTCTGGATTGTGAATGATTTCTGCAATCAAACGGGCGATTTCTTCCATGGCGTCTTCCTTCATGCCACGGGTTGTCATTGCCGGTGTACCTAAACGGATCCCACTGGTGACAAAGGGGCTTTCCGGGTCAAAGGGGATGGTGTTTTTATTGCAGGTGATGCCCACTTCGTCCAGCAAGCGCTCAGCGTCTTTACCAGTGATGTTTTTATTGCGCATGTCAACCAACAACAGGTGGGTGTCCGTGCCGTCGGAAACAAGGTCAAAGCCATGTTTTTTCAATGCTTCTCCTAAAGCTTTTGCATTTTTTATGATTTGTTTTTGATATTCATTGAAGGAAGGTTCCAAAGCTTCTTTAAAGGCAACGGCTTTGGCGGCAATCACATGCATAAGTGGTCCGCCCTGTATGCCTGGGAAGATGGCTTTGTCGATTTTCTTGGCATGTTCTGCTTTGCATAAAATAGCGCCGCCCCGGGGACCACGCAGGGTTTTGTGTGTGGTGGTGGTGACAAAATCGGCATAGGGGCAGGGGTTCTGGTGAAGCCCGGCTGCCACCAGACCGGCAATGTGGGCCATGTCAACCATCAGGTAAGCACCCACTTCTTTGGCGATTTCACTGAATTTTTTAAAGTCGATTTCACGGGGGTAGGCACTGGCGCCGGCAACAATCATTTTGGGCTTTTCGGCAATGGCCAGTTCACGTAATTTATCATAATCAATTAAATGGGTTTTTTCATCCACCCCATAGGGTACAAATTCAAAGTAATCACCGGACATGTTCACGGGGCTGCCGTGGGTTAAGTGACCGCCGTGGGAAAGGTTCATGCCTAACAGCTTATCGCCGGGTTTTAAAACGGCAAAATAAACACCAAAATTGGCACTGGAACCGGAGTGGGGCTGCACATTGGCATGGTCTGCCTTGAACAACTCTTTCATTCGGTCACGGGCCAGGTTTTCTGCCACGTCTATTTCTTCGCAGCCACCATAATAACGGTGGGCAGGATAACCTTCTGCATATTTGTTGGTCAACTGGCTGCCCATGGCCTCCATAACGGCTTCTGAAACAAAGTTTTCTGAGGCAATCAATTCGATTTTATTTCGTTGACGAGCTGTTTCTTTCTCAATGACTTCATAGATCGCTGGGTCTTGCTTTTTTAAATTATCAAAATTCACATAATCCTCCCCTTTCAATTTTCCTCTATTACCAGCATAAACCAGTAATCCAAGGTTGTAAAGCCCAAATATTTGCACCTTTCTAACAACAGCTGGCAAAGCTGGTGGTACCATAATGGTCACCCTATTTTAATACCCTTCTCACCAGGTTTTAAAAATTATCAAAACGCAAATATATTTGCACCAACTATAATCTCGTCACTTTACAACGAATTTACTTGCTTTTAGTGACTGCAGCCTCTATACTTCTTTAGTAAAGCCTTTACTTTCCAGGGCGCAAATCAAATCGTTTTCATCAAATGAAACAAAGTGGTCATCTACAGAGCCTCTTTGGAAATAATGCCACCTAAAGCAACAATTTTGGTTGATTAGCTGGTTGATTGATATGAAACGCAGATAATAAAGGATGGATAACATGCAGAATGAATCAAAATCGATTATGGTAATGGCTTTGTACGCAGGTGAAATTCTATTAAAAAATGGTGCTGAGACTTACCGGGTGGAAGATACCATCACTCACATTTGTCAGTCTGGGAACCACGAATATGTGGAGGCTTTTGTAACCCCCACGGGTATTTTTGTGTCCATTGATCAAAAAGGTTCCTCCTCTGGTAACATGATGACCTTTATTAAACGGATCAAGACCAGGTCCATCAACCTGGAAAAAGTTTCCCAGGTCAATGACTTGTCCCGTCGTTTTGTGGCCGGATCTCTCAGCGCGACTGAAGCCATGAATGAACTGAAGGTCATTGAAAAAGCACCCGGCTATCCTTTTTGGCAGAAAGCCTTGGTTGGCGGACTGAGCAGTGCCCTCTTTTCCGTGTTGTTTGGGGCCAATGTGGTTGAATTTCTCATTGCTTTTATGGCCAGTGTCATGGTGAACAACGTGACCAATAACATGGACCGGGCCAGCTTCCCCATCTTCATCAGTCACTTGGCGGGCGGGGTGACAGCCGCTGTGGTGGCTGTACTGGCATCCAGCCTCATTCCCATGGTAGAGCTGGACAAGGTGATTGTCGGCGGGGTGATCGTACTGGTACCCGGTGTGGCCGTGACCAACGCCATTCGTGATTCCATTGCCGGTGATTTGATTTCCGGCATGGCCAAAGGCGCAGAAGCCTTGATCATTGCCACCTCCATTGCCCTGGGTGTGGGGGCTGTCTTAAAAATATGGTTAATGCTGTTGGGAGGGACCCTTGCATGATGATTCTACGCGAACTTTTTGTGGTTAACCTGATCATTTATGGTTTTGCCTTTGTTTTCAATGCTCCCCTCAAAACATTGCCAAAAGCAGGTATAGGGGGTTCTGTGGGGTGGCTTGTCTACCTGCTGACCCAACAGATTACCGGTTCAGTGATTATCAGTACCTTTACCGGAACCCTGATGATTGCCTTGCTGGGTGATTTTTTCACCACCCAGGACCGGAAACCCCTGACTGTGTTCATTGTTCCGGGCATCGTTCCTTTTGTACCAGGCTTTGGCATCTACAACACTATGTTGGCAATGGTTGAACAGGATTATCCCATGGCAGTGCATCACGGCACCAATACTTTTTTTGTGGGTTTGTCCATCGCCTTGGCACTGACCATCATGCTGAGTATCAATAATTACCGAAAAACAAAAAAAGCGGCGAAAACAAAGGGGAAAAGCCCAGATGTTTTAGCGCACGCTTTAGAAGGTAACGATGATTCACAGACTATTCCGCAGGCTCCTCAATCACATCGGTGATAATGGGGAGCATTTTTTCTCTAAAACTTTGGTTGCGTTCACTTCGGTTCAGTATGATGTATGACAACGCTGTAAAGGAAAAGGCAATGATGGCGGTGAAAAAGTCTGCATAAGCAACAACCCCCATGGCCTTTAGACCAAAGTGACCCACTATGACGCCAACCACAAGAAAAATCAATGGTACCACATACATTAAGAAAGCTGCCAGCAGTACATGTTCATGTTCCATTTCAACTTCCACCATTTGACCCTGAATTGCTTTCTTAGGGTTTAAGGCTTCCAGTTCGATGGGATTTTCTTCTGCCCCCATTTTGCAGGCATTGCAGCCGGCACAGCTGGAATGACGTTGCATGCGTACTTTTGCTGTACTATCCAGGGTTTGCACCACTAAACCACATTGTTTCATGATGATTCCTCCTAAACAAGTTCCGACGGTATTTAAAAGAGAAAAACCCTTTTTTCAAAGGGTTTTGCATTCATACAACACCCGCCATGCCGTACGCCGACCGTTTTGAAACCTGCTAGGCAGGTGGGTGCCCTGCTCACGGTTTCGTTCGTCCCCGAAGGGCATGAACTACACCGCAAGACTCCGGATTCCCAATGTAATAGTGTTGGCTCAAAACTAAGTCGAATACACGTACACGGCAGGCTGTCTTTTCTTTATTTTAACACAGCTGGACAGGTTTTACAAGAATCCTGTTTATGTCAACACTTCCCGCAGGTAGGCATAAATCACCTTGGAGGTCTCAACCACAGTCTCCAGCACTACGTATTCATCAGATCCATGGAAATCATTGCCCTGGGGTCCAAAAACATAGGTGGGGATCTTGGCTCTGCTGCCCAGGTAATTGAAATCGCCAATACTGGGGAAATAACTGATGGCTGCCTTATTACCGGTTACATCCTTGATGCAGCGTTGCATGGTTTTTGTGTAAGGGTTGCTCTCAGAGATGGTATAGGGATGGTACCCTCCATTTTCCGGATGGGGTGCGTCCCTGAATTTCATGCTCCAGGTGCCTTTGATGTCGGCTCGTTTGACGGCTTCTTCCACTTCCTGGCGCAGGTAGCCCAGGTTTTCTCCCTGGACTGTGTGGCGGAACATGGTAAATGAAGCAAGGTCCGGTACGCTGCAGGCGGCGCCGCCGCCTTTAAAGTCGATGACTGCAATGGACCCTTTACCCAATTTAGGATCAGTTTTTGTCTCCATGGCTTTCAGCTGAAGCATAATTTTGGCAGCTTCTTCCACGGCGTCAATGCCCCGTTCCGGGTGAGCCGCATGAGAGCTTTTGCCATGGACGGTGACGGTATAATTCCAACCGCCCCGTGCCCCCAGACACAAACAGGGAAAGGGGATGTTGGCAAAACTGCCGCTGGGTTCCGGCACAATGGCGGCGTCCACAAAATCGGTGATGCCGTCCAGCAGCAGGGCGTCCGTACCCAGGCCATAAGGTCCTTCCTCGTCAGACACCAGGGTATAAATAATTTCGCCGTTGAAGCTGGGGGTGGTTTTTACAAAGGCTTCCACCGCCAGCATAATGGCAGCGCAACCTGATTTCATGTCCAAGGCACCCACACCATAGAGTTTGCCATCCTCCACTTCTGCTCCCAGTGGGTCTTTTTTCCAGCCGTCACAGATTTCCACCGTGTCCAGGTGACCATTGAGCAGGATGTGGGGGCCTTCGTGATCGCCCTTTAACCGGCCGATGACATTGGTCCCTTTAAACTGTGTCACTTTCTTTTCATGGTAACGGTGGTAGAATGGTTCCAGTCCCCGGATTTTTAACCAGTCATAGGCAAATTCCATCACAGTGTCTTCCTGAAAATAGGGGCTGTAAATTTTTACCAAATCGCCCACCAACTGTGTTGTGTTTTCCAGGTTTAGATAGTCGTCAACGGTTTTCCTGGTCATCTCCCCCAGCTCCTTTCCGCAACTCCTTCTTTCTGACAGCGTTCAATGATTTAAAGATCTCAAAAACTCTCTCTTGAAATGCGTTTACCTGTTTATACAATGATTAAACTGGGTGTAACTTATTTTTCTGCACCCGGCGTTACCTGTATGCCCAGTTCTTCCAGTTGTTTGTCATCTGCCACACTGGGTGCGTTGGTCAGAGGGCAGCCGGCGTTCTGGGTTTTGGGGAAAGCGATGACCTGACGGATGTTCTCTTCTCCTGCCATGATCATCACCAGTCGGTCCAACCCATAGGCAATGCCGCCATGGGGGGGTGTGCCGAAGCGGAAAGCGTCCAGCAGAAAGCCGAACTTTTCCTGGGTTTCTTCTTCTGTTAATCCCAGTGTTTTAAACATACGGGATTGCAGGTTGGCGTCATGAATACGAATGCTGCCTCCGCCGATTTCATAGCCGTTCAGGACAATGTCGTAGGCTTTTGCCCTAATTTCTCCCGGTGCTTCTTCCAAACGGTCCATGTCTTCATCCACAGGTGATGTAAAGGGATGGTGCATGGCGACGTAACGGTTGTTTTCTTCATCGAACTCCAAGAGTGGGAAATCTGTGATCCAGGCAAATTGATAGTCATCGTCTTTGAATAATTTCAGAAGTTTGGCTAAATGTGTGCGGAGAAAACCCAAGGAGGCTGCCACAACCGAAGGTTGGTCAGCGACAAAGAGTACCAGGTCTCCGGCCTGGGCATCAGCTGTTTCTAACAAATTGGCAAGTTCTTCATCACTGAAGAATTTTTTAATGGGGGACACTACTTCTTCTGCAGATACCTTCATCCAGGCCAGCCCTTTGGCCCCATAGGTTTTGGCCGCTTCTTCCAGGGCGGTGATTTCCTTACGGGTGAAGCTGTCGGCGCCGTTTTTGACATTGATGCACTTCACCTGTCCACCTTTGGCAATGGTGTCGGAAAACACCTTAAACCCGCAGTCAGCCAACTGCTCCGAAAGATCAATGAGTTCCATACCATAGCGCAGGTCAGGTTTGTCTGATCCAAAACGGTCCATGGCTTCCTGGTAAGACAGTCGGGTCATGGGCATGGGAATGTCTACGTTCATGACTTCTTTGAACAAAGACTGCATCATGCGGCTGTTGATTTCAATCACATCTTCCATATTGACAAAAGACATTTCACAGTCAATTTGGGTAAATTCCGGCTGACGGTCGGCTCGCAAATCTTCGTCACGGAAACATTTGACAATCTGGAAATAGCGGTCCATGCCAGACACCATGAGCAACTGTTTAAACAATTGTGGTGACTGGGGCAGGGCGTAAAATTTTCCAGGGTTTACACGACTGGGCACCAGGTAATCCCGGGCACCTTCCGGTGTTGGTTTCGTTAACACAGGGGTCTCCACTTCAACAAACCCTTCAGTGGACAGAAACTGTCGCACATGGTTGGCCACCTGCTGGCGCAGCATCAGGTTTTGCTGCATGGAGGGTTTTCGCAGGTCAAGGTAACGGTATTTCAAACGCAGGCCTTCAGACACGTCGTCGTCGTCTTTGATATAGATGGGTGGTGTATCCGCTGCGTTCAGCACTTTAAGGGAGCTGGCATGAATTTCAATTTTGCCTGTTGCCAGGTTTGGGTTCTCAGATTGACGGGCCTTCACCACGCCTTGAACTGACACCACATATTCGGAGCCCAACTTTTCGGCTACCTCAAAGGCCTCTTTTGAGATTTCCTGGTCAAAAATAATTTGCACGATGCCTGACCGGTCCCGGAGGTCGACAAAAATGAGGCTGCCAAGGTCCCGGCGTTTTTGCACCCAACCATTAAGTGCAACGGTTTCATCAATTTGTTTTTCCGATAAATTTCCACACATGTGTGTTCGTTTGAAAAAAGTCTGTTCTGCCATTTGATTCACTCCTCATTCTTCTGTTGTTTGTAAGTGGATGAAAAAGCCTTGTTCCAGCCCGTTTCGTCGAAACCTTGTTGGTGCATACGTTCAATATATACATGGATGTTTTTCACGTTGGGTTTACGTTTAATGCGGTCTGTTTCCGGATAATAAAGCTTTGAAACAGCTCCGGCGCCAATGCCCATAATGGTTTGTTTTTCTTCCATCATGAGAATGTTGTAAAGCCCTACTTGCCCTTCCGTTGAAAAACCAACGTTTTCCAGGTGTCCTGCCATCTCTTTTTGTCGGTATAAATAGTAAGGGACCAGGGCTTGCTCATGGGAAAAATCATAGATACAGTTCATCATTCTTTCCGCTTCAGCGTCGGAGAGTTGGTGTTTTGCCGCATCTGTTGTTAATGTGGAACTGCGTTTCAGTGCCAGGGCATGGACGGTCACATTGGCAGGTTTAAGTGGTTTAATGGCGTTAAGTGTTTTTAGCAACTGGTCTTCTTTTTCTCCGGGTAAACCAACAATCAAATCCAGGTTAATGGTTTGAAATCCCATATCCCTTGCCAGCTGCCATGCATCGAAAAACTCATCGACTGTATGACAACGGTTTATCCGTTTCAGGGTTTCCGGTTGCAGGGTTTGAGGGTTGATACTGATCCGGTTGACAGCGTATTCTTTTAACACCTTCAGTTTTTCTTCGGTAATGGTGTCCGGTCTTCCGGCTTCAAAGGTGATTTCACGCAGTGATGCCAGGGGCCAAGCTTTGGAAAGGGTTTCCATCAATTCCCTGATTTGTGATGCTGTCAGAATTGAAGGTGTCCCACCGCCTATGTAAAGTGTATCAAGATGCCACTGGCGTTTGTTCAGCCATGCCAGGGCGCCTTTTAATTCCATGAGCAGGGCTTCCAGGTAGGAAGCGATCAACGGGTCATTTTTGTCAGACACCGCCTGGGAGATAAAGGAACAATAGCTGCATCGGCTGGGACAGAGGGGAATACCAATGTAAAGGCTTACACTGTTTTCTGTGACGGCCTTCAGGATGGGTTCCTGTAAACTGGCAATGCCGGTGATGAGCCGTGCTTTGTCTTCACGCAGGGCATATTGCTGCTGAAGGGTATTGATCACACTTTCCCTGTCATGGAGTTGATCTGTCAGTTGATGTGCCAGTTTCACCGGGCGAACACCAGTCAGAATGCCCCAGGGTAATGTGGTTGGTTTCCAGTTTTGCAATAAATGGTATAAGGCAATTTTAATCTTACGTTTCGCTTCCCTTCGGGCTGTTGCCTGTTGCTGCCAGTTAGGTGGAAGGGCCACCTCAAGGGCTTCTTCATTAAGTCGTAACCAGCAACTGTGGGAGAGATTGGCCAGCCCACTATCGCAAACAAGCCCCGGTTTTTCAACCGGGGAATTTTTATGTGTTTCAGCATCGATCATCACTTCAACCTGCTTCAAGTCTACAAAAAGACGCACCATCTCCCTGATTTCGTAGGCAAGCCATTCATCCCGAAGCCTGATATGGAACTTGGTGATTTTATCTGTCATTTACTTCATCACCTACAAGTGTGGGTTGGATCGACGCTCGTCAGCAATGGTGGTTTCCGGGCCATGACCTGGGTAAACCAGTACATCGTCGTCCAGGGTTAACAGTTTGTCATTAATGGAACGAATCAGCTGACGTTGATTTCCGCCGGCCAGGTCAGTTCTTCCGATGGACTGCATGAAAAGGGTGTCGCCAGCGAACAACATTTTGTCTGCCATGAAGCACACACCGCCCTGGGTATGGCCAGGTGTATGAATGACCGCCACAGGCTTTTCTCCCAGTAATATTTCGTCGCCGTCCTGCAACAGGCCGTCGGGTTGAATTTCTATGCCTGGGCCCATCATAGCCGTAAAGTTTTCTTTGCTGTCTGCAGCCATGGGTGCATCATCTTCGTGCAACACCACCGGTACACCGGTTTTCATCTGCAGGTCTTTCACAGCTCCCAAATGATCGCCATGTCCATGGGTCAGGGCAATAAGTTTCAGATTCCATCCCTGTTGTTCCAGCACCTGCATCACACCACCAGCGTTGCCGCCTGGGTCGATGACCATGGCTTCCTTGCTTTCTGTCTCTGCCAGGATATAGGTATTTACCTGCATTGGTCCAGTGACCAGTTTTTTCATTGTAAACATGCACAAACCCCTTTCAATTAAAACAATTTTTTACTGTCAATTAACATTGTAACCGGGCCATCGTTCACAGATGACACTTCCATGTGGGCCTGAAACTCCCCGGTTTCTGTTTTTATGCCTTTGTCCCGGCACATTTGTATAAACTCCTGATAATAGTTGTCGGCCTCGCTGGGTTCCTTGGCATCGGTGAAGCTGGGTCGCCTGCCTTTACGGCAATCACCCATGAGGGTAAACTGAGAAATACAGAGAATTTCCCCGCCTTCATCCATGAGTGAACGGTTCATTTTACCGTTTTCATCTTCAAAAATCCGAAGGTTGGTGATTTTTTCCACCATATAGGGAATTTCTGACCGTGTATCCGTTTTGTCCACTCCAAAATAAACCAAGAGGCCGGACTTGATCTGGCCTTTTACCTGTCCGTCAACTTCCACTTTTGCCTGGGTCACTCTTTGCACAACTGCTCTCATTTTCCAACGCTCCTTGTGTTTACATCTAATTGTAAATGCCAATGCTTCTCCTGTATCCTTTAGCACTTCTTTTGCCACTCATTCAGCTTCGTTTCATGATAACACTGATTGACTGACTGATATTTTGAACATCAGGTTTTTACCCTGAACACTTCATTAATACCCTGCATACGTTTTAATTTCTGCATTAAATCTTCCAGGTAGGCAATGTCTTTTGTCTCAATGACAATGTTGATGGAAGCTGTCTGGTCTTTACCGGTACGGGCATTAAGGGCATTCACAGTTACTTTCATGTCTGTCAGTAACTGGGTAATTTCTCTGAGCAGTCCCTTTCGATCCATGGCGTTGATTTGAATTTCAGCCTGAAAATCAATCTGGGTATCGCTGTCCCATTCCACTTCAATCATGCGTTCATCTTTTTCAGGGCTTTCTGCCAAACTGGGGCAGTCTTTTCGATGAATGGAAACACCACGTCCACGGGTGATGTACCCCACAATGTCGTCGCCGGGTACCGGGTTGCAGCATTTTGAAAAACGAATCATGATGTTGTCAATGTCCTTGACGCTGACACCCTGGCTTTTACTGATTGGTTTCTTTTTGTCAGATTCTTTCTTATGACTTGGCGGCAGTAATTTTTCAACTTCTTCAGCCGGCACTTCTTTCTTAATGTATTCCCTGATTTTTGGCAAGATCTGGGCCAGTGTTATACCACCATAACCCAGGGTTGCGTAGAGATCTTCCTCAGAGGCAAGGCTCATGCGTTTGGCAACAGCAGTGAGGGTTTTGGGGTTCATGGCAATCTGCACGGGTACATTCATGCGTTTGACACTCTGTTCCATCATGTCTTTGCCTTTGGAAATGTTCTCTTCCCGTCGTTCTTTTTTAAACCACTGCTTGATCTTTGTTTTCGCCTGGGAACTTTGCACGATCTTTAGCCAGTCACGGCTGGGACCGTTACTGTTTGAAGATGTTAACACTTCAACAATGTTTCCATTTTTAAGTTTATAATGGATGGGCACTATGCGGCCGTCCACTTTTGCGCCCACACATTTGTTGCCGATGTCACTGTGAATTTTATAGGCAAAATCGATGGGGGTTGCCCCTGCCGGCAGGTCAATGACTTTTCCTTTGGGGGTGAAAACAAAAACCTCATTGGTGAAGAGGTCGATCTTCAATGATTCCATAAATTCTTTGGGGTCTTTGGTTTCTTTCTCCCATTCCATCATTTGGCTGAGCCAGGCCAACTTGTCATCGATGTTACTGGACTCTTTGGTGGTCTGGTTTTCTTTGTATTTCCAGTGAGCGGCAATACCATATTCTGCAATCTGGTTCATTTCCCAGGTGCGAATCTGTATTTCAAAAGGTTCCCCTTTTGGTCCTATGACGGTGGTATGAAGTGATTGGTACATGTTGGGCTTGGGCATGGCAATGTAATCTTTGAACCGTCCCGGGATAGGCTTCCAAATGGTGTGCACCACACCCAGCACACCGTAACAGTCTTTTATGCTGTCTACAATGACACGGATGGCCAGGAAATCAAAGATTTCCTCAAATTCCCTGCCCTGGTTCACCATTTTTTTATAAATGCTGTAAAAATGTTTTGGTCGTCCATAGATCTCGTTCTCAATGTCAAAATCCTGAAGTTTTCCCCTTAATTCTTGGATTACCTGGTTGATAAAGTCTTCCCTGTCCTGGCGTTTTTTTGCCACACGTTCCACCAGGGAATAATAGCCGTCAGGGTCCATGTACAACAGGCTTAAATCTTCCAGTTCCCATTTAATGCGGGAGATCCCCAGACGATGGGCAATGGGGGCAAAGATTTCCAGGGTTTCCCTGGCTTTTTCCTTCTTTTTATCGTCACTCTGAAATTTCAGGGTACGCATGTTGTGGAGTCTGTCAGCCAGCTTAATCAGTACCACCCGGATGTCTTTGGCCATGGCCACAAACATTTTCCGCAGGTTTTCTGCCTGTTTTTCTTCCTGGCTCTCGAAGCTCATTTTGGTTAGTTTGGTGACCCCTTCCACCAGTTCAGCAATTTCCACACCGAATTCAGATTTCATTTTTTCGTAGCTGTTGGGTGTGTCTTCAAGCACATCATGAAGCAAACCAGCTGCAATGGTGCTGCTGTCCATTTGCATTTGAATCAAGATTTTGGCCACTTCAACGGGATGAGAGAAATATCTGTCACCTGATTTTCGGTATTGGCCTTCATGGGCGCTGTCAGCGTATTGGTATGCGCGAATAATCAATTCAACGTCGCATTGTGGGTTATATTCTTCGATCATGGTAATGAGATTTTCCAACATTGAGGGATCACCTCCTTTTCCTTTTTATTTACCACTTATTTACCATTAAAATCATAACCGTTGATTAAATGTAAAATATTTAACAATCTGCCGGTTCGCATTAAATTTTCTTACCTACTCATCATATGAAATCAATGAATGCAACGGGTAATCCTTTAATTTTTCACGGCCACCCAAAAATGTTAACTCCATGAGAAAATTGACGGATACCACTTCCCCGCCCAAGGCTTCGATTAACTTGGCTGTTGCCAGCACAGTTCCACCGGTGGCCAATAAATCGTCCACAATGGCCACTTTCTGACCTGGTTTAATGGCATCTTTATGAATTTCAAGTATGTCTGTGCCGTATTCAAGTGCATATTCATAGCTTTCCACTTCTGCTGGCAGTTTACCAAGCTTTCGCACGGGGACGAAACCCGCACCAAGCTTGTATGCAACAGGCACACCAACAATAAACCCTCTGGATTCGGGACCGGCTACTACATCCACCTGTTTTCCCTCCATGGACTTTGTGATTTCGTCTATGGTATAGCGTAAAGCGGCCGGGTCTTTTAAAAGTGTTGTGATGTCTTTGAAATTTATGCCTTTCTTTGGAAAATCCTGGACCTCTCGAATGGTTGATTTTAAATCCATGGGTAACCCTCCTGGTATTGTTCTAAATTTTCTGATTGTGTGCATACAATATCTTCCATTATATCGGTTTAATCAACAATGATCAATAACGGGTTCAGTTAAACCCGGCTGGCTGTCATCACATTAAACAAAACATAGCTGCCGGGTTTATATTAAACTGATATGATGCTTTGCTTTTACTGATATTGATTACCTTTACTGGTCTGTTGCTGCTTTTACGGTTCTGATGCTTTCCTTACATGAAACTGCTAGGATGTTTTTGCAAACATCTTCTTTTGATCTTTGCCCTTTTCCTTGATCATGACCCAGAGGGGGCTGGCAATAAAGATGGAAGAATAGGTACCACTGATGATACCGGCAATGAGGGGCAATGCAAACTCTTTGATCTGTGGCACACCTAATACATAAAGGGCTACGATGGTTACCAGGGTCGTGACTGAAGTGTAGATTGACCGGGTTACAGTCTGGTTAATGCTGTCTGTGGCCAACTGTTCGTAGTCAAACTTTTTCATCAGTTTACGGTTTTCACGGATTCTGTCGAAGACTACGATGGTATCGTTAATGGAATAACCCAGCACGGTTAGCATGGCTGCCACAAAGGGACTGTTCAGGGGAATCCGGAAAATAATATACACTGACAACACAATGAGAATGTCATGAATCAGTGCCAGGATGGCAGCAATGCCAAAACTGAATTCAAATCGGAAGGTGATGTAGGCCAGCATACCTATGGCGGCAATGATCATGGACAGGAATGCCCTGTCGCGAATTTCCTGACCAATGGATGGACCAAACTGTTCTGTTCGTAAAAAATCGTCGTCTGTCAGGTTGAATTGTTCTGCCAGTGATTCAAAGAAGAGGGTTCGCTGGCCATGGTTCATGTCTACCATGGTTCTAATCTGAACTGTTGTCTGGTTGTCACCGATAAAATTAATGTTGGCACTGGTATCCCAGTTATCCATGTATTCCCTGATGTCTTCTGTTTCCACTGATTGATGCAGTTCAATTTCCATCAAGGTGCCGCCAGTAAAGTCAATGCCTGTGTTTACACCGCTGACGAGAGCAATGACCAGGGCAATGAGGATGATGGCGCCGGAGATGGAAAACCAAATACGTTTTTGATGAATGATGTCCATTATTTTTCCTCCTCCTTACACGCCGAAATACTTGGCATTTTTAAACAGGTTGGTAGAGATCAATGACTTTAATAAGATACGGGTGATGAAAACGGCTGTAAAGACACTGACAGCCAAACCAATCATCAGCATCACAGCAAAACCGCGAATGGGGCCGCTGCCAAACTGGTACAGCACCAGGCCGGCAATGAGTGTGGTGACATTGGCATCGATGATGGTGCGATAGGCACGTTTAAACCCGGAGTCAACAGCTGCACGAACGGTTTTACCGTTCTTGATTTCTTCTTTGAGACGTTCAAAAATGATAACATTGGCGTCAACAGCCATACCAATGGACAGGATTAACGCCGCAATTCCAGGTAAGGTTAAGGTGGCTTCCAGGCTTATGAAAATGGATAGCACCAGCAATACGTAAAGGGTCAGGGCCACACTGGCCACAAGACCAGGGATACGGTAAACCACAAGCATGAAGAGCAACACTAGCACGATGCCAATTTTGGCTGCATCGATGCTGCGGTTCAGGGCTTCGACCCCAAGGGATGCGGTGATGGTTGACGTTTGCACTTCATTTAATGTCACCGGCAGTGCACCTGCCCGGATGAGGGCCGCCAGGTTGGAGGCTTCTTCTATGGTAAAGTTGCCACTGATGGTGGCTTGTCCCATGGTAATTTGCTGTTGCACAAGGGGTGCGGAAATGATTTCATCGTCAAGTATTATATAGATCGGTTGGCCGATAAAGTTGCCCGTTGCTTCAGCAAAACGCTGACTTCCTTCACTGTCAAATTCCAAACTGACAACCGGATCTGGCTCCCGGTCTACGTAGACGGGAGAAGCATCCACTACATTGCTTCCGGTTAACACCACTTCATCTTCAGGGGTCACAAATGTAAGCTGGGCTGTTTTTCCCACCATGTCCAGGGCGTCCTGCACATTCTCCACACCGGGCAGTTCCACACGGATCCTTCGGTCACCTTCCCTCACAATGGTGGGTTCCGTCAATCCCATGGCATCCACACGTCGTCGAAACACTTGGATGGTCTGGTTTATAAGCAAATCAAGCTCTTCGTCAGTGGCTTCCGTGTCTGCTTCAAAGACAACAAAAACCCCGCCTTTTAAATCCAAGCCCTGCTTAATGCTGTCTCTCATGGGAATGATCTGCGTATCTCCCATTTCCAATCCGTTCAGCGCCGTATAAACACCTGCTCCGGCAATGATGAGAATCAGTAAAAAGAGTATGATTCCTCTGACTTTCATGTGTCTTCCTCCTTATTTTGCCTTCATCAAATCGTTCTTATGATCCTGGGCAAAGCTCATATAATCTTCTGCCGATCGCATGATGCCATCGATTTCTTCTTCTGATAATTCCCGCACTACTTTTGCCGGTGTACCCATGGCCAACACGCCGGAGGGTATTTCCTTCCCTTCAGGCACAAGGCTGCCGGCGGCTATGATGCTGTTACTGCCAATCACGGCACCGTTGAGCACAATGGCCCCCATGCCAATCAACACACGGTCACCAATGGTGCAGCCGTGAACGATGGCACTGTGGCCCACTGTCACATAGTCGCCAATGATGGTGGGATGATGGTAGGCGATGTGAATCACAGTTCCGTCCTGGATGTTGGTGCCTTTACCAATGTAAACATCGTTATAATCACCACGGGCAACAACTCCGTACCAGAGGCTGGCTTTCTCCTGCATCACTACGTTGCCAATGACACTGGCTGTTTCAGCAACAAAACAAGTTTCATGGATTGTTGGGGTTACTCCCTGGTTAGCTTTGATCATCACTCTTCTCCTCACTTTCCTTGGCCATGAGCATCAATGCGGTTTCAATGCGTGCTTTTTCCAGTTCACACCCTAGTTGATAAGGTTTCAGTACAGAGCCATTGGTATGCCAGGCATTGGCATGGCATCCGCCGCTGCAGTAATACATGGCCCAGCATTGGCGGCAATCATCTTTATCATAGATGGTGGTATGTTGAAATTGGTCTTTTACGTGAGATTCTGTGATCCCCGTTGAAACGTGTCCCATTTTGAAGGGTTCATTTCCCACAAACTGGTGACAGGGATAGATGTCCCCTTCCGGCGTTATCGCCACATATTCCGTACCTGCGCCACAGCCGGAAGCCCTTTTTTTCATGCAGGGGCCCTGTTGCAGGTCGATCATGAAGTGAAAAAACCGAAAGGGATCACCCAACAGTCGTTTATCCAGGTAATAAGCAGCCAAGGCATCGTACTCATCCTTGATTTGCTGACAATCTTCTTCACGCAGGGCCAGGGGGCTATGGGCAGGCGCCACAACAGGTTCAACAGAGATTTCTTTAAAGCCCTGTTCTGCCAAATGAGCCACGTCTTTGGAAAAGTCCAGGTTACTTCTGGTAAAAGTGCCCCGTACAAAATGTGGTTTATCTCCCCGTAGTGCAGCCATTTCTTTAATTTTTGGCAAAATCAGCTGGTAGGTACCCTCGCCATTATGACAGTGGCGCATGTTGTCATTGATTTCAGGACGTCCGTCAATGCTCAGCACAACATTGCTCATGTGTTCGTTGATATACGCCATGTTTTCCTTGTTTAAACCTAATCCGTTGGTGGTGAGGGTGAACCGAAATGTTTTTCCTGTTTCCAACTCTCTTTTTCGACCATACGCCACGGTTTCCTTCACCAGTTCAAAGTTCAGCAGCGGCTCACCACCAAAAAAATCAACTTCTAGATGGTTGCGCTTTCCTGAGTGGTCAATGAGAAAATCAAGGGCTGCAAAAGCTGTTTCGCGGTTCATTAAGGAACGTTGTCCTTTAAAAGTACCTTCGGAGGCAAAGCAGTATTCGCAGGACATATTACAATCGTGGGCCACATGCAGGCATAATGCTTTTATCACACCTGGTTGTTGCGTTTTCATTTTCTCCAATGTGTCTGGTTCTGTGAAAAGCAGTTTATGTAGAATGAGTTGGTTAATCTCTTTCAGCGCTTCTGCCACCGCCTGTTGACCAAAATCTGTATTTAATTTTTTTCTTTTTTCAGCAGGCACATGAAACTGTTCCTCTTCGTCCAGTGACCCCAGGTTAAGCAACTCATCCACCAGGGCATCAATCACGTGAACGGCTCCTGAATGTACATCCAGCACCATGTGTATGCCGTTTTTCGTAAACTTATGTATCAAACAAACGCCTTCTTTCCTTCAACATTCACTCTACCTTCACTTTTCATTCACTGTAAACACCTGGGAACGCAGCACCGCTTATCTCTCTTTTGCTGAAGAGGGAATCTTAGTGGTGGTAGTTATCGGATAAAAGAAAAAAGCAGGGAGTATAAAACTCCTGCTGGGAAAAACGAATCAAATGAGTTCTATGCTTTCTCGCAGATTTGATTGCCTACCGTGCAAGATGTTTTACAGGCTGACTGACAGGATGTCTGGCACTCTCCACAACCGGTATGTTCACCTTTTTTTGGCAGGTGTGAGGCGTTTAATGTTTTAATATGCTTTATGGACATGACACTTTTCTCCTCTCTCTTTATAATCCTTATGCATTATACCATATGACCGCTTAAAAAAAAAGAAAAAGGTAATAAAACCAAAAGCAGCAGGGATCTACCCGGCTGCTGTCAAATGGCTTGTTACGCTTCAGTTGAATCAGTAACTTGAGTCGAGCTTTCGGCAAGGTTTCCAACTGCCCATTTTGTGATGGTCAATTTTGTTTTGTCCATGCCCACCTCAATGGTAAGTACATCTTCCTTAATTTTCATTACTTTTCCATAGATTCCACCAATGGTAATAATTTCGTCGCCTACCTTCAAATTATTACGCATTTCTTTGATTTTCTTTTCTTTTGTTTTTTGAGGCTTGATGATCAGAAAATAGAAAATCGCCAGGAATCCTAAAGGAATAATTAACCCGGAAAATTGTTGCATTTTGGACCTCCTTCCTGTTGTCTTTCAACCCTTCTTACATTAAACAACATCCTGTTTGCATTGTCAACGTATGAACGTTATTTTGTTCCTGTTATATCCCATTCCAGTGGTTTACCATAATATCCTCTATAGAAGCTTTTGGCAAATTCCACCAGGTTATCATCATGGATGGCTTTACGGATGTGATCCATTAGTTCGAGAAGAAAATGCAGGTTGTGCAGGGTCAGTAACCGCAAGCCTAAAATTTCATTGGCCTTAAACAAATGGCGCAAATAAGCTCTTGTATAGTTTTTACAGGTATAGCAACTGCAATGGGGGTCAAGGGGTTCAAAGGCTTCCGTGTGCTTGGCATTTTTAATGACCACCTGTCCGATGCTGGTCATGGCCGTACCGTTGCGGGCAATACGGCTGGGCAGCACACAATCAAACATATCCACACCTCGTAACACACCATGAATCAAACAATCCGGACTTCCCACGCCCATGAGGTAACGGGGTTTGTCTTCCGGCATCTGTGGTACCAAATGATCCAGCACGTCGTACATGTTTTCCTTTGGTTCGCCAACACTCAAACCACCAATGCCATAACCGGGAAAATCCAGTTCCAGCAACGCTTCTGCACTTCTTTTACGCATGTCATGAAAGACACCGCCCTGAATAATGCCGAACAAATGCTGGTCATCAGGCCGTTGGTGTGACTCAAGGCAGCGTTTTGCCCAACGTGTGGTGCGGTCAACGGAATGCATCACATATTCATGTTCAGATGGATAGGGTATGCACTCATCAAATGCCATCATGATGTCAGACCCCAGGTGATTTTGTATTTCCATGGCTTTTTCCGGGGAGATAAAGTGCCGGGAACCGTCAATGTGTGACTGAAAGGCAACACCTTCCTCAGTTATTTTTCGCAAGTCTCCCAGGCTGAACACCTGAAAACCGCCACTGTCTGTGAGAATCGGTCCCTGCCAGTTCATGAATTTATGAAGACCTCCAGCCCTGGCAATGAGTTCATGACCAGGCCGCAAGTACAAGTGATATGTGTTGCTTAGCAGAATCTGTGTGTTAATACTTGAAAGCTCTTCCGGCGTCATGGTTTTCACCGTTGCCTGGGTGCCCACGGGCATAAAAATGGGGGTTTGCACATCGCCGTGTTTCGTGTTCAGTATGCCTGTACGAGCCCTTGATTCTGATGAAGTTGCTGTTTGTGTGAAGATTTTTTTACTCATAGGTTCTCCTCTTATAATTCAGATTGTAAAACCACTAATTCCGATTGTAAAACCACATCTTGGCCGTCTATTGGTGAAGAACACATTTTGCTAAAAACCAGGTTCTGGCATTGATTTTCCCGGCTTATTCGATCCACATGGCGTCGCCAAAACTAAAGAATCGGTAAGCTTCTTCAACGGCTGTCTGGTAGGCCTTCATCATCAGTTCTTTGCTGGCAAAAGCGCTCACCAACATCAACAGGGTGGATTCCGGCAGATGAAAATTGGTTATCATCACATCCACAAATTTAAAGGTGTAGCCTGGTGTGATAAAGAGCCTGGTCCATTGGTTCACTGCTTCCATGGGGCCGCCATCATCCGGGGCTGCTGATTCAAGGCTGCGGCAGCTGGTGGTGCCAACAGCTACAATGCGTCCACCTTTTGCTTTGATTTCATTCATTATTGCTGCGTTTTCCGGTGATATTCGAAAAAATTCTTCATGCATCTGGTGGTCTTCCACTTCTTCTGCCTGAACCGGTCGAAAGGTGCCCAGGCCTACATGAAGTGTGACAGGGATGATTTGAACCCCCATGTCTGTGATTTTCTGCAATAATTCGTCGGTAAAATGAAGACCTGCCGTGGGGGCCGCTGCCGAGCCATTGTCCTTGCTGTACACTGTTTGGTAGCGTTCCCGGTCTTCCAGCTTTGTATGGATATAGGGAGGCAGCGGCATTTCACCTAATTCATCAAGCACCTCCATCAAGGGGCGTTCTGTGATAAATTCGATGACACGCAGACCTTCCGGTTTTTCTTCACGAACAATACCACGCAGCAGGTTATGCCCAAAGGTAATTTCTGTTCCTGTTTTAACACGTTTTGCCGGTTTCACCAGGGCTTCCCACATGTTCAGTCCCGTTTGCTTTAACAGAAGGCACTCAACTTTACCGTTGGTGTATCGCTTTCTGCCGATCAACCTTGCAGGCAGTACCCGGGAATCATTGATCACCAATCCGTCACCAGGTTTTAACAGTGTTGTGATGTCACGAAAGATGTGGTGGTTGATGGACCCTTTTTCCCTGTTAATCACCATCAGTCTCGATGCATCACGCTGCTCCAAAGGCGTTTGGGCAATAAGTTCTTCAGGTAAATCATAATAAAAATCACTTGTTTTCATGGTTCACATACTTTCTATCTGTATTTGGTTCCTTCTTAAATGTCACTGTCTTTAAAAAAATGTCACTACCGTCTAAAAAACAAGTTTAAAAAAAGTGTCAGCAGTAAACTGATGATAATGCTGGTGGCCAGCGGAAAATAGAAAGTGGCGTTGCCTTTTTGAAAGAAAAAATCGCCTGGTAATTTTCCAAGGCCAAAACGACTTCCCACGGTGACAAGCAGCCCTGCTATGAGCAACACAATGCCTGCTGTCATGAGCATTTTTCCCATTGGGTTCATACTATCCCTCGATTCTTTCCTGCACAGGGCCTTCCTGCAAAGGTCTACCAAAATGTTCATAGGCTTTTCGCATGACCATTCGCCCCCGGGGGGTACGGCTGATAAATCCGATTTGCATTAAATAGGGTTCATACACATCTTCGATGGTGGTTTTTTCTTCCCCTGTGGCTGCAGCCAGTGTATCCAGGCCAACAGGGCCTCCGTCAAAGTTCTCGATCATGGCCAGTATCATTTTTTTATCGGTGCTGTCCAGTCCCAAGGGGTCAATTTCAAAAAGTATCAACGCTTCATTTACCACGGGCAACGTTATTTCACCATCGGCTCTCACCTGGGCATAGTCACGAATCCGTTTAAGCAGCCGGTTGGCGATCCGTGGGGTGCCACGGGACCTGGAGGCTACCTCCAGTGCCGCTTCTTTGGCAATGGGCACTTTAAGGATCCCTGCAGACCGGGTGACAATTTTAGCCAGTTCGTCGTGCTGGTATAAATCAAGGCGGGAAATAACCCCAAACCTGTCTCGCAGCGGAGACGTTAACAGCCCTGCCCTGGTGGTGGCACCAATGAGTGTGAAACGGGAGAGATCCAGGCGTACAGTTCTTGCACTGGGGCCTTTTCCAATAATAATGTCCAGGGCAAAATCTTCCATGGCCGGGTACAATATTTCTTCCACCGTGCGGTTAAGACGGTGAATTTCATCAATGAACAACACATCATTTTCACCCATGTTGGTGAGGATGGCCGCCAGGTCACCGGGCCTTTCAATGGCCGGACCGCTGGTGATGCGAATGTTCACGTTCATCTCGTTGGCTATAATCGTCGCCAGGGTGGTTTTACCAAGCCCAGGAGGGCCATATAACAAGACGTGGTCCAAGGCTTCTTTTCGTTCCCTGGCAGCGCTGATAAAGATGCGAAATTTTTCCTTGTTTTTTTCCTGTCCCACATAGTCGTCCAGTCTTTTTGGTCGTAAACCAACTTCGATGGCAAAGTCTTCTTCCTGGCTGTCTGTGGAAATGATCCGTTCTTCAATGGACATACAACCGTCTCCTTATGTCAGCAATTTTAACTGATGGAACTCACTGTGTCCCTTTAATTTCCTTTTATTTCATCAACCAGGACAAAGCTGCTTTCAGGCTTTCCTCTGTGGACACGCCACGGTCTGCAGTGGCCCTTACAGCCTCCATGGCTTCGTTGCGCTGATAGCCAAGGGTCATGAGGGCATCCATCACTTCGTCTTCAAAAAGAGTGCCCTGTTCAGGTGTGGCTGCTGGCTGAATCCCCATTTTTTTGACTTTATCCTTTAATTCCAGCACAATGCGTTCAGCTGTTTTTTTACCAATACCAGGGGCTTTTGAAAGCGCATCCAAGTTATGGGCCATGATCAATTGGCATAAGGTTTCCACTGTATAGGTGGACAACATGGCAATGGCTGCTTTTGGTCCTACTTTGGTGACGGTGATGAGTTTACGGAACATGTCCAGTTCATCCTGGGTTAAAAAACCATACAGGCTGGCGCCATCCTCCCTTACACTGTAGTGAGTGAATAAGGTGATTGGGTCAGAAATCTTCACCCTGTTCAGTGTGGCCATTGAAGAATAAACCCCATAACCCACCCCGTTAACATCAACTACAACCATATCGACTGTGACATGATGCACATTGCCCTTGATAAATTCGATCAACGCTTTCACTCCTTTTGTTGTTCCATTCAGTGATGAGTTATACGCTAAACAACTGCTGAAAATGGCCTGTGTGGGCATGACACATGGCAATGGCCAATGCATCTGCGGCATCATCAGGTTTCGGTATTTCTTTTAGGTTAAGAAGTGTCTTCACCATTTGCTGTATTTGATTTTTATCGGCTCGTCCGTAGCCTGCCACACCCTGTTTTACCTGGAGGGGGGTGTACTCATAGACGGGCAGCCCTGCCGAGGCCACGGTGACCACGGCCACACCTCTGGCCTGGCCCACAAGAAAGGCACTTTTTGCGTTTGTATTAAAAAAAAGCTCTTCAATGGCAGCGCAATCTGGTTTGTATTGCTGTACCAGGGTTTCAATGCCTTCCCCGATTTTAACCAAACGGTCAGGCAAAGGGGTTTTGCTGGGGGTTCGGATAACACCATACTGAATCACCTTAAAGTTGTTCTGTTCATACTTAATCAATCCAAACCCTGTGATGGCCAGGCCTGGGTCAATGCCCAGAATAATCATGAGGGTTTCCTCCCCTGGAATGTGTCATCATCAGACTGGATGTTATCTGGCTGATTGTTATGAGACTGGTTATGACTATTCTGGCAGTCTTTGCAATAACCATAGATTTCAAAACGGTGTTCCGTCGGTAAAAAATCAGTCTCTGTTGTGACGTATTGGTTGATTTCCTGAAATGGACATAAATCAATGATTTCTGTTTTGTTGCATGTAAGGCAAATCAGGTGATGGTGATGATGCGAGGTGACCAGTTCGTACCTGGCAATGTGGTCATTCAAAGCAATGTGCCGTAGCACACCGGCGGAAGCCAGGGTTTCAAGGTTTCTGTAAATGGTGGAAAGGTCCATTTGATGGCCTTGTTCCAACAACACCTGCTGGACTTCAGAAGCCGTTAGCAAATGATGTGTTTGGGTTAGGAACAGCCTTAAGATTTCCTTTCGTTGACGAGTCATCTTAATGGATTTTTGTTGAAGTTCTGTTCTCAGGAGATTCAGTTCCTTTTCCATCCAGATACTCCTCTCAATTTACATATTGTTTGCTTTTATCCAACAAACATTTCTCCGATCCGACAAACATTTCTCCGAAAAGTAGTTGAAAATAAAATGAGAGCCTGAGCTCTCACATAGTTGTCTGCATTGGCGGGAGTACGTGGGAATCGAACCCACCCAAGAGGCTCCTAACCCCTCGTACTGGTTTTGAAGACCAGAGGATACACCAGCACCCATCTACTCCCATATTACTTTCGTTTTTACGGACTGACACATGTTTAATCCGGGCAACGAAAGTATTATAACACAACGAAGGTTCTGTGAGCAACCTCATAATGGAATCAATTCTCCTCAATTCTGCTAATTGATCCATTTAACGGATACTTTACTTTTTAGCCACCAACACCCTGTTATCCCCATGTCTTTTTGTGACCCGGGCCTGGTCAAAGTATTCCAATAATGAAACAGCATATTTTCTACTGGTTTTCAGTAAATCCCGAAAATCTGCCAGGGCAATTTCATCATGTGACGTAAAATATTCAGCCAATCTGGTTTTTGCTTCTTCTAAAGCCATGGCATGAAAAACTGTTTCCTGGTTAACCCGGATCAATGAATCGCCCATCATCAATTCTAACACCTGCTGAATGTTTTTTTGTTTTTCCCTGGTCAAATCCGGCAATTCATCAATTTTTGGCGGTGAAAAAAGGTCTTTGGTGAAAAGTGATTCAATGTTATTCAGAAGGTCCTTTTGCTGAGGGGTCATTTTTATAGTAAAAGATGACAGGGACACAAATGTACCTTTTGTTCGTATGAGTCCTTCCTGTTCCAGTTGTTCAAACCAGGCTTCCACCATTTTTGGTTTACCGGGAGGAAATACCCGGCTTTTCAGCTCTTCTTTTGACATGCCTTTTCGCAACGGGAAATCACGGTGATAATGTGCCAAAATTTCCGTAGCCTTCTCAGTGACTTCTTCATAAAACTGCCAATGGACAAAACCCTGTTCCTGGATGGAATAGGCTTTCTGATCTTCTTTCAATAGTTGAAGTAATTCAGTTGTCTGCTCTGGCGTATAACCCGTATATTTTACCAACTGTGACACATCAGGGATCTCTTTGCTGTACCGTAAGAGTTGTTGTTCAAGATGAACTTCCGGTCCACCGGATTCTTTTGCCTGCAACTGGTCAATGACATCCTGGTGCAGCGCCTTATGTTTGTTGGGATTAGGATCAATCACAACAGCTCCGCCAAGGGTTTCCATGGGAGAATAGAACCTCAAAATCAGTTTATCTTCTTTTTTGAAGGCAGCATTTTCTTCCAAGCGCAGTTGAACAAAACCCGATTCGCCAGCTTCAATTTGTTCTTTTTCAAGGATAACAATTCTTGCCAACACTTCGTTTGAACCATGGTAAATTCTTACCCGGTCTCGTTGTTTTAATGGACGCGGAGAATTTTTTAGTAAGTTAACCCGGCAATCAACCATCATGGTGTCTGTCATGGACCCTGGTTTTGCCAGAAAACTGCCTCGATTGATCTGGTCTTTTTTTATACCTGAAAGGTTGATGGCCACCCTCTGTCCAGCATAAGCTGTGTTCACCGTTTCACCATGCACTTGTATGTTTCGCACCCTTGCAGTCGTTTCCTCCGGGTATATTTCCATTGAATCTTCTGTGGAAACAGTTCCTTCCAGTAGTGTCCCTGTTACAACGGTACCGAATCCGGTAATGGTAAACACCCGGTCGATGGGCATTCTGCAGGGAGCTTCCTGGTCCTTTGCTTCAATTTCATCATAATCCCTGGCCAAATGGTCAATTAATTCTGGTATACCCTGGCCGCTAAGGGAATCCACCATGAGTATGGGACAATCTTCAAGAAAGGTACCATCAACGGTTTCTGCAATGTCTTCTTTTACAAGCTCTATCCACTCAGGGTCGGCCAAAGAAGCTTTGGTGATAACGATTAAGCCTTTTTTAATGGAAAGCAACGACAGAATGTCCAGGTGTTCACGGGTTTGTGGCATAACACCCTCATCAGCGGCGATTACCAGCATGACCAGGTCCATTCCCCCTACCCCAGCCAGCATATGCCGTATAAATTTTTCGTGTCCGGGCACGTCAACGATGCCTGCGCGGCGACCGTCGGGTAAATCAAAATAGGTGAAGCCCAGTTCTATGGATATGCCTCTTTTTTGTTCTTCTTTCAGTCGGTCTGTGTTACGACCTGTTAACGCTTGTATCAATGTGGTTTTTCCATGATCAATGTGTCCGGCTGTTCCTATGATTAAATGTTTCACATCTTCACTCCCTGTTTATACAGCGCTCAATTTTGTCCAGCCTTCAATGGCCTTTACGATAGTTTCAAAATCATCTTCAAACAGTGTTCTTAAATCCAGCATATACCCGTTGTCCTGAATTCTCCCGATGATGGCTGGTTGATGTTGTCGTAAAAAACGCTCCAGTTTTGTCACCGCCTGTGGTTCGCCTTCAAACCTGATTAACCGACTCTCCAGTTGCACCGTGGGGTACGCACCGCCCCCAACCTGTGAGGTTTCAGTCACCACTGATAAGCTGAGTGTTTTATTGTTTAACAAGGCAGGTTTCAACATGTATATCAGTTGCTCTGCCCTTACTTCCAAAGCATCCGGTTTTTCTGTCATCATCCGTAAAGCCGGAATTTTAACCAGTGCTTCTTCTGGGTTCAGGTATAGTTTCAGTGTGGCTTCAAGGGCACAGAGGGTTAATTTATCAACCCGCAGGGCTCTTGTCAGTGGGTGTTTGGCAATTTGTTGAATCCATTTTTTCTTACCTGCAATAATGCCTGCCTGGGCACCGCCAAGGAGTTTATCACCACTGAAGGTCACCACGTCACAGCCTGCTGCCACCGCTTCCTGGACAGTGGGTTCTGGAGGAAAACCGAAGGGCTGGAGGGATAAGAATAGTCCGCTGCCCAAGTCATTGATCATGGGCAAATCATTCTTTTCTGCCAATTTTACCAATTCTTCCATGTTTGCTTCTTGGGTAAACCCCATTATTTTGAAATTGCTTTGGTGTACTTTTAATAAGGCTCCCGTCTCCGGTGTTATGGCTTTTTCGTAATCCCGTAAATGGGTTTTATTGGTGGCACCTACTTCCACCAGGGTGGCCCCGCTTTGTTCCATCACTTCAGGTACTCTAAAAGAACCGCCAATTTCAACGAGTTCACCCCTTGATATAATCACTTCTTTTCCTTTGGTGATGGCTGAAAGGGTAAGCAACACAGCGCCTGCGTTATTATTCACAACAATGGCATCTTCTGCACCAGTCAATTTTAGCAGCAATTCTTTCATATGGGAGTAACGACTGCCCCGTTTACCGGTGTCCAAATCCATTTCCAAATTACTGTAACCCTTAGCAATGTCCCAAAGGGCGTCTTTTACATAATCGCCCAAGGGTGCCCTTCCCAGGTTGGTATGTAAAACGACCCCTGTGCCGTTAATCACTTTTCTCAGTTGCATTGAAGCCAGTTTCTGGCACTGGAAGAGCACTTCATTGACAATGGAATCGTCAAGCAATCTCATTTCATTGAACGTGTCAGCATGACCCTGCAGTATGTCTGTTCTCAGGTTTTGTAACACGTCTCTCAATTCATTTTTAGCCATTGATTCATTAAATTCTTTGAGTTCTTCTTTGGCTTCTATCTTCGTCCATATGTCATCCATTTTGGGAATTTTACGCAGCAGGTCCCGTTGTTCCATCATGCCACCTCCTTATGTTAATACCATTCGATTATAGCATAAAAGAGTTCTTATGAGAACAAATGAGAACAAAAGTGCTGTTTAGATAACAAGAAAAATGATATAAATTAATATGAATGGGGTATTCTTATGATAGTTAAATTGACAGAATTTACATTCTGTTTGTAAAAATGCTTTTTATCTTTTCTTATTTTTTAACCTATGATACAATGTGCTTGTTATACAGCATTTCTGGCACATCTTTTTAATGAAGACAATGATCCTTTTACACAGATGAGTGTTAACATCTTCTGCCGCAAACGGGTTCACTGTCTTTTGTTTTAAAAAGTGCTCTGAAGTAAACATACATAAAGGAGGTGAGGCGCTCCGAATAATGCAATAACTGTTTAATAAACTGTTGTAAAAAAAGAAACAAAGGAGGTTTTATGATTTGATCGGTTTTATGCAAACAATTGAAGGTATTAATAGTACAATCAATGGCCTCGTATGGGGACCCTACATGCTGATTCTCTTAGTGGGAACAGGTGTCTACTATTCTTTTAGAACTAATTTCTTACAAGTTGGTAAATTCGGATTTGCAATGAAGGAAACACTTTTTAAAATCTTTGATAAGGCTGAAATCAGTGAAGATGGCGACATTACACCTTTCCAGGCTTTATCAACAGCTTTGGCGGCTACCATTGGTACCGGTAACATTGCCGGTGTTGCAACAGCCATCGCCATTGGCGGACCTGGTGCCGTTTTCTGGATGTGGGTATCTGCCTTCTTTGGTATGATGACCAAGTTTGCTGAAGTAGTTCTTGCCATTCAGTACCGTGAGAAGAACGTAGAAGGTAACTGGGTAGGCGGACCAATGTATTACATCGAAAAGGGCATGGGTTCCAATTGGAAATGGCTTGCCTGGATTTTCTCCCTCTTTGGTGCTTTTGCTGCCTTTGGTATTGGTAACATGGTTCAGGCCAACTCCGTTGCCGAAGCAATGAACGCCAGCTTTGGGGTTCCTCATCTTATTTCTGGAATCGTTCTGGCAATTGCAGCCGGTGCTGTTATCCTGGGCGGACTAAAGCGGATTGCTGCCGTAACTGAAAAAATCGTTCCATTCATGGCAGTGTTTTACATGATTGGTGCCATCGTTATTCTTATTCTTAATATTGCTGAAATTCCTGGTTCATTCGGGCTTATTTTCTCCTCTGCCTTTACCGCACGTGCTGGTGTTGGCGGTTTCGCAGGTGCCACAGTTATGATGGCCATGCGTTTTGGTGTAGCCCGTGGTGTTTTCTCCAACGAAGCTGGTCTTGGTAGTGCGCCGATTGCTCATGCCGCTGCCCGTACTGACCATCCTGTACGCCAGGGTCTTTGGGGTGTTTTCGAAGTATTTGCAGACACCATCGTTATTTGTTCCTTTACCGCACTGGCCATTATCTCATCAGGCGTGTGGAGCAGCGGTCTTACAGGTTCAGCCTTAACCACTGAAGCCTTTAACGAAGGTTTACCAGGGCCTGGTGGTATCATCGTTGCCATTGGTATTCTGTTCTTTGCTTTCTCCACCTTGTTGTCATGGGCATACTACGGCGAGAAATGCGCCGAGTTTATCCTTGGTTCAGGTTTCAACAAAATATACCGTATCATCTGGTTGCCCCTTATTGTACTTGGTGCAGTGGGAAGCTTAACCATGATCTGGAACATTGCTGATACCCTGAACGGTTTGATGGCAGTACCAAACTTGGTTGCATTACTTGCACTGAGTGGTGTTGTTATAAAACTGACAAAAGAATTCTTTGCACGAGAAGATCTTTAAACAGTTTCTTTGATTCATTGCAGTTTCCTGAAAGGTATCCGGCGAACCAGGATGGGCTGACTGCTTAAAAGGTTATAAAACAACGGACGGCTGCTTAGCAACATGCAGCCGTCCGTTTCATTTTTTGACAATGATAACATGATGGTAGTATTTGGTTTTTTAAAAAAAATTTGTTTATCGGTATTGAAAGCTAAAGAATTTGAATGAAATGGTCTGCCAGCTCTGTCACTTCACCCACTTCAGCAAAACTGCAAGGCATTGTGTCAGATAATCGTTTCATCATTTCTTCCACTTCTTCTCCTGGAACCGACAACAACAACCCACCTGATGTTTGTGGATCATACAATAAATCCTGAAGGGCTTCAGAGATGTCTCCCTGAAGATCCACCTTATTCTTAAAGTAATCTCTGTTTCGGTACATACCACCTGGAATCAAGCCCATTTCGGCGTAATGTAACGCAGCTTTTATCACCGGTACCTTACTGGCGAACAACTTGATGGTTACTCCACTGCCTTCCGCCATTTCCACAGTGTGACCAATTAAACCAAACCCGGTTATATCGGTGCAGGCATGCACCACTGTCTGCCCAGCAGCTTCCAGGGCTGTTTTGTTTAATAATGTCATAACGTCCACTGCTTCCTGATATTCATCTTCAGAAAGCATTTCTGCTTTAATGGCCGTGCTTAAGACCCCTGTTCCAATTGGTTTTGTCAGGATGAGCCTGTCTCCAGGACGCGCACCCTTGTTTGTCAAAATTTTATGTGGATGTACTTTTCCCGTCACGCAGAGTCCATATTTAGGTTCATCGTCTTCCACTGAATGGCCGCCCACCAGTGATGCGCCAGATTCAATGACTTTGTCAGCGCCACCTTTTAGCATTTCGGCCAATATATCGGGTGAAAGACAATTGGGAAATCCCACAATGTTCAAGGCCAATATTGGTTCGCCACCCATGGCATAAATATCACTCAAGGAATTTGCTGCGGCTATTTGCCCAAAGGTATACGGATCATCCACAATGGGTGTGAAAAAATCAACTGTCTGGATAATGGCCAGGTCTTCTGTCAGTTGATAGACAGCACCATCATCACCGGTTTCCAGCCCCACCAGTATATTGGGATTTGTTTGTGCTGGTAATTTGCTGAGAACACTTGCTAGGACCTCCGGTCCGATTTTCGCCGCTCAGCCGGCGCTTTTTGTCAGAGAAGTCAGTTTGATCCCTTCCATCAGCTCACCTGCTTTCTTTCTATTTCGATTTTGTTTGATGTAATTGATTCTTACAGTGTAATATCAGTTTCAATGTCCTGGTATCGCTTATCGCCTATACCTGTCACTTTTTTTAGATCCTGCAGTTGTTGAAAAGGACCTTTTTCCTGGCGATAGGTAATGATTCTTTCTGCCAGTACAGGGCCTATTCCTGCCAGGGTTTCAAGGGATCTTTGGTCTGCTGTGTTGATGTTAACCAGAGAAGAACCCTGGACTGTCGCTGTTGGTTGAAATGCAATGTTAGGCGTACCACTGGCCATTTCTCCCATGGCTTCCACCTGGTTTTCTTCTCCTTTGGCTGGCACATAAACGAAAGCTTCATCCTGAAGTTTTTGTGCCAGGTTTATTTTTCCATCAGCTTGCGAAGTCAATCCACCTGCCATGGCCACCAGATCGTTAACACGTGCTCCTGCCTCCAGTTCGTAAACTCCGGGAGAAGCTATTTCGCCTTCAATATGAACAACGATCTTTGCAGGCTCTGTAACGACAGATTCCAACTTTTTGACGGAGTTGTCTATCAATGGGTTGTTGTCTTCATTCATTAACCTTTGAGAATGATCATCAGTAGAATTTGTGCCGGTATCGGACAAGACATAGACATTTTTTCTTGTCATCAATTGCTCATAAAGGGTGAATCCTAAAAACAGACAACAAGCTAATGCCACCATAACAATTTTGTGCTTCCGTGTCAGATCCATGTTGTACAACCCCTCCATGTAAAAGTTTGTGTCAGAAAAACCATTGTAAATCATCGATAAACAAGATTCTTATCTGTGGTAGTCATCGAATAAATGTTCATTTCAAATTAATGAATTTATACTTAACAAACCAACAAATCTATTGTACTATAGAAAGGAGTGTTTGTATCACACCAATCTTTGATTTTCCATAAAACTTTTCCATACAGGAGCTGACTTTTCATTGAAAACTTTTATCCACCATCGGCTGACAAATTGTCTTTTACATAAAAAACCTTTGATCAACATCCTCATCGCCATACTTCTCATGATCATCTCAAACATTCCTGTTTACGCTGCCACAAACAGCGCTTATAGGCCTGAACTCGTCGCACCCCGGGCTGTGCTCATGGATGCAGAAACAGGCACGGTGCTGTACAATAAAAATGCAGGAGAAATCACTTATCCAGCCAGTACAACAAAAATTTTAACGGCGCTGGTGGTATTGGAACATGCCTCTCTGGAGGACGTCATCGCCATTGACTATGAACCCGGTGTTACCGGCTCAAGCATGTACATAGTACCTGGCGAGGCTTTTACGGTTGAAACCCTTTTAAAAGGCCTTCTGATCCGTTCGGGAAATGATGCAGCAGAAATATTGGCCCGTCATGTTTCTGGCTCTGTGGAAGCATTTGTAGCCCTTATGAACCAACACGCTGCTTCCATTGGGGCGGTCAACACACATTTTACCAACCCCCACGGTTTGCCAGATGAAAACCATGTTACCACAGCCTATGACCTGGCCCTCATTGCCCGGGAAGCCATGAAGAATGAGTTTTTTCGCGAAGTGGTATCCAGCCCTTCACTGATCATTCCGCCAACGTCAGAGACAGATCAAAGAGTTTATCACAACTCGAACCGTTTTCTGTGGGGCAAGGGTCCCAGTCACCAGATGATGTACCAAGGTTTGTATACAAACATTTATTATGAGCCTGTGGATGGCATCAAAACTGGTTATACCCACAGTGCCAGAAATTGCCTTGTCAGTTCTGCCCAGTTTAATGATTCCCGTTATATCGCAGTGGTGTTAAACGCAGAGCAGGAGAATGTTTATTCAGATTCGCGAACGCTGCTTGATTACGGGTTACAGTATTTTCATCGCATACAACTCGTTGAAGATGGTACGCAGATGGCCATGGTAACTGTTGTTCAGGGTGATGATGAAGCTGTTCCCCTCGTTACTGAAGGTTCCATTGAACAAATCGTACCCAGAAACATTCTTCCTTCAGATATTATCATGGACATTCAACTGCCTGAAGATGACCTGGTAGCGCCTGTGGAGCAAAACGCCATTCTTGGACATGTGCGCTATTATTATGGAGATGAATTGTTGGGAGAAGTAAATTTGGTAACAGACAATGCCGTTGAAGCTATACCGGTTTACCAACAAATTTCATGGGGGTATTATGCCACTGTGGCATTAGGCATTGTATTCATCCTTTGGCAGGTGTTTGTTTTCCGACTGCGGCAAAAAAAGCGAAAGCATCGAAGACTTCAGCGAGCCCGTCGCTACCAACGATCCGAATCCTTTGATTAACGAAAAAAAGAAAGGTTAGCCCATAACCAGGGGTTAACCTTTCTTTTGGTCTACGCTTGTGATTGGGGTCTATGCTTTAACAGCTACTGCTTCAATTTCAATCTGTGCATCTTTTGGTAAACGTGCCACTTCCACTGCTGCCCGGGCAGGCTTATGGTCAGTGAAAAATGTGGCATATATTTCGTTCATTTTTGCAAAATCGTTCATGTCTTTCAGAAAAACAGTAACCTTCACAACGTCTTTGTTTTCATATCCAGCCTCATTCAGAATAGCCATTAAATTGGTCAGACACTGTTTTGTTTGTTCCTGAATATCTCCAGGAACAAAGTTCATGGTTTCTGGGTCCAGTGGCAGCTGTCCAGAGACAAAAATCATGTTGCCTGCTTCCACAGCCTGTGAATACGGACCAATGGCAGCCGGTGCTTTTTTTGTACTAATCATTTTGTTCATTTGAAATCCCCTTTCAAAATAGGTAAATAGGTTATTGTTGACCTCTTATTTCATCTAAATAGTTGTAGATGGTATACCGGGAAACACAAAGTACCTTTGCCACTGCGTCGATGGCACCCTTAATTAAAAAGGCGCCCTGCTCATCAAGTTGTCGGACAATGTTTACTTTTTCATCCTTGTTCATATAAGCCACAGGTTTTCCACTTGTTTCCAGGGTTTCTGTCATCAATATGTTCAGTACGTCATTCACGTTGCTGGTGACGTTCTCTGAGGTTAACTGCTCTTCCCGCATATCAATGTGAGTCATCTCTTCCAGTACATGACGGGCTATCATGAATTCTGAAATATCAATGTTAATGCAAAGACAGCCAATCACCTGGTCTTTTTCATCCCGGATCAGCATGGTGGATGATTTAAGGATTTTACCATTTGAACTTTTATTTTGATAATTAACGATGTGGTCTGAGTCGTTTCCACGTTTGCGGACTGATTCCAGTCCTTCGTTTACCATTGGACTGTCCACTGATCGGCCGGTAACATGTCCGTTATGAATGGCCACAATGGTTTTATACTTTTCTCCAATCTCATGTAGCACCACTTCGCAATTTTTCCCAAATGTTTTTCCCATAGATTCCACCAGAGGAATCATGCTTTTTAACATTGGGTGTAATTGTTTATCCTTTTTACTTTCCATGTTTATTCCTTTCTCCGCCGCAAGGTGTTTTCTTTAGCCTTTGCACCATTACACAGGTTTACCGACAATGTTCACCAATTTATCAGGCACCACAATGATTCTCTTAACTTCCAGGCCTTCCAATGCGTCTTTCACTTTATCGGATGCCATGGCATGGCTTTCAGTTTCTTCTTTTGTTAAACCCGAAGCTACCATGAGTTTTTCTTTTACTTTTCCATTTATTTGTATGACAATTTCCACTTCGTCCTTCACCAGGGCAGATGGATCTGCCGTAGGCCAGTCGATGAGATGAACACTATCATCATGACCCAGTTTTGCCCACAATTCTTCCATCATATGAGGTGCAAAAGGTGCCATCAAGGTTACCACATTATTCACACCTTCAGCCAGTAATGTTCCGTTGATACTGCTTCGGTCTTTTGCCTTGTATTTATACAGTTCATTCACCAGCTCCATGACGGCGCTGATGGCTGTGTTAAAGTTAAACCGTTGTTCAATGTCATCAGTGACTTTCTTAATGGTGTAATGTGTTCGGTATCGCAGGGCTTTGTCATCCTCATCCTGTGTATCTTTTTCCAAAGACAGCAATGACTCATCCACCGCTTCTATCACCAAACGCCACACCCGGTTCAGGAACCTGAAGCAGCCTTCCACACCCTGGTCGCTCCACTCCAGGTCTCTTTCAGGTGGTGCTGCAAAGAGAACAAAGAGTCTGGCCGTGTCGGCACCATATGTTTCGATGATCTCTGCAGGGCTTACCACATTGCCTTTTGATTTAGACATTTTGGCGCCATCTTTCAACACCATACCCTGTGTCAGCAAATTATTAAAAGGTTCGTCAAAATCAACCAGGTCAAGGTCTTTTAATACTTTTACAAAAAAGCGGGAATAGAGTAAATGTAAGATGGCGTGTTCCACTCCGCCGATATATTGGTCCACCGGCATCCATTGATTAGCCAGTGCTGAATCAAACACTTTCTCACTGTTTTGCGGGTCTGTGTAACGAAGGAAATACCAGGATGAATCAACAAAGGTATCCATGGTGTCTGTTTCACGGGTTGCTTCCTCTCCGCATTTCGGGCAGGGTGTTTTTAGAAATGATTGGCTTGTTGTCAGTGGTGAACGTCCTTTTCCACTGAAAGCCACATCAAGGGGCAATTCTACGGGAAGGTCTTTCTCCGGAATGGGAACAATACCGCAGTGATCGCAATAAACCACAGGAATCGGTGCTCCCCAGTAACGCTGTCGTGACAAGAGCCAGTCACGCAGGCGGTAACTGGTTGTCCTCTGGCCCAGCTCTTCAGCTTCCATTGACTGGCAGATTTCTTCGAAAGCTTTTTCACTGTCAAACCCGTTGTATTTATCCGAATTGATCATGGTGCCAGGGCCCACATAGGCTTCTGAGCCCACCTGAAAAGGTTCTTCAGCTTCTGGCGGCAAAATAACAGGAACCACTGGAATATCATATTTTCTGGCAAAGTCAAGGTCACGTTGGTCATGGGCCGGGACCGCCATGATGGCGCCAGTGCCATAGTCTGCCAACACATAGTTTGCAATGAAGATAGGAATTTTTTCTTCAGTAAAGGGGTTCAGACAGTATTGACCAATAAAGATACCTTCTTTTTCTGTGTCAGTGGATGTTCTTTCAACATCAGATAAATGCTGCAGTTTATGAATAAAATCCTGTACCGGTTTTTCATATTCTGTGTCTTTAACAAGTTTTCCCACCACCGGATGTTCAGGTGCCATGACCATATAGGTGGCGCCAAAAACCGTATCAGGCCGTGTGGTGAATACCTTTAGTTTCTCTTCTGTTTCAGTAATGGGAAATAACAGGTCTGCGCCTGTGCTTTTACCAATCCAATTTGACTGCATGGTTTTAACTTTTTCTGGCCAGCCGTCAAGGAGTTTTAAATCATCCAACAGCCGCTCGGCATAATCTGTGATTTTAAAATACCACTGGTTCAGTTCTTTTTTATTCACAGGGCTGTCGCATCGTTCACAGGCGCCGTTAACGACCTGTTCATTGGCTAACACAGTTTCGCAGGAAGGACACCAGTTAACACGGGATTCTTTCTTGTAGGCAAGTCCATTGTGATAAAACTGAAGAAACAACCATTGTGTCCATTTGTAATAGTCGGGATTACAGGTGGCCACTTCACGACTCCAATCATAGCTTAAACCCAGGCTGTCAAGTTGTTCTTTCATTTCTTTAATGTTTGAAGTTGTCCAGGTAGCAGGGGGAATCTGGTGCTGTATGGCCGCATTCTCTGCCGGAAGTCCAAAGGCATCCCATCCCATGGGGTGAAGCACGTCAAAGCCTTGCATGGTTTTAAACCTGGCGATCACGTCTCCGATACAGTAGTTCCGCACATGTCCCATGTGAATTTTTCCGGAAGGGTACGGGAACATTTCCAGGGCATAGTAGGGGGTCCTGTTAATTTCATTCAGTTCATACACTTTATGGTCTCGCCAATACTGCTGCCATTTTTCTTCGATTTTTCCAAAATCATATGTTGACAATGGCCATCCTCCTCAATTTTTAGTTTAAGAAACCTGTTTATACAAAAAAACTCTCTGCACAAGGCAGGGACGAATCGAAATCCGCGGTACCACCCTGTTTGACAGAAAGTCCACTTTACTGGTTTTTAAAGGAACCAACCCTGATACCTTATATAAAAGTGAGTTCGACGTTATCATTACCGGTTTTCACCAACCACCGGCTCTCTGAAAATGATATTTGCCTACTATTCTTTCACTGGTACTATGTTATGTGAATGTCTTATTCCCAATTAATTATACCTTAAGGGCTGAATCTGTGTCAATATCAAGGACAGGTGCATCCTTCCATATTCTTTCCAACTGGTAGTGATCCCTGTCTTCTGTGACAAATAAATGGACCACAATGTCACCATAGTCAAGCAGGGCCCATCTTCCTTCGCGTAATCCTTCCTGACGAAGCAATTCAACACCCAATTCTTCCAACCGATCTTTCACATCGTCGGCAATGGCTTTTACCTGTCGAACAGAGGGTGCACTACTGATGACAAAATAGTCACATAAAGAAGATATACCCTGTAAATCAAGCACAACAGGTTCCTGCCCTTGTTTATCGGACACAGATATCAGAATTTCATCCACAATTTTTTGTTCACGCGTTTTTTCCATTTCAAACCTCTTTTCATTGTTAATGGTTCTATGACTTCATTACTTCATCAGCATTTCATTTCTCGCTTCCAGGGTGTTATGGTGCAATAGCTTTCCTGTCCGAAGCACATAAATCATCGTGTTTGTCAAAGCTTGAAGCACCGCTTTGTCTAAATCTTCCAGTGCCAATTTTCGCAATGTTTCAACCCCTGGATACTCTCTCCCCGGTTCAATAAAATCTGAAAGGTAGATGATTTTTTCAACCATACTCATGCCTTTTCGACCGGTGGTATGATATTCGATGGCAAGCAATACTTCTTCATCCTCTATCCCGAATTCATGAGCCGCTATACTGGCAGCCACTTTTCCGTGTAATAGTTGGTGAGCAAGTTCCAGGATGTGGTCGGTTTCAATACTATATTTTTCTACATAAATCAATAATTCTTCTTTACTGAAGTCTTTCGCATAGTCATGCAGTAAAGCCGCAGCTGAAGTTTTGTATATGTCTGCACCATATTGCTTGGCCAAAGTTCCAGCCGCTTCCATAACGCCCAGGGTGTGCTGAAATCTTTTCTTTTTCATGTGAGGTTCAATGCTTTTTTCGATCAATTTTATTGTATCTCTATCAATAGGATTATGCACGGTTTTTCACCTGCTTCTGGTAAAGTTGTTTCTCATTGATGTAGTGCTCCACATCTTTCGGCGTCAGGTGTTTGATGGATTGCTGACTTCCAATTCTTTGGCGCAACATCGATGAAGAGACATCCAGGTGGATGCCAGTGATCAGCGTAATGACAGCCTTAAAATCTTTTTTATAGTGGATTGCCCTTTCTTCAAGGGATAAGGTGTCACTTCCTTCACGGTTTATAACCACCAACCGGGCCATGGAAAACAGTTCTTTGTAGTGATACCAGAGTTCCAGTTCACGGAAAGAATCTGCGCCCATGACAAAATACAATTCTTCTTCAGGAAATTGTTTCCTGAAATAATTCAACAAGTGCACTGTGTAGCTGGGATTAGTTCTGTTGATTTCATAATCACAAACACGAAACTGAGAATGGGGTGATGCTGCCAACCTCACCATCCTGAGGCGGTGTATGGTTTCTGTCACATCATCGGTTACCTTGTGAGGTGGATTACCTGCAGGAACAAAATACAGTTCATCCAGTTTACAAACTTCCAGTGCCAGTTGGCCGATGATCAAATGACCATAATGTATAGGATCAAAGGTGCCTCCAAAGATTCCGATTTTACGTTTTCCGGTCTCAGATGCCATCTTTTATTCACCTCAGGTTCTGATGTTAACAGGATTCTTAGCTTATGGTGATGTATTTACTCCATCGGGTTAACTTCGGGGATCAAACTCCTCCGAAAATTCAAACTCAACTTCCATCACACGTACTGTGTCGCCTTCCTGAACGCCCATATCTTTCAGTTTTTGTATGACACCATGCTTTTCCAACACCTTGTGAAAATGTAGAAGGGAATCCATGCTCTCCATATTCAACTGATAAACCAGTTTTCTCACAAGATCACCAACAACATCAAACCCATCGTCTGTTTTCGTTACCGTAAAACGTGGTGAATTATCCCTGGAGACAGTGATCACCCTTTCAGTCAACTCATGTTCCTGCTGATCGGTGGTTTCTTTAATCCGCTCTTCTTCCTGTTTCAGCATTTGGCCTGCGGCCAGCATGAGTTCTTCAATACCTTCATTAGTGGCTGCCGAAATGACAAAGAAAGGAATGTCTTTACTAACAAAATATTCTCTTACTTCTTCAAGAGACGTTTGATCGTAAAGTAAATCCACTTTGTTTGCCGCCACAATTTGTGGTTTTGTACCCAAGGCTTCCGCATATAAGGACAATTCCCTGTTCAGTTTTTCAAAATCGTCCATGGGGCTGCGGCCTTCAAGGCCTGCTGCATCCAATACATGAATCAGGACTTTAGTTCTTTCCACATGACGGAGGAAATCCAACCCAAGGCCAACACCTTCATGAGCTCCTTCTATTAGCCCTGGAATATCGGCTACCACATAACTGTCTCCGGATTTAACTTTTACCACACCCAAGTTTGGCGTCAGCGTGGTAAAGTGATAATTGGCAATTTTAGGTTGCGCTTCAGAAATTACTGAGAGCAAGGTTGATTTTCCAACGTTGGGGAAACCCAGCAATCCAATATCGGCAATTAATTTAAGTTCAAGAATTATTTCCAGCTCTTCTCCCTGCTCACCTGCCTGTGCATAGGTGGGAGCCTGACGGGTAGCTGATTTATAGTGTGGGTTACCTTTGCCGCCTTTACCGCCCCGGGCCGCCAAAAAAGTATCTCCTGGATTAATAAGATCAGCCAGTAATTCACCGGTTTCTTTATTCATTATCAGTGTACCACAGGGAACCAGCAGCGTTAAATCTTCACCGTGTTTCCCAAACATATTTTTTTTCTTGCCATCTTCACCTTTTTCTGCTTTGTAATGACGTTTATACCTAAAATCCATTAAAGTACGCAAATTGGCATCTGCCTTAATCCAAATGTCGCCACCTTTACCGCCGTCTCCTCCGTCTGGTCCTCCATCCGGAACATATTTTTCACGTCGGAAAGACACTAAACCATTTCCACCGTCTCCAGCTTTTAGGTATATGCCTGCTTGATCTACAAACATGATATTCACCTGCTTTCTACTCTCGCGTGTTTCTATGTTATTATCTGAAATAAATAAAAAGCCGCCTCTCAGGCGGCTGAAATCTTACTGTACTTGCAGGGTTTCAGCAGAATAAATGCTAACCTGCTTTCTTTTTTTACCTTTTCTTTCAAACTTAACGATGCCGTCGATGGTGGCAAACAAAGTATCGTCGCCGCCTTTACCTACATTAAGGCCGGGATGAATTTTCGTTCCACGTTGACGCACCAGAATGTTACCTGCTGTGACAAACTGTCCGTCACCTTTTTTTGTGCCCAGTCTTTTTGCTGCACTGTCTCGTCCGTTTTTGGATGAACCAACACCTTTTTTACTGGCGAACAATTGTAAATTCATTTTGAACATCATTACTACACCTCCTCATCATCAATGGCAATGATTTTTGGGTACTGCTGTTGAATATTTTTTAATCCAACCAGCATGGTTTCTAATAAAATCGTTGCTTCTCTTCTTTGTGTTGCTGTCAATGAATCCTTCATTTTACAACGAAGGTCACCCTCAGCAATATTGAACTCCGGTTGTTGGTCCAGCACCTGGTAAAGTCCCAAAATGGTGGTTTGAGCCAACACCGATACAGCTGCACACACAAGATCTTCTCCATGTGGAGCCGTCTGGGCATGCCCTGTCACGCTGTAGCTGACAATCTCATTTTGATTGTTTCGCTTAATTATAATGTTAATCATAATAATTCTTACGCCTGAATGGTTTCGATTTTAATCTTTGTGTAAGGTTGTCTGTGACCCTGCTTACGACGGTAGTCTTTTTTGCGCTTGTATTTGAAAACAATGATTTTATCTGCTTTTCCGTTTTCCAATACGGTTGCTTCAACTGAAGCACCTGCAACATAAGGTTCGCCTACAGTTAAAGAACCATCTTTAGACACAGCTAATACCTGGTCTAACGTTACTTTTTCACCTTCACTGACATCAAGCTTTTCAACATAAACGGTTGAGCCTTCTTCAATGCGGTATTGCTTACCACCTGTTTCAACGATTGCGTACATCGTAACACCTCCTCATCCCAGTCTCGCCAAATCCAGGTACTGGGATTTCATTCCCACGTTTAAGACCTGATCTGTGCGGCTTCTACAAAGAAAGATTATACCATTCCTTGTTTATTCTGTCAATCAATGTTACTCCATATCCTGGGAAGTTTTTTGAAGCATTTTTTCCAGGCTTTCCTGATCTTTTAATCCCATTATTTTATGTTCATCAAGGGGCAATAAAGACTCGGTCTGAACCTGCAGTTCCAGGTTGTATTTACCTGCCAAAGATTTTAGGTCAATGTCAGCTTCTTTAAATTCCTGAAGTCGATGGGGATGGAGCTTTAACATAACAACGTCTATGTCCACTTGTCTTTCAAACCTGCGTAAAGTTGATTCAATTTCATACATTGTCCAATAAATTGACCGGATGGTACCACTTCCCAGGCAGCACCTGCAGGTTGAGTTAAACAGAGCCGACACTTTTTTTCGGGTTCTTTTTCGCGTCATTTCCACCAAACCAAGCTGGGTCATGCCCAACACAACTGTTTTTTGCCGGTCAACCTTCAAGGCCTCTTTTAATTCTCTCACTACTTCCACCTGGTTTTCAGGTTTTTTCATGTCAATAAAATCGATGATAATAATACCGCCAATATCCCTTAACCTGATCTGTCGCGCTATTTCTGCGGCAGCTTCCCTATTAATATCAAAAGCCGATTCCTGAAATGTTTTGTTTCCCGTATAACGTCCAGTGTTCACGTCGATGGTTGTCAGGGCCTCTGTGTGGTGTATCACCAACGAGCCCCCACTCTCAAGGGAAATACTGGAATTCATTGCCCGTTGCCATTGAGTTTCAACCTGGTATTCAATAAAAGGATTACAGCTATTGTCCAGTTCCTGAATCATATTCAATTGACCCGGCATGGTTTGTCTGCATATTTGACGCAGGGTTTCAGCTTCACCGGCATCGTTGACAAAAAAAGCTGTTGTTTCTCTATTGGCCACATCTCGAAGCAACCTGGGCAGTAATGCGTGTTCCCTGTACAAGGGTGTGCCTTTGGGCACCTGGTGTTGTTTCTCTACAACATGTGCCCACAGAGACATTAAATAACACCAGTCTTTCTGAAGTACTTCTTTGCGCTTGGAAGCAGCTTCTGTCCTAATGATCATACCATGGGTCGCTCCCACTGTTATATCTGCCCATTTCTGTAATCTTTTTCGTTCATCAGGGTCAATAATTTTTTTTGAGATGCCAATGTGCTGGGTCTGGGGTAGCAACACCACGTATTTTCCTGGAAGCGAAAGATGCATGGTGGCTTTAGGACCCTTATCGTCCATGGCATCCTTTGTGATTTGAATTAAGAGATGATCTCCCACATGTAAACTTTCATAAGGTACTGACAGTTGATCCTTGTAGACAAAGACGTTTTTATCATAACCAATGTCAACAAAGATCATTTGCAGCCCGTGAATAAGATTAACAATTTTACCCGAATAAATGTTGTTTACCAGGCTGCTTTGTTTTCGTCTTTCAAAATGCAATTCCATGAGGCGGTCATTTTCCATTAATGCGGCCCTGGTTTCATAATAGCCCACATCCGCAATGATTTGGTTCATCTGCATCCAGCCTTTCGTAAATCTTTGTTTATTGAATTATGGAAATGTATTGCTGGTCTTCATCCAGTTTACATATTTCTTTTCTTTCAATAAACACAGTGTTCAATGCAACGGGCACATCCGAAACCTCAACCCACTTGTTAAAAATAAGCAGTGGTTTAATGGTCGCCTGGTCAAAGACTTTTATGTGGAGTAAGAGTTCTGCTGCGTCATCTTCCTGATGTTTGATGACAAAGGAATGAATATAGGGAAGAATATCCACTTGTTTCATTTTTTTTCGTTTTCCAAATCCTTTTTTGCCCTTTCCTGATCCGTCTTTGCCTTTCTTTTGAACAATCATTTCACTTTGATTCAAAAAAAAGTCCAGCGATTCCGCTAATTTGTTATTTTGAAAGGGTTGCTCCAGAGAGAATGTCACTGAATAGACCATCAATGCAGCCTCCTGCATTAGTGCATTGACAGGTTTCTCATCCAGTTGAAGGGCTTGCAAAATCTGAATGTCAGAAGGCAGAGTGTTGTTCATGGATGAAATAAATTCTACTGTTGATAAGGGCTCAGACAACATAACATCAAAATACTCAGCTTCACTACTAATGCCAACACTGAGTGGTGCTGCAAAAGAAATCATCGGGTGAGGGTTGAAACCTTGTGTAAAAGCAAGGGGCACCCCTGCTCGCCGAAATGCTCTTTCGAACAATCGCACCAGATCCAGGTGAGAAAGATATACCAAGTCTCCCTTTTTTGTGTATTTAGCTCTGATCATCATGGGCATAATCCTCCAGTGCCGGTTTGTTGATATCCGCATGCATTGCACTGAGCACGGCAATGAGGTGTGATTTTTTCAAGTAACGCTCTTTCATATTCTTTGAAAAGAAAATCTTTTGTTACCTGAACATCAATGTGTTCCCAGGGGAATACCTCGTTTTTATCACGCCCACGTGACGTATAAAAATCCATCTCCACACCACATTCATGGAAAGCTTCCACCCATTTGTCCATCTTAAAGTGTTCTGCCCAACCATCAAATTTACAGCCTTTCTCGTAAGCTTTCAGTAACACAGCGGACAGTCTGCGATCGCCTCTGGCAAACACCCCTTCTAAAACACTCGTGTCTGCATCGTGGTAGTTAAACTGTATTGATTTCTTTGTTCTGAACTTTTCTTTGAGAAAACGGTGTTTTTCCCTGAATTCATTCAAAGAATTCTGTGGTACCCATTGAAAAGGCGTAAAAGGTTTAGGCACAAAATTTGACACACTGACACTGATCTTAAGTGGATGTGTGTATTGTTTGTCTCTTTTATGATAAACTTCCTGCTCAAGCCTGACGACCAAGTCGAAAATGCCTTCCACATCTTCCATGGTTTCTGTGGGTAGTCCAATCATGAAATACAACTTAACCTGGTTCCAGCCTGCTTCATAGGCATTTTTAACTGCCTCCAACAGGTCTTTTTCTGTAATTCCTTTGTTAATGACATCACGCAATCGCTGCGTACCCGCTTCAGGTGCAAAGGTCAACCCGGATTTCCTTACTTTTTGGACTTCTTTTAGAATGTCCATGGTGGTATTATCCAGGCGTAATGAAGGTAAGGATAATCCAACACGGTTTTGCTCAAAGGAGGCAGTTAGGTCTTCCGTCAAGACTTTTAGATTGGAATAATCACTGGTACTAAGAGATGTGAGTGACAGCTCCTCGTACCCTGTGTTGGCAATGATATTTTTTGCTGTTTTTGCCAGGGTTTCTGGTTTTTTCTCTCGAACAGGTCGATAAATGATGCCTGCCTGACAAAACCGGCAGCCTCGTATACACCCACGAAACAGTTCAATGGTGGCCCTGTCGTGCACAACATTCAGAAATGGGATTACGGGTTTTTCTGGAAAATATGATTCGTCCAGGTTTTTGATGATCCGTTTTTTAATCGTTAAACCTGCTTTTTCACTGATGGGTCGAATGGATTCAACTCTTCCATCTTCTTTGTAATCCACTGTATACAAAGAAGGTACATAGACACCCTGGATCGCCGCTGCCTCCTGTAAAAATATGCTTCTGTCAGACTTGTGTTCTTCGTAGCAGTTCAACACTTCTAAAATGACTTCTTCAGCCTCTCCAATGACAATCAGGTCTGCGATATCTGCCACTGGTTCAGGATTGTAAGCACAGGGACCTCCAAAAATGACAAGGGGGTCATTCTCTGTCCGGTCTTTGTTTAATAATGGTATGTTGGCCAGGGTCAACATATGTAAAATATTTGTGTAACTTAATTCATACTGTAGTGTAAAACCAACGATATCGAATTCTCTGACGGGTGATTTGGTTTCAATGGTAAACAGTGGCATGCCTGCATGCTTCATGGCTTCTTCCATATCAGCTGCCGGTGCATAGCATCTTTCGCAGAAAACATTTTCCTGTTCATTTAGTAAATGATACATAATTAAACTGCCTAAATGGCTCATACCAATTTCATAGAGATCTGGAAAACACCAGGCAAAACGGATGGTGTTCTCTGTCATTGGTTTATTCACACTGTTGACTTCATTGCCAACGTAACGTGCTGGTTTTTCTACTTTTTCCAATAATGGTTTTATGTTTAAACGTGTCATTGTTATCCTCCAATTAAAACGCCAAAAAAGACCATTAATAAATAGTCTTTCTTCGGCATGCGTTCATTTTAGTGTTACCACCCTGCTTTTATGTTTTCGCCAGCTTATGTCTCCGCGTTGCAATGCTTTTAGCATAATCTCTGCACTGGCTATGTTTGTGGAAACAGGAATCAAATGCACATCGCATAAACGTATCAATGCCTGAATATCAGGTTCATGGGGTTGTGCAGTTAAAGGGTCCCGAAAAAATATGACAAGGTCCATTTTATCATTTGCAATGGCGGCGCCAATTTGTTGATCGCCCCCCAGGGGTCCTGAAAGATATCGGTGTACTTTCAGTGCAGTTTCTTCTATGAGACGCAATCCTGTTGTTCCTGTGGCAAACAATGTATGTTGTGACAGTATTTGTTCATACGCAATGGCAAAATTCACCAGCATATCTTTTTTATTGTCATGTGCGATCAACGCTATATTCATGAATCTCTCCTATTCATTACCGCTTGCGGTCTTTCATATGTTTGATGGGAATATTAGCCACTAAAGCAGGAATCATAGTATCATCGGTGTCACGCTTTGTGCGTGTCATGCGTATCTCCATTTCATTTTCATCAATGACCATATAATCAGAAATAACTTTAATTAAGTCACCTTTAATGGCATCCAGAAAATCTTGTGAACAGTCAGCCCGATCATGTACCAACACCAATTTCAATCGTTCTTTTGCAACATTTTTACTTTTTTTACTTTCTCCCATAAAGAACTTAAAGAAGTCCATTTCCATTACCCCCTCTCAAAAACCTTTACTTGGCAAACCCCAGTATCTTCTTCAGTCGATGAACCAGGTTGTCCTGAAGATCAAGGTCTAAAAACGGTACTTCTTCACCCGTTATACGCCGTGCAATATTCCTGAAAGCCTGACCAGCCTGGGACATGGAACCATCAGCAACAGGTTCCCCTCTGTTAGTTGAAATGACAATGGCCTGGTCATCAGGGACCACACCCAGTAAATCAATGGCAAGGATGTCTAACATATCTTCGATGTTCATCATATCACCACGTCTTACCATATCAATTTTCAGTCTGTTAATAATCAGTTTTGGGTTTCTTAATTCAGCCGCTTCCAGTAAGCCAATAATTCTGTCTGCGTCTCTTACAGCAGAAATTTCGGGTGTTGTTACAACAACCGCTTTGTCAGCACCAGAGATTGCATTTCTGAAGCCCTGTTCTATTCCCGCTGGACAATCTACCAGAACATAGTCAAAGATTTCTTTCAATTCATCGTTTAGCGCTTTCATTTGTTCAGGTGACACAGCATTCTTATCCCTTGTTTGGGCCGCCGGTAATAGAAATAATTCCGGGTACCGTTTGTCTTTGATCAGTGCCTGTTTCAGCCGGCAAGTTCCTTCCACAACGTCAACCAAATCATAAACGATGCGATTTTCTAAACCCAACACAACATCAAGGTTTCTTAATCCGATATCAGCGTCGATAACAACTACTTTTTTACCCAGTTGAGCCAGTCCGGTACCTAAATTTGCTGTGGTGGTGGTTTTACCGACGCCACCTTTTCCGGACGTTATGACTAATACTTCACCCATGAACTTCCCTCCTACTCATTGTCTTTTCTGGTTATTAAAATGGTTCAACACAAATGATTTGATCTTTCAATTTAGCTATTTCAGGGTTTTTCGACCGATCAAGCACGTCATCTGGCGACCTGGTGATGGTCTGATGAATTCGCAGTTGTGTAGGCTGTAAAACCGAGGCAGCCACAAAGGCGTCTGTCTTACCATGGATACCTGCATGGGCAATACCTCGAAGAATTCCCATTACGACAATATTTCCCCCCGCTGATATTTCTGCTCCAGGGTTGACGTCACCAATGATCACAACATCACCTGGATGTTCAATGATTTGACCAGATCTCAGCGTACCTTCAACAAATTTTGTGCCATATTCTTTGTTTTCTTCAAAGGAATCATTTTTAAGGATTTGTCTGGGAAGTATGTTCTTTTCCTCATCCTGCTTGATTCTGGCCCCATTGCTTTTTGAATTGATGATCATACCGTATTCATCAGCCAGCCACTGTTCCAACTCTTTCTTTGAAGTTTCAGATAGAGATTCACAGGTTAAATCTGCCACGGTTGCGCCTTTGTAAAATGAAGGGTTTTCGTTAATACGTTGCTGAATAATATCTTTAATCTGTTGATTTTCATGATACAAATGAACACGAATTGCCAATCCCTGGCCCGTTCCTTTAAACTCGACGCTCTTGTTCTCTTCCATTGCAGCCTGCACCTCCCTGTATCAATCTCAAAGAATACCTATGGCATTTATATTATCACATAATCATTCAATCTGGAAACTATTAAAAAGACTTATTGTATCATTTTCCTTTTGATTTAATCCCATGTATTCTGCTACGATTTCCCGAAAAATAGGTGCGCCATAACCACCTGAACCACCTTGAAATATTAACACGGATATGGCTATTTGAGGATCATCATATGGTGCAAAGCCTGTAAACCATGAGAAGTTATCATAATCGGCTTTAAATTGGTCCAGGTCACTGTTTCTAATTGAAGGATTTAAAAATTTTATTGCCTCTCTCATGGCATATCCTTCATCTTTAAACAAATGATTTTCTTTGTTTTCCTGCATCAACCGTTGGGTTTCGTTTTTCACAGCTTCTTCTGAAACATTGAAATGCCTCAGGTGTTCAAGCAAATAAATCACTTCATCTGCAGGAGGTATTTTTCCTTCCCGCTGCGCTGTTCCTGTTTTTGCCGCAACGCTAATTGGAAATTGATTAAAGTAACTGCGTGCGCCACCTGTCACTGTAGCTGCCAACATACCTCTTTTGATATGGTCCAAACTGTCATCTTTATTAAATTCCAGTACGACTGGATCGTTTCTCTCCATGAGGTGCTTTACATTCTCGTGCTTGTTAAGTACCTGTTGTACAATACTCACCTGGTTTCTTACTCCGCCATTGGCCAATGTTGCCATGTAGTTGGCCATTTGCAATGGCGTGTATGCATGGCTGCCCTGGCCGATGGAGAAGTTCATGGTATCCGCCAATGACCAGTAATTTTGATTGTAGTAGCTGTATTTAACTAAATCAGTGATGGCATTGGCACGTTCCGTTTTTATACCCATCGTAACAATGTTATCATATACCTGCCATCTGGGAGGGTTTTCATCAGACATGGCTACCAATTCTTCAATAACAGATTTTAACGTTTCATCGGTGATTTCTACTTTTTCTTCGTCTAAATCTGATAAAGTGAGTATTCTGTTCAAGTGGTTTCGCAGCATTGCCTTTACCATTCTGGATTTTGAAGCAGGATCAGGTACGCCGCCATATCGTTCTCTGGGTATTTGAATCTCAATGCCAGTGGGGTCATTTAACCCAAACATTTCAGCGTATTCAACCAGCGTTTCAATGTTCATTTCATAAGGCAAAGCCCTTTCTTTGCTATAATCATAGGCATTGGCGATGGAATAAAAGTAGTAATTATTTGATTGGGCGATGGCTTCATATAAACCTTGGTTCCCCATGGTTGACCGGCTTTGGTTCCATAACCAGTTACCGAAAGTATGTTCGCCCACTTGAATAAAACCTCTGTCAAGTATCTTATAAGCAGGATCAAGGCCCTGTTCAATGGCGGCCAAACCCACAAGCATTTTGTAAGTTGAACCTGGCTGCACAGCTGTCGACATGGCAATGTTCATTAATGGACGCGGTGCCAGTGGATCTCGCATGTTTTCTGGTAATAGACTCTCCCAGTTTTCACTGTTGATACCAGTGACAAAAAGATTCGGATCATAGGAAGGATAACTGGCCATGGCCAACACTTCGCCTGTTTTCACATCTGTCACAACCACAGCGCCTGCGTTTGCATTTTCCCGTGGTCCTTGTTTACCTACAAGTTTGTTTGAACCCCAGGGCGTTTCATATGTTCCACCCGATTGAATGACCCCCAGCACATCTTCGAGTATTTGTTCAACTTTCTTTGTAAATTCTATGTCGATGGTAAGGTAGACAGTGTCGCCAGGAATTGGTTCTTCTTTTTCCAATACACGTACCAATCTTCCCTTTGAATCGACAACCACCCTCTGTGTTCCATCCTGCCCTTTTAAATTAGATTCGAAACTATGTTCAATGCCGGTTTTACCGATGATATCGCTTGGAAGATAACCAAGTTCGTTAATGTATCGCTCAATTTCACTTTGTTGTGATATTTTACCCAGATTTCCCAGAATATGAGCGGCAGAAGTCTTTTCTGGATACGTTCTTATTGGTTCAACCACCACGCTAACGCCTGGTAAATCATAGATCATTTCTTCTATCATGGTGACAGAACGTTGAGAAATATCCTGTGCGATTTTTATTGGTTGGTATTGCATAAAACCTGGCAGTTGGGTTTCTATTTGTTCACGTATGGCCATCACCATTCGAGCTTCATCACGTGAATATGAATCAGGAATTTCAAAATACTCTTCTTTTAACCAGTTAAAAGCATCTTCAGGGTGCTGCTGATCATCCGGAATGTAAAACTTTTTCAACCACTGCTCCTTCTTCATTTCATCGTTGAATTTCCATGTTCTGATGGAAATGGGAACAGATAGTTCAGGGATTGCCAACAGTTGCTGTTGTACATCGATTGGATCGGTTTCTTCAATTTCGTACCGTATACGCAGCAGATCAAAAGCTTCCTTTGCCTGATACCACGAAGGGATTTCGTAATCATTTTTCCATTTATCAATTGAGTTATCAAAGGTATATTCAAAGCGATGATTTTCATAAATGATTGGAAATTCATCGATAAAAGCATCTCCGTTATCTTGGAAAATCTGTACTAGTTCCATGCTTATTTCATTGATTTGTTCATTGACAATATCGTTTTTAGAAACTTCCACAGCAAAACTGGGCCTGCTGCCCGCTAGTAATCGGCCATACCTGTCTCTTATTTCACCGCGTGGCGCACTAATGGATATACTTTTTACAATTCTGTTTTCTGCATATTCACGATGTCCTTCTCCTTCTGCAATCATCAGGCTTGCCAGTCGAAAGAGAATAATGATGAAAAAAAACATGATCAGGAGTATGATCATAAAAAAACGTTTGTTGTATTTTGAAAACATTGATATAACCACCTTAGTATTGCTTTTTCATGACCCGCCAATGATAGAGCTGACGCACAGCTGCATAAACAGGAAAAACCATTAAAAAGTTATAGATTGCCTGAATAATCCAAACCTGTGACACCGCCACAAATAAATCGATCTGATAACCAAGAAAAAAGACAAATAGCAGGTATATAGCTTCATGAAAAAGGGTTCCAAGCATTGTTAAGATAATGGGTGTTGTCAAATGATCAGGAAATATTTTATGATTATACCTTCCAATGAAGTATCCAATGAGCATAAATGTAATCCCGCTTATACCTATAATTCTTCCAACTACAATGTCTTTTGTCAAACCTGCCGCAAATCCAATGACAGCCGCCTTCTCATCATTTTGTCTTAAAGCAAGGGAAATGACCAATATCATTGTAACGTTGGGAACAACACCTGCAATGGAAATAAAAGGAAACAGTGCAGATTCTATGACAATAGAAAATACAATGGTTAACGCAAGGATGATTTTTTGCATATTGTGCCCCTATTCATCTACATTTCTGGGGTTAACGATCAGTACTTTATCGAGTCGTTTAAAATTAACGGCTGGTTCTACAACAACACTTTTCAACAGTAAATCAGTTGTGCGATCAACTTCAGTAACTTCTCCAATCAATATGCCCCTTGGATAAAGACCGATTCCAGAAGTTATCAGCTGGTCTCCCACCACGATTTCTGCGTCCGGATCAAATAAATATCCGGATAGTTCGTGGGTAACACTACCGGAAACAATACCCTGGTAGGTACCGTCCCGTAATACCTGAAAGCTTACAGAACTGCTGTTATCGATGATTGATATGACTTTAGCCCAATTACCGCCTGTTTCATACACTCTTCCTACTAAACCGCCGGAGCCAATGACCACACTGTCTTTTATTACACCGTGTTGTGTGCCAGCATCAACGGTGAACATTTCAAACCAATTACCTGGATTTTTGGCAATAACATTGGCTGTAATAGGGTTTAAGTCAATTGTTCGATCGATGTTATTGAGTGTATTTTGCAGGCTTCTCAATTCAACTAATTCTTCCCGTAATAATTGTAATTCAACCAGTTCTTGCTCCAGGGCTTCGTTTTCAGTTTTTAGTGCTGTGTTTTCTTCTTTGATCTCAGATGAATTAATCACAGTAACAACATTATTTTCTATTGTTGCTATAACGCGAGTTACCCCTTTTTGTAAAGGTGAAAAAAAACTGCCAATACCGCGTTCCATTACATTCATTTCTTCTCTTTGTTGTGCCGTAAAACCAATAATCATTATTAATACAATAACAACAATGGTCAAAACGATTGGAATTCGATTTTTGTCATTCAAGTTGATCAATTCATTCACCATCTTCTATAATGTGCCTATAAACAGGGATGTAGCACCGCATCTCTCTCTCTTGGAGAAGAGGGAGTCTTAACAGTGTTAAACATCGGATAAACTTAAATTAGTTGAAAGAACAAGCATCTAATTCTCTTAAGCTTGAAAATACACTGTCTCCAATAATGACATGGTCCAGTACTGATATCCCGATGATCTGCCCTGCATCAATCAGTCTTTTTGTGATAAGGATATCTTCTTTACTGGGCGTCGGGTCACCACTGGGATGATTGTGCACTAGAATTATCGCTGAGCAACTCTTTTTAATCGCCGCTAAAAACACTTCCCGGGGATGAACGATGGAAGCGTTTAAGCTTCCCACAGAAATTTCTTCCATATGCAGCACTTCATGCTTTGTGTTTAGAAGTAATATATAAAACTTTTCTTTCTGTAAAAAACGTAAATCTTCCATCACCAAGCGGGATATATCTTCAGGATTTCTGATTTTGTATCGTTGATGTCTGTCCATAACTGAAATTCGCTTACCCAGTTCAATCGCTGCTAAAATTTGACATGCCTTTGCTTTACCCACACCTTTGATGGAACATAATTCTTCGATGCTGCAATTTTTAAGAAAAGCCAGACCCTCAGGTTGATGGCTTACAATTAATCGGCCTAACTCCACTGCGCTCATATTTTGCGTACCACTGGACAATAGTATTCCAATTAATTCTGCGCTGGACAGCGCCTGAGGTCCTTCCTGCTGCATTCTTTCCCTGGGTCTTTCACTGAAAGGCATCGCTTTAATTCCCACCTGATATGCTTCCATTTTTGTTTTGTCCTCCTTCGATGTACACATGTTGTATGATTCATAATTAAAGTTTTTTGAATAGTAGTGCAGCCAAAATCAATCCAATGAGGCCGGCAAGGTTTAGATCAACCATAAAAGTCATATTAAATGTAATTAATTTCAGATCAATTCCAAACTCTCTTATGCCTAAGGGACCCGGTCCGTAATTTAGTATTGGTGCAAAACTGGATAAAACAGCGCCAATGAGACTGCCGATCAACACGCCGGCTACGATCATCAATAACAGAACGCCTGTGTTTTTACTTCTGTTCACATTGAACGCCTCCTATGTTAGCGAATAAGTAAGTTTATTGAACCTTCCTTTTACTTTTTGTAATACAAAATATGCTGTCAGGCCAATAAAAATTCCTGTAAATATACTTGCGAACATCATAAAAGGTAAATAAACAAAAATCCTTATATTTTGAATCATTACACTGGCAACACTTAACTGTGCCACGTTATGACCCAGGGCACCAAGTACGCTGACGCCAACAAGGCTTAAAAAACGCTTAAAAAAATTCAGTGCCATCCACATCAGAAATGTACTGAGTAAGGCACCTGCCAAACCATACATCATAGATGTAACAGCACCTGTCAATAGACCCGCCATAAAAACACGCATCAAATTGACGGACAGTGCAAACTTTAGTCCGAACATGACAAGTGTCATAAGTCCAATGATGTTTGCCAAACCTATCTTAGCCCCCGGCACAACACCCATAAAGGGGTTAGGAATGAACCCTTCCAGAATATGGAGCGCCAGCCCAAGGGAAGTTAGTATCCCAAAATAAACAATTCTTCGTGTTGAACTCATCTTCACTCTTCCTCTATCAAAAATTTCAATTGTAATCCATAAAAAGTGTAACACTTAAAGGGGCCACTGGCAAGGAAAACTAAGTTTTTCAACAATCATATGATGTCAACAAAAAGCCGCCATGAGGTTCCCCCCCGAGCGGCCCTTTGTCTGGTATGCTTACACAGCTGCCGGTGCTTCTTCTTCTTTCTTCAAACGTCCTTCAATTGCTTTCGTTGGGCATTTTTCAACACAGATATAACAATTGGTACATTTGTCATAGTTGATAAATGCCAGGTTGTTTTCAAAGTCAATGGCTTGTTCGGGACATGCCTTCACACAAATTTGACATGCGATACAACCGACGCTGCATTTTTGTCTGACTACTTTGCCCGGGTCATTGCTGTTGCAGGTAATAACTACTTCCTGTTCATATGGCACCATGGTGATGACATTTTTCGGACAAGCTTCAACGCATTTTAGACATGCAGTGCATTTTTCAGGAATGATTTTTGCTAGACCTGTGTCCGTAATTTCGATGGCATCGAATGGACAAACGGTCACACAGGTTCCAAGTCCAAGACAGCCATATTTACATGATTTACTGCCACCATTCACCATATTAGCGGCAATGCAATCTTGGATGCCGTTATAAATAAATTTTTCTTTGCATTTATCAGATCCGCCATTACAAATCACTTTTGCTACTTTTTTAGCACTGCCTGCCACTTCAACTCCCATCACTTCTGCTAAGGCATCAGCAAGTTCTGGACCACCCACAGGACATCCATCTACAGGAGCTTCGCCTGCTGCAACTGCTCTGGCAAAGCTGTCGCATCCAGGCAGCCCGCACCCACCACAGTTAGCCCCCGGAAGCAAATCTCGTATGGTTGTAATTTTAGGGTCAACATCTACTTTAAACTTCTGTGCTGCAAAGGCCAGTCCTGCCCCAAACAAGAGTCCTAAACCACCTAGACTGACAGCTGGGTATAAAATACCTTCAATGTTCATTTATTTCACCCCTTTTTAAACCAGGCCCATGAAGCCCATAAAGGCCAAAGACATAAGACCGGCTGTTAGTAGTGCAACAGGAAATCCCTTGAAAACAACAGGAAGATCTGCTAATTCCATACGCTCTCTTATAGCTGCAAACAACACGATGGCCAGGGAAAAACCGATGGCTGCACCGATGGCATGAAAAATCAGTTCAATTAAGTTGTATTCATTTTGAATGTTCAAGATGGTTAATCCAAGTACGGCACAGTTGGTGGTAATTAATGGCAAGTAAACACCCAGGGATTGATAAAGTGTATAACTCGTTTTCTGAATGACCATTTCAACCAGCTGAACCAGCGATGCAATAACAAGAATAAAGACAATGGTCTGCATGTACTCAATGCCCAATGTATCAAGAATAAACCGTTGTGCCACGTAAGTAATAATTGATGCCATGGTCATTACAAATGTGACAGCCATACCCATTCCCATAGCAGTTTCAACTTGCTTTGATACTCCCAGGAAAGGACAGACGCCAAGAAAACGTGATAAAACAAAGTTATTAACAAAGATTGCACTTATTAAAATAATAAAGATTGAAGAAATCGACAACGTTGGCACCTCCTTCTAGGATTTGGATTTAGGATATACAGCCTTATTAAACAGCGCCATTAGAATTCCCAATGCGAGAAATGCTCCAGGAGCCATTGTCATAATGCTCATTGGTTCAAAAGCTGCAGGTAATAATTGTGCGCCGAAAACTGTTCCAAAACCAATGATTTCCCGCACGATCCCAAGAACCACCAAGGCTAATGTAAAACCAATGCCCATGCCTAAGCCGTCTGTAATGGACTGGATGACACCATTTTTAGAGGCAAAAGATTCAGCACGGCCTAAAATAATGCAGTTAACGACAATAAGAGGTATAAAAATACCTAAAGCCTTGTAAAGTTCAGGCGTGTACGCATTCATCAACATTCCCACCATTGTGACAAAGGTTGCAATAACGACAATATAAACAGGAATTCGGATTTTTGTAGGTACTACTCGCCTGATAGCTGATACAACAAGATTGCTTCCAAACAAAACTGCCGTTGTCGCTACACCCATACCCAGGCCATTAATGGCAGTACTTGTCACTGCCAGTGTTGGACACATGCCCAGCACTTGTACAAAGATTGGATTATCGAGCACTAATCCTCTCGAAAATATTTTACCCAGTTTCACAGTTTCCACCTCCGTTAATTAATTTTTCAGGAAATCCTGGTATAAAGAAACGGCTGTATTAACACCGTTGACGACAGCGTCACTGGACACTGTGGCACCTGATATTGCGTCTACAGAAACATCTCCGTCAGCTGACAAACCGCTGAATCGATCTGTGTAATCAGGTTCAGTAATTTTACTACCTAAACCAGGGGTTTCGGTTTGAGAGAGTATTTCTACACCTGAGATTTCATCGTTAGTAATCCCAACCATCATTTCGATCTCTCCGCCATATCCGTTTGGAGCCAGTTTAATGGCATATCCAATCACAGTGTCTCCCTCTCTACCGGCAAAAACATCTCTAACCATGGATACATTATCAATTTCTGCACCTTCAACAGGTTCAAAACTATCAGCTTCTCCCAGTAATTCTTCAAGAGAGGCCCGGTCGTTTTCCAAGGCGCGTTCCATTATGATGCCTTCTGTCATGCTGTTGGTAACGCCCAGAACCAATCCTGAAACCGCGGTAATGAGCAACAAAATGAGTCCCATCTTAACCATATCACGCATTTTGTTTTTTCACCTCCCCATAAATCGTTGGTACCGAGTATCTATCAATAAGAGGAGTAGCAACATTCATAAGTAAAATGGAAAAACCAACACCTTCATTATAACCACCAAAGAGTCGGATTACTGCTGTGAGCAGACCACAACCTATAGCAAAAATAATTTTTCCTTTATCGGTGACAGGTGATGAAGAATAATCAGTGGCCATGAAAATCGCACCGATGAGCAAGCCGCCTGCCACTACATGGTAAGCCATAAAATGTACGTTAAATCCGCTGTAGACCAAGGTAATAAGGGCCACCGTTCCCACATAAACTGCTGGGATGGTGATCTTGATAACCCCTCTGTAGAGAAGGTATAATCCACCCAACAATAGTAAGGCTGCAGAGGTTTCACCCATACATCCACCGATATTACCGGCAAAGGTGTCAAATAAACCGGGTGCTGTGGCAGGAACAGCCATTTGACCTTTCACAAAGCTTAATGGTGTCGCAGTTGAAATCATATCAGGTCCAGGGCTTACCCACTCAGTCATTCTTCCTGTCCAGGAAAGCGTTAAAAGGATTCGGGCAGCCAAAGCTGGGTTCATGAAATTTTTCCCCAAACCTCCAAATAATTGTTTCACAACAACGATGGCAAATGCTGAACCAATCATTGGAAGCCACCAAGGAGCTGCAGCCGTTATGTTTAAGGCAATTAGTAAACCGGTAACAACCGCACTCATATCTTTAATTGTCACTGGTTGTTTACGAACTTTTTGAACAGCTGCTTCTGCTAACACCGCAGTAATAACAGCAATTAAAATCAATACCAATGCGTTTGTTCTAAAAAAGTATACAGCACCGATGGTTGCGGGTAATAACGCAATCACAACATCGGACATAACTTTGGTAACACTGCCTTCATCCCTAATGTGTGGTGATGAAGAGACAATGAGTTTCTGTTCCATTCGGTTTCCCTCCCGTCACTTATTTCTTTTCTTTTCTTCTTTTTGCAAGGATGCTGTTTTTAGCAACACGTATCGATTGGACTAAAGGTCTTTTTGAGGGGCATATGTATGAACATGATCCACACTCAATACAGTCCATTGCATTGAATTTCTCTGCTTCTTCCATTCTGTCCCTCAAGGAATTTTCACTTATCATTAAAGGCATTAGATGAATGGGACAAACGTCAATGCATTTGCCACAACGTATACAATTGACCGGTTCAGGAATGATCGCTTCCGTTTCATTAAAGACAAGGACACCTGAGGTTCCCTTTGTTGCAGGAAGTTCATCGGTATCTTGAGATAAACCCATCATGGGCCCGCCCAGGATTAGTTTTCCAGGAGTTTCCTGATATCCTCCACACTGTTCAACCAGATCTGCAATGGGAGTACCAATTTTTACCAATAAATTTTTAGGTTCTTTAATGCAGCTGCCTGTTACTGTGGTAATTCGATCAATCAAAGGCATGCCGCTTTTTAAGCTTCTGGCAATTTGAACCGCGGTACCAACATTGTTCACAACTACGCCTACATCCATTGGAAGACCGCCTGATGGCACCTCCCGGCCAGTGCAAGCATCAATCAGTTGCTTCTCAGCACCTTGTGGGTACTTTGTCTGTAGTGCCACCACCTGGATGTTGTCGGTTTCTTTAACTGCTTCAACCATGACAGCGATGGCATCCGGTTTGTTGTTCTCAATGGCAATGTAACCTTTTTGTGCACTAACTCCATGCATAATAATCTGCAAACCTTCCACTAACTCATCGGGAGCTTCCAGCATCAATCGATGATCTGCCGTTAAGTAGGGTTCGCATTCAGCTCCGTTGATAATGACAGTATCGATAGGTTTATCCGGAGGTGGGGAAAGTTTAACATGAGTTGGGAAAGTAGCTCCACCCATACCAACAATGCCAGATTTCTGGATAAATTGAACCAGTTCTTTCGATTCCATTTGTTTATAATCACCTGGCGGTTGAATCTCAGGGTCGATCTCAAATTGTCCATCTGATTCAATGACTACACAAACTGCATCGCGTCCTCCTCCAATGGGTCGAACGCCAACTTCTTTTACTTCACCAGAAACACTGGCATGAACGGGAGCTGAAACAAAACCCTGAGCTTCTCCGATCACTTGACCAACCTTCACCAAATCTTTCACCTTAACAGTTGGCTGGCAAGGGGCACCAATGTGTTGATGAAGTGGAATAATGACCATTGGAGGGTTCTTTGCTTGCTCAATGGCCAGTGAGGCTGTCGCTTCTTTTGATTCCGGCGGATGAATACCGCCTTTAAACGATAAAAACTTCATTTGCTAATTCACCCCTTATAATATTGATATAATTCCATTATTTCACCCTGCAACGATTTTCTGACCCATTCGATGACATCCGGATGATTCAGCGGGACATCCCCCAAAATTTGCCTGATTTCCCGTGTATCAAATATCATCTGTTGTTCATTGATCTTATGTGTGTATTGCAGGTTAAAATGACTGCCATCTATCAAAAGGGTTACGATGGTTTCCACCATATTCCCTATTGGCACACGGTTAATGTGTGAATGTTGAAACCAAACTTCCACTTTCGTCCCAACATTTAATGATGATTCAATTTTTAAATCTCCCATACATTCAATAGCTGCCTGTTTTAACAAAGGCAGCCCCATGCCTACACGTCTTGTTGTTCTGGAGGTTGTAAAAGGATTAATTGCCTGTTTTACAAATTGTTCATCCATGCCACTTCCATCATCACTAATCGTAATGGTTAGCTTGTCGTCCATCATATTTTCATCAATAAAAATATGAATATTGGCAGCCTGTGCAACTATGGCATTTTGAACAATGTCCAATATATGTAATGATAATTCTTTCACGTTATATCACTCATCTCTGTTACTCAACTACTCAACCATGATACCAGATTAGAGGTAGACTGATCAATTAAATCAATAAAAAAAACCCGTTCAAGGATATCTGCTAGATAGTGAGCGTCAGAACTGTAAATATGTTTAAAAAAAGCCAGTTCTTTTTTAATTTTTTCTGAGACTGCCATACTGTGTTTATCGTTTAGTTCAATGGTTTTTATGGGCAGCCCTTCTGGAAAATATCCCAGTTGGGAGTATACACTAAAACTGTCGCGCAACACATGAGCAGGCACAGGTGCTCCCTGGTATTGAATAATAAGGGCAACCAATCGGTCAAAAGATAGCTGTATCGCATTCATCAACAGACGTTCATCTTCTCCAATCAGGTGATCGTTGGCATCAAAAATATGTTGTTGACCAAATATGTCAGGTCGGTTCTTTCTTTCTGGCAAATAAACTTTAATTTCATGATAAAACAAATCGAGTGCTTCATATGTAGGAAAATAGGCAAGCAGATGGGCTTCTTCCTGGGTAGTAATTTCAATACCAGGAACAATGACCAATGGCTTATTACTGGATGCTTTTATCGCAGGCAATACATTTTCAATGGCATTGTGATCGGTGATGGCAATCATATCCAGTTTTTTTAACATTGCCATATTAATAATGTTGTTTGGTGTCATTTCATCATCTGCGCAAGGCGATAAGGCACTATGTATGTGTAAATCCACATATACTCTATTCATGTATATCAACACTTGCACACTTTATGGCTATATGGTATGCGCTTAGTGATGTTTGTAAAATAGGAATGCCCTCTTCCTCTGCTTTTTTCAATGTATCAGGGTCTACTTCTGCGTCCTCCGCGATTATGATACAGCTTATATCAGTCATAACACCCACTGCAACCACGTTTATGTTGGTTTGTATGGTGATCCACGCCTGTCCTTCTTCAGCTTTTGCCATTACCCAGCTTAACATATCTCCAATATAGAATCCACTTATCTTTTTATTGAGGCCGTCTTTGCCTGACAGAAGCTTTACGTCAAGATTGTTTAGAAGTTGGGCGACAGTCATGAAGCACCTCCTTATTGCACAACACTTACATGGATTGTTTAAAGACTAGAATCAATTTTGTATGAGACTCATACTCAGACTCAATGCTGAATTCATCTGAACACCGTTTGATATTTGGCAAACCCATTCCTGCACCAAAACCCAGCTCCCTGACGTTCTGAGGTGCTGTTGAATAACCTTTTTTCATTGCCAATTCTATGTTTTTAATGCCTGGCCCCCGGTCACATGCCACTAACTTTATATATTCCGGTGTAATCATAAACTCTATTGTACCGCCATAAGAATGTATGATAATGTTCATTTCTGTTTCGTAAGCAGCAACGGAAACCCTTCTAATAATTTCTGGTTTGACTCCTACCTGTTTCATGATTTTTTTGATGTTGCTGGATACTTCTCCAGCTTTTGTAAAATCATTTTTTCCCACCACATACGACCGTTGTATGGTAATCACCCCAGCGATTATTATCGTACGATAACGGCTCCTCTAAGCCCTTTGTTATAAAGTATTCCTGAAGCAACAAACAGGATTGCATCAGTTTTCATCGTTACAATTCCATTTGCTTCAGCCATTTTAACAGTTTCCTCATCTGGTGATTTTCCACGGACAAAGACAATGGAATGAATGTCCATCATTTCAGCGGTTCTAACTGCATGTGTGTTGGTAAGGCCTGTTAGTAGGATTGTTTTGTCATCGAGTGATGAGAGAACATCGCTCATTAAGTCTGCTGCATAGGCATTGGATACTTCTCTTTCCAGGAAATCATGCCCTGACAACACTTCTGCATTTAACAGCTCCTTAACTACGCTTAATTTCATTTCTTGTCCTCCTCGAAGTGATTAATGTCAATAATTCTTTAAAACAAACGTCGGGCAGTATTATATCTGTTATTATACGTTCCCGTGTTTAATGGAGAAATAATAACACTCATGCTGCTTCCTGAGGAGGCGTGGATAAACTGATTATTGCCAAGATAGAGTCCAACATGGTTAATTGACCCACTAGTGTTGTTAAAAAACACAAGATCTCCAACTTCCAGGTTATCTCGGCTGACTGGTGTACCCACACTGGCCATGGCTCTTGATGAACGCGGAAGATTAATATTGTTTTCTTTAAGCTGATCTCCATAATACTTGTGAAGTATGTAATACACATATCCAGAACAGTCAAAGCTATTGGGTCCCGTTGTCGCATATCGATAAGGTTTGCCCAGGTATTTTTTTGTCACTGATACGAATTCCGAGGCATTTGCACGTATCGTTCCTCTGGTAACTGGGTTTTCTCCGTTAATGATTAATGATACATCTGTACGCTTTACCCAGCCAGCAAAACCCTCTTCAGTAAGAATATCAAAGTAATCTTCATCATAATCTTTAATATATACCATCTGACCTTGTTGAAAATTACTTATTTCCACTAATGTTGAATTCATTTTATCATAAACTTTTGCTTCATTTTTGTTGATAGCGCCCCTGGGAAAGTTTGGAATCATGATCACAAATTCGCTGTGAACCCAACCGTTTTGGCCATCATTCAATTGTATTTGAATCCAGTCACCACTGGTGGAAATCACCTTAACTTCCTGGCCATTACTTAGTTGCGTTATACGATGGGCTTCTGTTGATGGAGCTGACCGAACATTTAACAGCGATGCGTTTACACGGGCTTTCTTCATTACTTCCAATTCACTATCCTGTTGAATCGCTATCAAATCTTTAAAAACCCATCCGGATAATTGTAATTTTTCCTCGGATATCTGATACCAATCATTTTCTACCGACAAAATACTTATTGCTGTGCCAATGGGCAAAGACGCAATTTTTGATTGATCAAATCCGCTGCCATTTCTTACTGTTGTTTGATCTCCGATAATAATTCCTTCCATACTGACAGCATGTGTCATTGTCATTGTCGATATCATAATACAGATCGTACAAGATAACAGTTTCATGATGCCTTTTTTTCGAAAGATAATGAATCACTCCCATATCCATTGTTGTATTTCGCCGGTAAGAAGTATTGCATAACTGTTTACCCTTCTGTTTGATCCCAATTATGATGTACTTCCTGAACATCATCATTGTCTTCAAGCATATCAATGAGTTTTTCCATCTTGACCAGTTCTTCTTCGTTCAATGTTACTTGTGTTTGTGGTAGATAAATTGCTTGTGCTTCCAACATTTTATAACCTTTTGACGCAAGATTTTCCTTTACAGTTAACAGATCTTCCGGTGAAGTAATGATTTCAAAAGCATCATTTTCTGATTGAAAATCTTCAGCTCCTGCTTCAATGGACTCCATCATCAAGGTTTCCTCGTCAATGCTTCCATCCTGCTCAATAATAATCTGTCCTTTTCTGTCAAACAAATATGATACGCAACCCGAAGTTCCAAGATTTCCTCCGTGCTTATCAAAGGCATGCCTGACCTCACCCGCAGTTCGATTTCTGTTGTCCGACAAAACTTCGACGATCACTGCAACACCAGACGGTCCATAGCCTTCATAGATAATGCTTTCGAAATTTTGTCCATCGTTACTTCCACTGGCCTTCTTAACCGCCCGGTCAATATTGTCATTTGGCATATTGTTT
>JAABSW010000015.1 GCA_011390155.1 Clostridiaceae bacterium
TGTAGGTTACAAGGGCTATCTGAGGAGGGACGCCTTGGAGCAGGGTGGGGGTGGGTGGAGCGACTTTAGTCATTCACCATTTTAAGAATCTATTAAAACAGAATGCTAGCGCTACTGATAGCCGAAACTGTATCTACCATCAGCAACTTCAACTGCACGGTAAAGGTAAATGTACTGCCTTCACCCAGTGTGCTTTTTGCCCAAATAGTACCATCCATGTGTTCAACAATGTTTTTCGCAATGGGAAGCCCAAGGCCGGTTCCTCCGTATAACCGTGTATTGGAAGGGTCTGCCTGGGTGAACACCTGAAACAACAGGTCCATACTACTTTGGGGAATACCTACACCGGTATCCTGGACGGAAACCTTCAATGTGACTATGCCTTCGGGGCTTTGTTGCTCCTGGTCCACAGTTGCCCGGATCCGTATTTCGCCCTTCTTTGTGTACTTCAACGCATTGCCGAGCAGGTTGTTCATTATTTGGCTGAAGCGGTGGGGGTCTCCCTCTACTCTTTCCGGCACATCGTCATCGATGTCAAGAATAATCTCCACCTCTTTCGAGGCTGCCATCTTATCAAAAATCGAATGTATCTCCTGCAATGTCTTAAACAGGTTAAAGGGAACTTCCTCCAGGGTAAGTGCTCCTGCTTCGATTTTTGAATAATCCAGAATGTCGTCGATAATGCGAAGCAGTGCAACTGAAGAGGTTTTGGAGAGGTCGATTAATTCCTGCTGCTCTTCACTCAATTGAGTTGTTTCCATCAGCTGCGCCATTCCCATAATACCGTTTAAGGGGTTTCGAATTTCATGGCTCATGCTAGCAAGAAACATGGTCCTGGACTGTATATCTAATTGGGCTACTTCCAAAGCTTTTTGCAGTTTCATTTCAATTTCTTTTTGCCGTGTAATCTCCATCATGCTGCCCACCAGGCGCTCAGCATACTGGTCAGCGGGCCGTGCGGTGATGCGGACCCATCGAGGGGTGCCTGTGGCCGACGTAAAGGGCGCCTCAAGGTCAAATCTTTTTCTGGTGATGCTGCTCAACGCTTCTAACTCCTGCTCCAGTTTGTCTCTGTAAAACGGGCCCAAACAGTTGAGCGTTATGTCCATCAGGTTGATGGTATCATCCTTTGCTGCGGGATTTATGTCATGAATGCGGTACATTTCTTCTGTCCATCTAATTTTGCCGGTTTTAGGATAGTATTCGAAGCCACCCACTTCACCTAATTCCTGTGAGAAGCGATAAATTTCGCTGTTCTTAATCAATGCGTCTTCCGCTTCTTTTTGTGCTGTAATGTCCACTTGAATTCCGTAAAGTCCGGTGATCATGCCTTCATCATCATATAAGGTGATATAATCGCCTTTGATGGCCATGCTGGACCCATCAAGCCGCTGTTTTTCGGAATAGATCTGGGCACGTCCGTGGCTAAACAATTCCGTCCATATATTTTTGCTTGTTTCAATGTCCTTTTCGAACATGTCCTGGGTTGTGGATCCAATGAGATTCTCGGCACTTGTCTGGTACTGCACTTCCATGGCCGGGTTAACCCGGGTAATTCGGTGGTGGTCAAACACATAGTCAAGCACAGCCTCTTTGTCCACCTGATCATTCCACTGCACGGGTTCATCGATCATCATATAGAAAAGACTGGCGATGGAATGAGTGAAAAACATGGAGGAGATCGCCATCTGGTCGTTCAGGTCCTGCTCCAACCTGCTGAGTTTTAGAAAATCATCCTTGACCAGGGTGATGTCATGGTAACGGCAGATGATTTCATCTTCAGTAACCGGCACCACGATGATCTGGTATACTTTCTCCGTGCTTTCCACCGTGAATTCAATGGTCTGCGTCTTATTGTCCTTGTCTTTGACAGCTTTGTCGTAAAATTTAATGCTTTCGACCGGCCATTTATCAGGGATCAAATGGTCCAACTCCGAAACCCTGGAACCTACCAGATTTTCGTCCTTATCAGAGCCCATCATGTTTTGATAAGCATTGTTCACTTCAAGAATCAACAGGTCGTCTGCTTCACCCGTTTCATTTCTTGTCACTTTGTACCGAGCATAACCGTTGGAACTGTCCCTGAAAAGTGACTGATAGATATGTTTCATGAGTTATCTCCCTTTCTTTAAAACCAGGCGCGCATAGTATAATTACCCCATAAAACATCAACCAACTCATAACGATTTCAAATATTCGTTATCGTTAGTATATGGATGTCATAAAAATCTCTCATACGTGTGTTTGCAGTGCCCCGCGATAGAAGTGTCTCAATTTTTTCAGACAGCACCGTTTCAAGATTATAGGCAAATATAGGAATTGATCGCTTTTCAAACAATAGTTGAAACGGAAAAAGCACTTCCTTCGGTGTAATCACATCACCTGTGGAGAAGTCTATGGTTAGAGGTGTACGCATCGTCTCAAGCATGGTATCAAGGAATATTCGTATGCCGGGATAATCCGCTTCATCCATGATCGGTACCACTCGCCTAATCTCAAAAGATATGCCATCGTCAACCTGGATAGCAACAATGTCATTAACAATTTTTTTTGCGGTTTCTTCATTCAAAGGCAGGTGTTTGAGTGTAGCATCGACATCCAGTGTTGAACGATTATTTAGTCCGACCAACGCTGCAACCAGTATGCCCCCTTTTAAGATCATATTATTCCTGTATTCTGAGAGTGAAAGCCGTTCGAGAAATCGCTCCATAACGTAGTTGCGTATGATCACTTGTGACTTGGCACTATCGCCCATGGACATGTTTCGAACCAGCGCTTTCAGTTGGCGCGAAGTACGTATCACTATAGAAGCACCTCCAGGTATTGACGAATCATTTTTTCCACCGAGAATTCATTAGCATAACGCAACAACAGCGGAATGTTTTTTTCTTTAAGCTGGACATAGGTTTTGACTGCATCCTGTAATGTTTGGATTTCGATATTTCTCCGGCTGCGGAACAGGTCGCAAATTGTTCGCTCAGCGTTATACGATCGAAGGTTGTGTCCTGAGGGAGAACTGGTTTCCATCAACCCTAGATCGAAAAGTCTTTCTTTCACTTTATATACTTTGATGCCTTCTTTGGATAATCTCGCTGAACTGGTACCGGTCCTTAAGGTCACGGAAAAGGGTGAGGGCTCCCGATTGGCAAGATTCAAGAGATAGAGGGCTGTTTCGTGAGAAAAGACAGCCTCAGGGTAGCGTACTTGGATCACGAACAACCCGTCTTCCCAGGCATCTTGTGACATGTACAGACCCTGTGCAACACGTTCCAATCCGTTCTTACGCACAAAATCACCAAGAACAGTCCTTGACACACCTGCGGACACGGCATCTGAGGTTTTAAGAAACCCATTATTTTTCTGAAGCAAATCATTTAGTTTTTCATTACTGGTCATTTCATCACCTTACTTTCACGCTCTAATTATACACAATATGGGCACGAATGTAAATTAATTTATCAGCATTGTCCGAAAACCTGATTTGCCAATATTGTATATGGAAAAGGACGGACTCGATGGTGCACCTTGATCAAACAGTTGGAAAATTTGAAGGTTCTGAATGGTGTTCAGTTTAAACATAAAAAACCCAGAGGCATTAACCTCTGGGATGGTTGAAAAATATGGAGCTGTTGCCGGGACTCGAACCCGGGACCTCTTCCTTACCAAGGAAGTGCTCTACCGCCTGAGCTACAACAGCTTGATGATGCTACGATTTTGCTGATAACTTATTTTTGCCACGAACATCATTATACATGATGGGTTTATGATTGTAAAGCCTAAATTTTGTCTTTTTCGTGTCACTCTCTAAGGTTTCTTGTTTTGACATGGCACGCCGGCCTGACACAGGCCACAGCCAATTTTATAATCTCCTTTGGCAATATCTGAGGGCCAATGCTTTTCAAAAAATTCTGTTTCGTATTTTTCGCACGCCTCTTTATCATGACCCTGGACTGTAATTGCATCCGTGGGGCATCTTTTAACACAAAGGCCGCAACTTCCATTTTTGTAATACAAACACCATTCATTATGCGATTTATAGGGTCTTTCTGTAGGTGTCAGAGGCGCTTCAATAACCAGGGATGAAATTCGAACAGCTTTTCCTTTTTCTGTAATAAGACCATCTGAAAGGCCAAAGGTGCCTAATCCTGCTAAATGTGCAATATGCCGGTGTGACCAGTTGGAGGCAAGGCCCAGGGCCTCAGATTTTTGTACTTTTAACTCCTTCTGTAAATCCAGGGAAACACTTCTTATCCCATGCTTTTCCAATTTTTCTGTTAGTCTGCTTCCAAATTCAACCATGAGGGGTTCCCATTCTGCCCTTGATATGATCCACTCTCTTGAAGGGCATATTTTTTCTTTCATTTGAGCCTTTTTTGTTTCCATGGTTTGAGGGAATACCATGGCGATTACTCTTAGGTTTTCTTTTGAAATCTCTTTTGCATATTTTAAACGAAAGACTTCTTCCGGATTCCAGTGAAATTCACCTATGTGAGACTTCAGAAAATCATAGTATGGGTCAGTTCCCATTGCTATACCTATCAGAGGTCTTTCCCACATTGGCAATTCAGGACTTCCCAAACTACTGAATTGATTACCTTCCAAAGAATCAAATGTTTCATAAACCAGTTGCTCTATAAATTTATTATCGATTGTAATAGCCATCTTCCTTCTTTCTTTCCATTATGTACATCAAAAGAGATACATCTCTCTTTCGTTAGAGATTCAGTTCATTCAATTCACTCACTTAAGTAAAATATGCTCAGATTCAAGGGATTCAACCTGAATGATTGGATAAACGGAAATACCCAGGTGTTCCAGAAGACTCGCCCCTGGCTGAAAACTTTTTTCAATGACGACTCCGGAACCCACCATTTCTGCCCCTGCATTATCGATGATTTGTCTCATGCCTTTTATGGCTTCGCCATTGGCCAGGAAATCGTCCAATACCAATACTTTTTCGCCCTGGTGAAGGTAGCGTTTTGATACGCGTATTTGATAAGTTTGTTTTTTTGTATAAGAATAGACGGTTCCTTCCCATGTTTCAGGGTCAAGGTTCTTTGAAATGGTTTTTTTTGCAAAAATGACGGGCACTTTAAAATATTGTGCAGCAATGGCTGCAATGGCTATGCCTGACACTTCTGCTGTCATAATTTTGTCGATGGCCAGGTGGCCAAATTTTTCATAAAAAAGTCTTCCTATGGCATTTAGTAAGTCAACGTCTAACTGGTGATTGAGAAAGCTGTCAACTTTTAAGATATCGTTACCAATCACCCTGCCCTGGCTTAAAACAGCTTGCTTTACCAACTCCAAATCTGATAGTTCTGTCACTGCCACACTCACACCCCTTTTCCTTATTGTTATTGTTCATTTCA
>JAABSW010000016.1 GCA_011390155.1 Clostridiaceae bacterium
ATTTCATTGTTACTAATCAGCATGTTATTCATACATGTATTTACATCCACATTTATTCATTCCATGTTAAATGAAAAGGCGCTGCAGGTCAAGGTCTTGTTCTTTGTCCCTTGTTCTTTGTCCAGGCCATGATTTTTGGCACCTATTAAAAAACCACCACGTTGTGTGTGGTGGTTACGGTTTATCCCTTTGATCCTGCTGACTCAGGCTGACTACTTAATGCCATACCAGAATATCTCCCAGGACTTTTCTGCCTGTTCTGGTGTGTCATTGATTAATCCCTGGTGCAACTGAAGCAGGTACCCTGTTGTAAAACCATCGAAGGCAAGGATGATGTCATTGATTGATGATTTAGGCATACGACGTTTGTGGCTGGATTTGATGAATTCAGTTATCATTTTTGTTAGTTCTTCTCCGTATTTTTTTGTATAGGAAGCAACCACTTCATCCAAGCCTTTTTCTTCAAAGCTTCTGTTTTTAACAATAAACAGTGTATGAGCAGGACGTTTTTTATTGAACTCCAGAATGCCATAGAACAATGCCTTTATTCTTTCAGGTGCATTTGTCTCCTCGCAATTCTCCATTGTTTCCTTAATGTGTTCAGTCAAAAATTCTGCCGAGTCTTCCAGCAAACTGGAAAAAATCAGTTCCTTTGAATCAAAATAGTAATACAACGATGGTGCTGTTATTTCTATTTCATTGCAGATATCCCTGACGGTAGTGCCTCTGTAGCCCCATTGGTTAAATAGGTTCAACGCAATGGATTTTATTCCTTCCACCATGTTTCCTCTTCGTTTGTTGGATTTTCGTCTGCCCCGTGTGTTAATCTCGACTACTTGTAACATGTTTTACAGCCTCCTTTTATATTTTTATCTTCCCCCATGAATATTCATGTATTTCATCAACTGCATTTGCATTTCAAATCAATTTAGTGAACGGTTCATCAAATCATGAATTGTTCACATTGCCCCTAAACGTCAAAACACCTGCACATAGTATGTGTAGGTGCTTATGCTTATGGTTTTTTTATTTCTTTAGTAGGCTTCTACCAATTGATTTTTCAATGCAAAGACGGCCAGTTGGGTTCTGTCTTTCACTTGAAGTTTATTGATTAAGCCGGAAATCAGATTGCGGACGCTGCCTTCGGACAACTCCAGAGCTGTGGCCATTTCCACAATTTCCTTACTCTCAACGATCATGGCGATCAATGCCATTTCCCGATGTGACAAATCGATTGACTCGCCATTTATCATAACTTGTTTATTATAATTATGCAAGTTTTTTTTGTAAAATATTTGTGAATCATCTTCATTATCGTTGTTTTTAATAACAATTTTCATGTTGGCGCACACGCCTCTAACGGCTAAAAGTAAGTCTTGCTGGGATATATTCTTTAACACATATCCATCAGCTCCGGCCTCCATGGCTTTTGGAAGATCTGTGTCTTTGTCTCCATTGGTGAGCACCAAAATTTTAATGTTTTTATCCATGGCTTTAATTTCTTTGGTTGCTTTTATCCCATCACATCCTGGCATCATGATGTCCATTAAAACCACATCTGGATGATGCTTTTTAGCCATTTCTATTGCCTCATGGCCGTTATTTGCCGAGGCCACAACACAAATGTCATCCGATTGTTGAAGTCCGATGGTTAATAAATCAATCAGCAATTGTTGATCATCTGCAAGTATAACATCTATCATATTATATCCCTCGTTCTATTCTTTATTTTGTAATTGGTCTCGCTTTTTCTGAAAAGCACAGATCATGTCGTTGACCATGTTCTTTAGTGTCAGTAAGGTTTCGTCTGCTTCTTTAAAATCTAAATGTCTGCCCATTTCTTCCAGCCTGCTTGCTGCTACATAAGCGTCTGTTGCTTCCATGGCATTCAAGATACCTTTCAAGGCATGGGATAATTTTTCCAGCGCTTCGCTGTCTTTGTTTTTTATCGCTTCTTCCAGTAAAGCCAGCAGGGATAAGCAGTCTGTTTCAAATTGTGTGGAAATTTTTATAAACAGTGAGGGTTCATTCATCACTTTTTGAAAGAGGTTTGTGGCCATTGCTTCCTGGGGGTCAAAATTATTTCCTTTTTGATTTTGTGCCATATGATTAACTATCATATCATTGCTTAGGTATTTAGCAAGTGTTATTTTTAGTTTTGCATAATTTAATGGCTTTGTCAAGAAATCATCCATTCCCGCTTCGTAGCATTTCGCCTTTTCTTCTGGCAAAACCCCGGCTGTTAGTGCCACCACAGGTGTATGCCTTTCTGTGGTTTTCTCTTTTTCCCTTAAAATGCGTGTTGTTTCCAAGCCGTCTAATTTGGGCATTTGAACGTCCATGATAACGATATCAGGATTGTGCTTGCCAACTAACCGCAAGGTTTCTTCCCCATCACTGGCTTCGAAGATCTTCGCGCTGGGCAAAAACTCAAGAAGGATGGCCCGTGTTATTTCCCGGTTAATTGATAAGTCCTCCGCGACTAAAATTATCTTTTCATCATGGGTTATGATGTTTTTCCTGTCTGATTCAAGACCCTGGTAAAGGCTTTGCTGATGTTTTTCAGGAATGCCGCCTGCATCTTGCCAAAAGGGTGCCTCCAGTAACAGTGTGAAAGATGATCCATTGCCGGGAACACTGTCGACGGTGAGCCTGCCTCCCATTAAGTTTGCCAGTTTGTTGGAGATGGGCAATCCAAGGCCTGTGCCGCCAAACAACCTGGTGGTAGAAGCGTCTGCCTGATAGAAAGGTTCAAAAAGTTTCTTCATTTGTTCTTTTGAAATACCAATACCCGTGTCTTTAATCGTGAAGATAAAGGTCCCTGTATGAATCTGTTCAGGATAAAAAGTGGCGATACATTCAACTTTTCCCTGTTGGGTGAACTTGATCCCGTTGCCCAACAAGTTTACCAAAATTTGTCTTAATCGCAGTGAATCCACCAGCATGTAAGATGGCAAATTCTGGTCAATGATTAATTCCAGGTCAATGCCTTTTGTGGCAGCCTGGTTTGAAAACATGTTAATAATCCGGCGTAAAAAGTTGCGAAGTTCAGTGGGTTTATAATCAATTTCCATTCGCCCTGCTTCCATCTTTGAATAATCAAGTATATCGTCAACCAGATGAAGTAATGATTCCGATGCATCCTGCAGGTTATCAAGGTAACGCTTTTGCTTATGATCCAGGGGCGTACGTTGTAAAAGATGGCTAAACCCAACGATTGAATTGAGTGGTGTTCTGATTTCATGACTCATGTTGGCAAGAAATTCACTTTTGGCATCACCTGCTGCATCCGCTTGAGCTGCCAGCTTTTCTGCTTTTTCCGCCGTTGCTTTGATGGCCAGGTTGGCTTTTCTTAGTTCGTCCTCTGCCTGTTTTAAATGGCTGATGTCCAGGTGGGTGCCCTGCATCACCAGGGGTTCTCCTTCTTCTGTCCAGGATGTAAATTTTCCCCTGTCCATGATCCAGACCCAATGACCATCTTTGTGTTTCATGCGGACTTCACATTCGTAATAGTCAGTCTTACCCTTTCGGTAATCATCATATAACTGATAGGCCATGTCAATATCTTCAGGATGCAAAAATCCTAGCCATGTTGACAGTTCCAAAGGTAAAAGCTCTTCAAGTGTATAGCCCAGGATGGCTGCGTACTGTTCATTGTTTTTTGTTTCTCCTGTTACCAAGTTTCTTTCCCAGGTACCAGCTCTTGTGCCATCAATAATGTTTTCCAATCGTTGCTGCTCTGCTTTTATCCGTTCTTCTGCTTTAATCCGTTCTGTTATATCGATGGAGATAGCTGCAAAAATGGACTGGTCTTCTTCCGGATAATCCACGGGAAACACACGTGTTTCATAAGTGCGCAGTTCGCCATTTATTTCGTTATGTTCGGTAATGACCATGGGTTTATTTGTTTTAATTAGTTCCTGCAGAATATCCATTTTTTTATCTGCTTTTTCTTTTGAAAAGAGATCGTAAAAGCTTCTGCCTGTTATATACTCAGGCGTCATCCCTAAAACACGGGCTGTGGCTTCTGAAACGTCAAGGTATATCCCTTTATCATCGATGATGGAAATAGGCACTGGGCTGTATTCCAGTAGTGCTCTGAGCCGGCTAAGGGTTTGGTTAAGCACAAATTCCGCTTGCTTTTGACGGGTGATGTCCCGCCCCACGGATTGAAATTCGATAATGTCGCCTTTGTTGTCAAAAAAAGCGGTGTCAGTCCAAACTTGCCAACCAATCATACCATTCGGCATGGTTACCTGATGTTCATAGTCTTTCACCTCTTGGTCGTTGCTGAAATCACTGAGCCACTCCCTGATCCGTTTATGTTCAGATTCTGGCACAAGGTCAAGAAATTTTTGACCAATTAAATTCTCTTTTGCTGTGTTGAAAGCTTTGCAATATGCTTCGTTGACAAAGACCAAGGTTGTGTCTGGTTTGAAACGACAAATCATACTGGATTGGGCTTCAACAACTGACTGGTATTTCTCCTCCATTAGAGAGTTGATGTTACGGCAAGGTGCTATGTGATCACTTTCATGTGATTTTTTCATGATCTTTCAGCTCCTAACACTTAAGTGCTTTCTAACCATTATGCCATAAAATCCGTCAGCCGGCAAAACAGCATGGCGGTTTTACTCAACAACAACTGTTTTTCTTTGAAGCCTCATTGCCACAACAACCATTTTCCAAAGTTTCATCCTTTCCACCACAGTTTGGCTCACTGCCAGTGAGTTTTCCGTAGATCACGGCATAGGCTCAGCCAACACCTGATTTTACGCTGATAGCGGATGTGGGACAGTTCTTTGAACAGGCGCCGCACTCCATACAGGCATCACGGTTGATGATGACTGCTTTCCCCTGGTTCATTTCAAAAACCTGGTGAGGGCACACCTGCAGGCAGAGCTGGCATCCTGTGCATCGATCCTGGTTTAATGCCAAGGTGACAACATTTTTCATATATTTCATTGCCATTGAAATTGCCTCCTGTTTTTTGACAACTTGTTACATCATAATTCCTACATTTGAATCTTAAACACAATGAGCATCACCAGGCCAACAAAGGTTGTTACTGCCATGATGGGTATGGCCACCACTGTTTCTTTTTGAACACCTGATGGTGATGTGAATGTGGTGCTGCCGGTAAAATTCAGGGAAAAGAAAGAAGTGATGCTTACGGCAAGGAGCCCATGGGCCCAAACAACCAAATGGCTGTCAGGGTAACTAAAAACAGGGGCATACCGAATGACAAAAAGCGACCATATTGCGCCCAGCAAAACACCTTTCAGCGCAAAGCTCTTGCCCGGTATATAGGGCAACAGTGCAGCAATGCCAAAGGTTCCCAATAAAAATGCAACCATATGGGGTACCAACTGAACAAAGGATGTCTTCAGTGCCCCGCTCCACATGTACCCATTTTCGATTCCGGTTTGAGGGGGTTTGATGATGTTAAACAGCAGTAACAACACAAACAAAGCTGGTAAGAGTTTGATGGCGTACTGCACTTCAACCGGCACTACCATTAAACGTTCTTTTAATGTAAAGGTGACTCTCCGCATTTCTTTAGTGGCTTTATTGTTATTGGCCAGAAAAGCAGGAATGTCTTCTGCTCTGATGGGGCCATAGACAACTTTGAACCCCGTTGCCTTTGTTACTTCAAAACCTTTCACGCCTGGGGCCCCCAGTTGCGGGAGAATTATGTTGCGGTGTAGCACCACTTCTTCCAACCTGGCGGCTTTAATTCGGTGAATTACTTCATTTGTACCAAAAGTGCCTTTGCCAGCCGCACACCATACATTAATGCCTTTGGTGTCCAGCACCAGAATCCAGAGATGTAAGCCTTTCAGGTTCTTTCTTAGTGTGTCAAATGTGAGCTTATAATTGGCCGTTACCAAAACCGGAGAGGATGGATCCGGAACACCCAGTGCATACAACCCAGGTTCGACGGTATACCCATTGCGTCCCACACCAAGACGAACTTTTATGGCCCCTGTCTGGTCTTTTCTGTTCAGTTCACTGGTTGCTTTCATAATATGGATATCAGACATAACGGCCTCTCCTCTATGGTCATCTTTAAGCATTTCTTTTAGATTGACGTTAATCTATTTTAAGACTACTCCTTACTACCAGGCATGTCAATAGATATTGATATTTTTATAACAACGATTCATAACAAGAATGGGAACGCTCATCATGAACGCTCCCATTCTTTCCTGTTATAACTTAAAGCCCACCATTTTTGACCCGATCAATCAAATCTTCCACTTTTTCCTTAATGATGTCCCGGGTTTTTCGAAAATCATCAAGGGGTCCGCCTGAAGGGTCATCCAGCCCCCAATCTTCCTGGTGTTGATTTGGCCAATAGGGGCATACCACGTTGCAACCCATGGTGACAAGTATATCCACTTCTTCGGGAATCTCTGACAATAACTTTGGACGGTGTTCACTCATGTCCACACCTGCTTCTTCCATCACTTTAACGGCATTAGGTTTTACTTCAGGGTAGGCTTCTGTTCCGGCAGAATAGACTTCCAACACATCGCTGCCCAATTTTTTGGCCCATCCTTCTGCCATTTGAGATCGGCATGAATTGTGTACACACACAAAGGCGACTTTTTTTTGCATACAGGCTCCTCCTCCTATGGTTGCTATCATAGAGCTTCTATCACTGGTTCCATCGTGTTGTTTACTCTCTTCAGAATATATTTAATTATATCTATCTATTTATACCTTTATGCCTTTATTCTGCCCTTGATTAGCCTGTTTGTCAAGAAAGGAGATGTTAACTTTAGGTAAACTCGCTATGTGATGCGTACAGTTGTATACAATGAAGCGTTGTGTGTTTTTATTTATTTGTGTTATGCTGTATTTGTGATTGTGAAAGGGCGTGAACCATTGATAAAACGACCACTATTAGGCTTGTATGCCATCGTTTTTTTAATGATGCTGGTTTTTAATTCAACGTTTACCTTGCTGCCTCTCTACCTGATTGCTTTAGGAGGTTCACCCTTCATTGCCGGTTTGCAGACAGCGCTTTTTTTGCTTGCGTCCATCCTCTTACGCTTTTATTTTGGCCCCTTGGCCGATAACATCGGACGAAAAACACCTCTGTTGGTGGGCATTATCTGCTTTACCATCAGTTCTTTTTTATTTACCCTCACTGACCAGGTTTGGATGATTGGCCTGGTTCGGTTGATTCAGGCAGCCGGGTTATCCGCCTTTTTATCCAGTTCTATGTCAGCTGCCGCCGACTTTGCACCCATCGGAAAAATTGGTGCAGTGATGGGCACTTATCGCCTTTCAAGCACCCTTTCTTTGTTGGCAGGGCCCGCCTTGGCCATTCAGGTTGTGCGTGTGGCAAACTACAACACATGGTTTCTCATAAGCGGTTTCCTGGGAGTGGTTTCATTGCTGGTATTATTGACAATTCCTTTTACTAAGGCAATAAAAAGCATTGATGCGCCACCTGCTATGAAAATGTGGCATGTGCTCTTTCAACCCACTTATCGGCTGGTCTATTTTGGCATTGCCTTGACGGCTGTCTCTTATGGGGCTTTGTTGTCTTTTGTTTCACTGCATGTCCAGGCGGTGACAAACATTGAAAACCCAGGCATCTATTTTGTCTTTTTCGGGGTTGCCAGCCTCTTTTTCACCTTTCTTTCAGGCCACCTTTCAGACCGTTGGGGCCGTGCAGCCATTGCCTGGCCCTCCATCATCATGCTTGGTATCGGCTTAGGTGCATTGTTTTTTCTTGAACAGGGGCAATGGATTGTCTTACTCATCAGCAGTTGGTTAACAGGCATTGGTTTTAATGGTGGCCTGTCCGTACTGTCTGCCTGGCTGGTTGACATTACCAGTGTAGACCAACGTGCCACCGTGCTGTCTGTGCAGGAAAGCATCATTGATTTCTCCATCGGGTTAATCTCCTTCACCTTCGGTTCCCTCAGTATTTTTACTGATTTTTCATTGGCATTTCTTGTCACGGGAGTCGTGATTGCCGGTTTGGGACTCTGGTATTCCCTAAAGTTTTATCTATCGAAACAAAACAAGACCTCCAGACAGACTCATTAAAGAGTCCTATGTGGAGGTCGCCATTTTATCTTACGTAACCACTCATGCTTCTACTCTAATAACTGACGACTTCTATTCTTCCAACCCCCATGGTCACATCAATCTCCACCACAGGCATTGAATCATCATAATCTCGTGAATAATACACATCGCCCTGCTGGTCCCAGTACCTTCCGTCAATGGAAGTTTGTGACAAGACATTTTTGGCTTCAATCCGTGCATTGACATCTTTGGGTAACTCTAACACCACCTGGCTTGCACCAGCGTTGATGTTTACCTGGCTGTCGATTTCTGTCTGGGGCAGCAAAAGTCTAAAATCACCTGCACCCACTTCCATCCTAACACTTTCAAAATCAAGTTCACGCAGGTCCATTTCGCTGGCTGCAGCTCCCAATTTAGCCTCAATGTCCCATAGCACATTTTTATTCAGCTGGATCAGCGACTCCCTGTATTCGTCGTTGGGGCCAACGATGTTGATGGAACTGGTGCTGATGGATATTTCTTTTCTTCTGCCATTATTGGAATCATCCAGTTTTATTTCCGGTTCAAAGGGAAAATTTTCAACTGCGAGCAATGCCTGGTCTCCTGCTTCCATTTTCAATTTCATAGCGCCTGTGTTCAGTTTGAATTCTGCTTCTTCAAGGGTGGTTTCCATGGGAATGGAAATATCAGTTGTTTCAGAAGGGTTTATTTTCACCACGTTGTTCCAGGGTGGCTGGGCAGGGTTGGCGATGGCAAAACCCACCACAATGGCGAAAAAAGCAACCCAGGTAATGGTGGTCACAAGGGGATGGCTTCGAAAAATGATGTTGATGCCGACAACCACCAGGATCAAGGGCCAGAATCGGAAAAGGCTGCCGATGGTCCACCAGTGAATGATGCCCATGTTTCGCAATAAAAACAATATCCCAATACCTATTAAAATTAATCCAGGTGCAATTTTCTCTTTGTTCATTTTAGTCACTTCCTTTTATTTACAACTAACACAACACCTAATAAGATAAGCAGAATGGGCCACAGGTAGCTAAAGTCAATCCAAAACCATTTGAAAAAGTTTCGGCTGAAGAACATGAGGCCGATCAATATCAAGGCAGCTCCAAGAACTACACTGTTTTTATCGTCTTTTTTTTTATCCACTTCTTCTACCTCATAAAACGCATCTTCCTCTGTTTCATCCTCATAAGCGTCAACATACTCATTAACGTCATCATCCACATACTCATGTTCAGGGGCTTCTTCAATCTCCGTGATGCTTACTTCTCCGTTATCATTTTTGGGATGTGGCCGGTTGTCAGACTTTTTTTTTCTGGTTGTCGTCTTACTGCCTGTTGGCGCTTCCGGCATAATGATGGCCGCTATGATGTATGCCAGAATTCCGGCGCCGCCTGCAAAGGTAAAGACGACCCAGATTAACCTGACCAGGGTTGGGTCCACTTCAAAATACTCTGCCACCCCCGCGCATACACCTGCCAGTTTCTTGTCTGTTTTTGATTTATAAAATCGCTTCTCCATTTTATAATCTCCTTCCTTCTATTTTCATTTTCATTATTCACCTTGTCATGCATCAACATGGCCACTTTTTTTCTCATTCACTTTATACTACGGACAAGCAGGATAATTGTTTGTGTAAATTGAAATTTATGCAAAAAAATTACCTGCACCCTCCTGTAAAGGGTGCAGGCTGTTTAGGTGACTGCTTATTCTTTTCGCATGATGTACATCATGGCAATGTCGTCATCAATTTGGTTTTTATCCACTTTTCCGAAGGAGGCCAGCAACTGCTCCATAAAGGATTCCGGGTCGGTTAGTGCCCGGTTTTCCAGCAATCCTGCATGTTGAATGACACTGGAATAACTTTTACTTTTCTCCGGGTCACCGGGGTTTTCAAACAGTCCGTCGGTATAGGTTAAAATAGCATCACCTGTTGACCATTCTATGGTTTTGTTTTCATAATCAGCGTCGTCAAAGAGGCCAATGAGGTAGCCATTAATCTCCAGCATCTCCCATTCATTAAAATTCTTTTTCATAAGGATGGGGTAAGGATGTCCGGCATTTGAAAAAGTAATGGTATCGTGTTCAATTTTTCCAACAAAAACGGAAAAACATAAATTGGCACTGTCTGACATGAGCCGGTAAAAAGTAAGGTTAATGTCTTTCAGTACGCTGGCAGGTTCTTTCTGCGTTCTAATGGCATTGTTGAACACGACTTTCAGCATGGAAGCCACCAGTGCCGCTGCCACGCCATGGCCGGTAATGTCTGCAATCATGAACCAGCTGTTGTCTTCTGTTTCAACAAAGTCAAAGAGGTCGCCGCCCAGTTCTTCGCAGGCTATGTATTTTTGGTATACGCTTGAACGCTGGTATTCAGCCTGGGTACGAATTAAAGAACGTTGCAAAACACTGGCAATCTTGAGTTCGTTTTTCATGCGAGTGTTCATCTGTTTCAGTTCTTTTCGCTGTTCATAGAACTTGAGGGCGTTTGAGGCTTTCAGGGGAATGATGACTTTCATTTGTTCAGGTGTGATTGGTTTTGTAAAATAATCCATGGCGCCCAGCTCAAGGGTTTTTTTTATGCTTTCCATGTCTGTGATGGCTGAATTAACAATCACTGGTATGTCTGAAAAACGATGATCCGCTTTCATGTCACTCAACACTTCATAGCCATCTTTGCCTGGCATCATCAAATCTAAGATCACCAGGTCTATTTCCTGTTTTTCCAATCTATCCAATGCCTGAAAACCATCTTCAGCATCGAAAAACTCTACGCCATCGACAGTATCAACCAATACTTTCTTCATCAGTTTTCGGTTTACCAGCATGTCATCAACAATCAGGATCTTGTACATACTCAGGCTCCTCACATTTCCAGGCCAATGTTAACCTCTATTTGCCCCGCATCTGTTTCCAATTCGATGGACAGGGTTTCCACAGGGCTTATGATCATATAAATGTCCTTGCCATAAATGATGGATGGGGGGCTGGGGATCACATCATCTACGTCATCAAGTTCAGTCAATTTGCCAACAGCCGTACCGGTGATCATGTTGGCAAACTCAGACATGGCACTTCTTGCCATTTCATCCAACTCACTGACAGGCATGCCCATCATCATGGCCGATACGATGTTTTTAGCGGTGTCTTCATTAAAGGCATAGCTGATATTACCTTTAACGTCTCCCACAAGGCCCACAATGGAGATGGTGTCTTTATCAACGTTCATGTTTTCTTTCTTTGTGATCTTACCTCGAGTCACTTTCTCAACACCAAACTGTCCCAGAATACCCTTCACCGAGTCAAGAAAGGGGGCAATGTATTTAATATCCATTATGCCTGACCTCCCTTCTCAAAGGCAACATTAATGCGCATGTTTCCCACGTCGCTCTTCATGTTAATGGTGGATGACTTTATTTTAGGGATGGAAATAATCATGTCTTTTCCCAGAAAAACGGCTGGTGAAGCTAACCGCAGGTTCAGTGGCTGCTGGTTATTTAAATTGGTGAGTGCGTCGCCGCCAACGATGTTGCTTAGCTCACCGATCATACCCATAAAGGTTGGGTCTTTCATACTCTCAAAACTCTCGCCCATGACTTTTTCCACTATTTCAGAAGCCAGCGTTGGCTCCAGGTCAATCAACAGGCGGCCCTTCAATGCACCTGCAAAGGTAATCAGTGCGGTGACACCATAGGAAGATATGTCTCCTTGTTGTTCCTGAAAGTCACCTTCCGCATCAAGCTGGACAGCGGCCATTTGGTAAATCATGTTTTGGGCACTCTCCATGAAAGGTTTAGTTAGTGTAGGGTTCATCTTTATACCTCCTAAGAATTAGACTATCTTTGCAATGGCACTGACAATTTTATAATCATCAAATGGTTTTTTCAGAAATATGTCAACCCCAATGGATTTTGCTTCGTTCATAATGGCTTCGTCACCCATTGCACTCAACATAATGATTTTGGCATTGGGGTCTTTTTCCTTGATGATTTTTGCCGCATCAATGCCTTCCATCACTGGCATGGTAATGTCCATGAAAACCAGGTCTGGCTTCAGTTCTTCATACAGTTCTACCCCTTCTTTGCCATTCTTTGCATCGCCGCATACTTCATAATCATTTCTTTCCAACACCTTGCGTAACAGGTTGTGGATGATAGGTGAATCATCAACAATTAAAATGCGCTTCATCGTTTATCCCTCCGTTATTTACAGTATTGACTTTTAGTCTCTTTCATTGCGCCTTGTTGTTTCATGAACTCACTTCACATGGAATACCCTTAGTATAAAGGATAAATCACTGGTGATAAAGCGTTTCTGCAATAAATGGGTCTGTTTTTTATGAACCACCTGATGGTTTTTACCTATTATGGTAAAAGGTGGGGTGATTTCGAAATAATAGTCTGTTTCTCGCAACAGTGCCTTGGCCCTGCCTGCAATAAGGTTCATCAGTTCTGCGATGCCATCGTACAGGTCATTGTCTTCAAGTTCATAATAGGGTATGCCCGTCATGTAAGAAACAATCATTGCAGCTGTCTGCCGGGTCATGGTGATGGTTGCCATGCCAGTGTTTTTTCCCATGAGGATCATGGCGCCACTAATTTCGCATGGTTGGGGGTCAGCATCACTGCCGCAGCACAGTTTTCCCTTATAATTTATGTCTTCTTCCATTTCGAAACCAGTCATGGTGGACATTACGTCGTTAACCGCCATGGAAAAAGCTTTGTTGTAAGTTTCTAACTGATCATTCATCCATTTCACCTCTTCCGAGGCATTCCATGATTTTTTTGATCAGTTCTTCCATGGTAAATGGTTTAACCACATAATGAATTGCACCCGCTTTTATGGCCATGACGATGTTTTCTTTTTCACTTTCAGTTGTCACCATCATGACAGGAATGTGACTGTAGAGCTCTTCTTTTTTGATTTTTTCCAGTACCTCAAGTCCGTTTAAACCCGGCATGTTCCAGTCTAACAAGATTAATGAAATTTCTTCCACATGGTCATGAAGCACCTGCAAACCTTCCAGTCCGTCAGAGGCTTCCAGCAGTTCATAGTTTAATACCTCTACTGCTCCCCGGATGATCTTTCGTACAATGGCCGAGTCGTCTATGGATAGTATTTTCATTTTCATCACTCCTTCACCTGGTAGTAAACGCCTTTTTGGTACTGCTTCATTTCAAAGTGCTCTTTGTAATCAGGAAAGATCTCAGAGTTTCCTATGAACAGCACACCATTCTGTCGCAAAGTATCAGACAGCTTTTTAGACATTTCTTTCTTAAACTGTTGGGAAAAATAGATCATCACATAACGGCAAAACACAACATCAAACTTACCCATCCCATGAAAGCTATGTTGCAAGTTGAATCGTTTAAACGTAACGTGTTGCTTATACTCATCTTTTATAATCCACACACGGCCTTCATTATTAAAATATAGTTCTTTGTACTTGGGGTCAAGCCCCCTCATAATGGATATTGGATCATACCGACCTGCTTTGGCTATTTCCAGTATGGGTCCGGAAATATCAGTGCCAATGATCTCAAAGTCATGCAAGGTTACATCTTTAATAAAATGACTTTTCAAGTACTGGTCGATGCACATGATGGTTGAATAGGCTTCCTGCCCTGAGGAAGCCGCCGCACTCCAGATTCGAATTTTGCGGCCTGTACTTCTAATGGTCTCGATATAAGAAGGCATGAGTTCATCTTCCAATACCTGCCAGGGTGTTTTATCTCTAAACCAAAGTGTTTCATTGGTGGTGATGGCATCAATCATTTTTTCCGCCAGTTTTGGGTCTTTATTGGAAGATAACAACTGGTATAGCTCTTCAAAAGAATCCAGTTTCTTTTCGACCAATAATTTTGTTAAACGGCTCTCAATTAAGTAGGCTTTTTCTTTACCGATGGCAATGCCACACTGGTCTTCAATGTATTCCTGAAACATGACAAACGCTTTTTCTGAAAGTCCACTGGTCATTTTATCACCTCCTGCGTAACCCGAATGATTCAATACGAGCCGCGATTTGGTCTAGGGGCAAACTTTCATCTGAAAGCCCTGCTTCATCTATGCCCCGGGGCATACCGTAAACCACACAGGTTTCCTCATTCTGTGTGATGGTGTAGAGCTGGTTATGTTCTGCCATGCCGGCAACACCTTTGGTTCCATCTGTTCCCATACCCGTTAACACAACAACCAGAATGCGCTGGTTTTTATACTGTTGGGTGATTGAGTTAAACAAAACGTCCGCTGACGGGCGTACCCCATTCACATATTCAGTTTCTGTTAATTTTACTTTTTTAGTGCCTTCTTCCACTTCAACAATCATGTGGTAGCCCCCAGCAGCAATATAAGCCTTATGAGGTTCGATGACCATGTCATTGTCTGCTTCAATGATGTGTAACCCTGATTTCTGGTTCAGTGATTGTGCCAACACTTTGGTGAAATTTTTAGGCATATGCTGGACAATTAACAAGGGCACATCCAATGGTTGTTGTATTTTGCTAAGTACCTTTTCCAGTGCCACTGGTCCGCCTGTTGAGGCGGCAATGAGTATTAAATCTGCCCGTTCAAAGGTATAACCCCTGTTAGTGGCCACCGGTTTCGTTATGAGTGGGTTGGAAGTTGAGGTGTTCGTGGCCTTAGGCACACTGTTTTCATGTTTTGGATTTGCATCAGAGCGTCTCTTTTTCTCGATATCTCTGCTGCGGTTACCCATTCTTTTTATTTGAATCTGGGCGAATAAAATCTTCAACATGTGTGTGATGGCTTTGATGTTATTTTCCTGATCACCTTTTGTGGGTTTTAAAACAAACTCAAGGGCACCCAATTCCAGTGCTTTTACAGTGTTTTTAACACTTTCAGTCCCATCACTGCTAATCATAATCACTTCGATGCCTGGGTGTTTTTGCTTTATTTGTTTCAATGTTTCAATGCCATCCATCTCAGGCATAAAAACATCCAGTAAAACAACGTCGAATTCTCTTTGTGCCAGCCAATCCAGGGCAATGGCTCCGTTGGGAGCAGTTTTTATGACATCACATAACCCAGTGTCTTCCACCGCCTGGGTTAACACTTTACGGTAAACAACGGTATCATCCACCACTAATCCTCTCAACTTTTCCACCATATCACCTATTTCAATTATATTTAGTCAACAGACAAGATCCTGTGTCATTCTTCTGCTTTCCTGAACGATGCAAGGTCGATGCAAAGAGCCATTTAAAAACGAAAGACTTTGTCACTGTCAAGAATTAACAGCAGTTCATCTTCCAGTTTAACCACTTCCCGGATCATTTCGGTGTTAATTTCTTCCACATTGGCTGGTGTTTTTTCGCACCACTCACTCTCAATATCAAGGACGTCTCCCGGCCGATCGATGAGAAAACCCACATGGTTTGGGTTGTTGTGGTGTGCTTTCAAAATGATGCAGGCTGTGTTGGATACTTTTTCTTCATTGTCTTTTGTTAATCCCAGGATGCTGCCCAGGTTGAATAACGTCACCACCTGGCCTCTCAGGTTCATTAAACCCACAATGTTGGCGTTTGAATCCGGCACATGACTGTACTCAAACCGACGACTTATTTCTTTCACTAACTTAATGTCCAGTCCAAACATTTTATCATTAATATAGAAGGACAGCGCTTTTCCATTCATACAGCATCTCTCCTTATTCTAATGGCTTTTTGCAGCACTTCAAGTATGGTGATTTTATCCAGTTTAAACTCATAGAAATCAAATCCGGCTTCCATGCCTGCTTTGCGGTCTTTTTCTCCTGTCATGGAAGTAAGGGCAACCAAAGGAAGCCCCGCCAGATCCGGGTTTTTTCTGATTTGCCGGGCCAATTCCAGCCCGTCCATCACTGGCATTTGAATGTCACTGAGTACAAGGTCTACAGACTTTTCATACAGAACGTCCAAGGCCTCTTTTCCGTTGCCCTTTAATATAACGTTGTAACCAGCCCACTCCAGGTAATTTTTTGTGAGACGGGCAAAGAAGGGGGTGTCTTCTGCCAAAAGTATGGTCAGGTCATGATGCTGGTTTTTCAGTGCACTGTCTTCATAATCCTCTGGTGAGACCATTTCAAACAGTTCGTAAATATTGATCAAAAGCACGATGCGGTTGTTGAGAATGGTAGATCCAATGAGGCCTTTTCCTTTGATGTCTTCCTTGTTAAGCTTAATGGTCGTCATCACTGTGTCATGAATTTTCTCGATGATCAGGCCAATGGGGTTTGCCACCAGTTTTGGTATGATCACATACAGTTTGTCTGCCTGGCTGTTGTCCTTTTTTGTGACTGGAAGATAATTTTCCGGCCGAATCACCCGCAAGGCTTCGCCACGGTGCTGAATAAACTCTTGATTACCAATGGTTTCAACCTGTGACGGCAGAATTTCTTCCACCCTGGAGACAAGGGACAGGTCAATGGCAAAGGTTTCTTCACCTGAACATTTAAACAAGAGTATGTTCTGAAGTTCTCTCATTTCTTCTTCGGATGCCAGGTCATCACGCTGGTTTTGTTGGGTCTGTTCCTCTGTGAAACGCAGGCTGGCTTTGTTAATAATGCCGTCAGGATCAAGGATCATGGCCGTTTTTCCATCGCCCATGATGGTGACCCCTGAATAACACTGGCAGGATTTAAAATACACTGGCAAGGGTTTTACCAATATTTCTTCTTCATCATAAATCCGGTCAACCACCAGACCAAAGCGTCTGGAGCCCACTTTTAACACCAAAATGCGGGTGATTTCACTGGTGGAGATGGCCAGGCCGGTTTCTTTATGTTCCAACCCCAGCACTTCGCCGAGGTGCACGATGGGAAGGAGTTTTCCTCGTAACCGCAACACTTGGGCATTGTGAACATATTCAATTTTTTTAGATTCATCCCCCGCCTTGATGCGCACCATTTCCTGAAGGTTCACTTGTGGCAGGGCAAATTTATAATTTTCCACTTCAACAATCAGTGATGGTATGATGGCCAATGTGAGTGGAAGAATCATACGGAAGGTGGTGCCTTCTCCCAGCACCGTTTTAATTTCAATGGTGCCCCCCAGTTTTTCGATGTTGGTCTTCACCACGTCCATCCCGACGCCCCGGCCTGAAACATCTGTAATTTTTTCTGCCGTTGAAAAACCTGGCTTCATCAACAGTTGAAGAATGTCCTGCTCACTCATCTGCTTTAATTCTTCTTCTGTTACCACATTCTTTTCAAGGCCTTTTTTCCTGATTCTTTCCGGGTCAATGCCTGCACCATCATCAATGATGTCAATGTACACAGAGCCGCCTTCGTGATAGGCCTTCAACATCACTTTTCCAGGAGTGGGTTTACCTGCTGACTTCCTTTTATTCGGTGTTTCCAGCCCATGGTCAACGGCGTTACGTATAAGATGGGTTAAGGGATCACTTAGTGACTCAATGATGGATTTATCCAGTTCAACATGGGACCCTTCAATGTCCAGGTCCACTTCTTTCCCAAGCTTTTTTGATAAGTCCCGGATTACCCGGGGCATTTTGTTAAACACATTACCCACAGGTTGCATACGTGTTTGCATGATTTTTTCCTGCAGCTCGGTGGTAATACGATCAATGTTTTGCAAGATGGCATCCAGGCCGTTGATTTCCTTGCGGTGATCTTCAATGTTACGCAGCAGCTGGTTACGGCCAAGCACCATCTCACTGGCCAGGTTCAGCAAGTCATTTAATAAGGTAACATGTACCCGGATACTGTCTTCAACCGTGGCCACCGGTTCTTTCTTTGCGCTGGTTTCCACAGGTTTTGTGGTGTTTTCGCTGTGATCCGAAGAAATGTCCTTGTCTGCCTCTTCGTCTTCTTCCGCCGAGTCAGGGCTAACAATAACTTCCTCAGTATCAGCAGTTTTCGTTTCTTTTTCATAGGTTTCCAGTACTTCAAAATTTTCTTCCTGTATGTCCAGGGCGATGGGCAACAGTTTTCTTTCCAGTACAGTGGTAAAGACAAAGGTGAAGATCACATCAGACTGCATCACATTGTCCAGGCCTTTTACCTGGCTGATGTCGATGAAGGAGTCAACGATTTCTCCAACTGACTGAATTTTTTTGAAAAATTTTATGGGGCTGAGGTTTTGGTCGCCCAGGTCTTTGTTAATTCCGATTGAAACTTTGTAAAGATTATGACCATGTTTTCTTGCTTCGTCGATCTGCCGCTTCAATTTTTCATCATCTTTTAAATCAAACATTTGATGATCGATGCCTGGCATAGGATCACTGATCTTTTCTGTTTGTTTCTCTGGTATGGCCTCCTGGTTCAGCAAGGCAGAGAATATGTCCACATGTTCTGACACATCTTCAGCGTTACTGTTAAACACGTCCCCCACCATGCTTTTTAACTGGTCGTTGCCCGTTAACAAATGGTCGACCATGTTTGAGTTGGGTGCAATTTTACCATTGCGCACTTCCCCTAAGAGGTTTTCCATCACATGGGCCAATTCAACAATTTTTTCCAATCCAAAAAAACCTGCCGTTCCTTTTATGCTGTGTATTGAACGGAATATGTTGTTTATGTTATCGATATCGCTGCTGCCTTCTTCCATTTTCAGAAGTCCTGCTTCAATCATTTCAAGGTGAGATTGGGCCTCTTCCACAAATTCATTGATAAATTCTTCATTTTGAATCATCTTGTCACCCCAGAACGGTTTATTTATTAGGCTATATCAAAGATTTTATCCAATTGTATAATGCTGAACAGGTTTTTAATTTCATCCTTTGCTCCAATGATGCTGAACTCTTTTTCTTTGTCTTTTACAGTCCGATAGATTCCTATGACCAGGGTAATGCCCGTTGAATCAATGTACTCCACCTTGGAAAAATTGGCTATCACATGGGAATAGTCACGGTTTTCTTCAAGCATCGATTTTATGTTGCCTGTCATATCTTCCACTACTGCTGCAGTGATATTTTTATCAAACACAATTTCCAGTTGACCATTTGTTTTTTCCGCGTTCATTTTTTCACCCTCCAATAATAAGTTGCAATAATGGTTTTGTTTCTGCAGGATATTTTATACCCCAACTGCTCGATCAACCACAACCCCCGGCGTCTTGTCGGTATACAATTTGCGTCTCCCGAGGGTTCGGTAAGGGTTTTCGTTTCATGTTGAATGCCCCTGCCTTCATCTGTTACTTCGATTTTCAATACATCTTCGTCATACACTACCCGGCACACAACCTTTTTTTCAGGTTGCAATTCATTTCCATGTTCAACCGCATTGTTAAACATTTCCCGCAAGACAAAATTAATGTTAAACTCAATGTCATTGGATAAGCGATTATGATAAAAGCTTTTCAAATGACTGGTTATGTTGATGGCTTGCTGGTCTGCTTCCTCGAAGGTTGAAGAAAATGTCACCTGGTGTTGGTTCATGTTTCACCATTCCTTACTTTTGTGTGCTCCGGGCATGCCCCGGGGTTTTCTTATGTATATTCCTTAAAAATACGAATAATCTCATCAATTTTTTCAAGAAAAACGTCTACCAAGTCAGGGTCAAAATGTTCCCCCTTTTGCTTTTCAATATGTTCTACCGCTTTTTCAATTGACCAGGCATTCTTATAGGGCCTGTTTGATACCAAGGCATCAAAAACATCACATATGGCAGAAATTCGTCCTTCAATGGGTATCGAGTCACCACTCAACCCCTGGGGATAGCCCGTTCCATTCCATTTTTCGTGATGGGTTCTGGCAATGATTTCTGCCTGGTTAACAAATTCTGATTTGCCTCCCTCAAGAATTTGGGCTCCAATAACCGTATGGCTTTTCATGTATTCCCATTCTTCCTCATTTAGTTTGCCTGGTTTTAATAAAATATGATCTGGGATCCCAATTTTACCGATGTCATGAAGGGGCACCGTATACCGCAGGTTATCCGCCTGTTTCTGGTTTATTCCGTAGGCTTTTGCCATCACTTCGGCATATTTACCCACACGCAGATCGTGATAACCAGTTTCATTATCTCGAAATTCGCCTGCTTTCGCCAACCTTGTTGCTGTTTCCACCTGAGACTCATAAAGTTCCTGGGTTCTTTCATCCACCTTTTGTTCCAGGGTCATTTTTTCATTATGCAGTTTATTGTAGAGTATGCGGGTCTCTAAAATATTATGGATTCGATTAAGAGCTTCCACCTGGTCAAAGGGTTTTCCCAAAAAATCACGGGCACCTAAAGACAAGGCCCGGTTTCGGTTAATCATATCGTCATTGGCGGTCAATATAATAACGGATAAAAACCCTTTGGGATCAAGTTTCTTAAACGCTTCTAAAATTTCAAATCCGTCCATATAAGGCATCATTAAATCCAACAGCACAATGTCTGGCTTGACTCGAAGGTAAGCTGATACTGCTTCCCGAGGGTCTGTTATAGCATGTATGTTCTTATAGCCCCCTGATTTCAGCATTTTTTCAATGATAAATATGTTTGTTCTTAAATCATCAATGATTAACACCTGTGCTTCTTGAACCTCTTCTTTCATCAACATGATGTTTGACCCCCTTACGTGATTCTCGTCATAAGTCAGGAATCTTTAGTGTATGATAGATAGGTCTTTTGACCTGTTTCACTCTTGGCTATTACTACCCAGACAACCATAATTTACACGGCAATCTTTGGAATTTTATACTTTGATGGTTTTCCATTTTCCCTTTCGATAACGGTGCGTCATAAGCATGGCTTCCACAATATACTGTGTCACTGAAATCATCCAAACGACGGTCAAAGGGAGTTTAAAGACAAAAACGGCCAAGAAAATCAGGGGCAGCCTCACACAGAGATTTGTAATGAGTGAAATTCGGAAGGGGCCGTCGGTGTCACCGGCTCCTTTCAAAGCCCCGGAGATAATCATGGCAATGGCAATGGGTACCTGTTCAAAAGCCCCAATTCGAATACTTCTTGCCGCCCAATAGACTGTCTGCTCATCGGTGCTGAACAGGGCCATGATTTTATCAGGTATTGTAAAAAACAGCAACCCCACTGAACCCATGAGTAATGCACCCAACAGCACGCTTCTTTTGGTGCTTTTCATGGCCTCTTCCGGTTTTCCTGCACCCAATCGCTGCCCCACCAGGGTGGCTGCCGCCACAGCAAACCCGTAGCCGGGCATGAAGGATAATGACTCTCCTGCCACTGCCACAGAATGGGCTGCGTAGGCCACGGTGCCCAACTGGGCAATCCAAAAGGAAGAGATAAGACGGCTTCCTTCATTCATGGTCACTTCCAATCCGGCAGGCACGCTGAGCCTGACAAGGCTTTTGACACTCTCTTTTTCAAAGGTGAACAGTTTTCGGAAAGAGAGCTTAATGATGCCCGAGCCTCTGAATAAATAATAGAAAGTCACTGCTGCACCTAAGATTTGTGCTGTACCTGTGGCGATACCTGCACCCTGGGAACCAAGGGCAGGAAACCCCCATTTACCGAATATCAGCACATAATCGGCCACAATGTTGAATATGTTTGCCACCAGCGCTGAGACAAAGGGAATAAACGTATTGCCTGTCCCCCGTAAAATGGCGTTGCCCACCATTTGTGGTATTAAAAAATAGGCGCCGATATAAACAGCTCGTGTGTAGTCTGTTCCCAGAGAGATCACCTGAGGATCAGATACCAAACGGATAAAAATGGGCCTGGCCAACAGTATACCACTTGTGGCGATGATGAGTCCCAGCATAAGGCTGATTCCCATGGCCTGGGAGGCTGTTTGCTGTGCCTTGTTCACATCTTTTGCACCAATGTAACGCGCCACCATGGCCGTTGCACCTGTGCCCAGTGCTCCGAAAATGGCAACGATGGTAAACATCATGTGAGCCCCCAGGTTAACCGCTGCCATATCAGCGGGGGTTAGCCTGCCTACCATGGCTGTGTCAGCTGTCCATACCAGGGTGTGCATCAGCATTTCCATGATGGCAGGGCCTGCCAGAAACATGATCTGTTTATTCAATGATTGGTTTGGGTTAATTGCAAGGGGTTTTGCCTTCATCGAATGCTCCTCCAGAATGCTTTTTAACTGATAACTTGGGTATGTTTGCTATATGAAACAATATACCATACTCTCTATCTATACGGAACAACTCTATATTTGTTCCCCTTCCATTGATTTTTAATCTTACTTTATTGGAATTTTACAGGAGGTTTTGATATGAATGAAAACAAACACCAGACCATCACCCTGCCTGCCTATATCTTTGACTTGGATGGGGTGCTTGTGGATACAGCCCATTATCATTTTTTGGCCTGGAACCGCCTGGCAAAGGAACTGGGTTTTTCCATCACTGAACAAGAAAATGAACGACTGAAGGGTGTCAGTCGTATGAAAGCCTTGGACATTGTGCTGGAGATGGGAAATGTTAACGCTTCTGCAGAAGAAAAGGAAGAAATGGCAGCACGTAAAAACAATTGGTATGTAGAATACCTGGAGACCCTTGACCAGGGCCACCTGTTGCCAGGTGCTCATGAATTTATTGCTGCATCAAAAAAAATGGGCATAAAAATTGCCCTGGGTTCTGCCAGTAAGAACGCCAGGACAATCTTAAAAAAACTGGGGTTGTTATCAGTTTTTGATGGCATCGTGGATGGCACCATGACAACAAAAGCCAAGCCAAACCCTGAAGTTTTTTTACTGGGAGCCGAACTCTTGAAGGTTTCGCCGTCCAATTGTGTGGTTTTTGAAGATGCACAGGCAGGCATTGAAGCTGCCCGGGCAGCTGGTATGACGGCTATCGGTATCGGCAGCGAACACAACCTGACCGGTGCAGCTTTGGTGGTGCCCTCCCTGGCCCATCTAACACCTGAAGAGCTGTCACAACAGCTGTCTCTTTTACAGCAGCAATGATTTTTCTGTTTCAGGATGAAATAAATGTACTTTATCAGGTCTTGGATCCAAGGTAATCACGTCCCCCACTTTCACTTTTATGGAGGGGTCAATTCTGGCCACCAGGTTTTCTTCTCCCACTTTAACAAAAAGATAGGTTTCTGAACCAAGCAGCTCCGTTACTTCTATCAACGCCCGGTTGGGTGAACCTTCCCCCGGGTTATCGGTTTTGACGTTGATGTGTTCTGGCCTGATGCCCAGGGTCACTTCTTTCGTTTCAAAACCGTTTTCTTTTAGCTTGGCGGCTTTTTCACCCGTGATATCGATGGACCCCCCTGAATAATGGAAAACAACCACATGGTCTTTTTCTTCAAGTGTCCCTTCGATGAAGTTCATTTGGGGTGACCCAATAAAGCTGCCAACAAATTTGTTTTTGGGATATTCATATAAATTGGTGGGGGTATCCACCTGCATCACATGGCCAGCTTTCAGCACAACGATCCGTGTGCCCATGGTCATGGCTTCTGTCTGGTCATGGGTAACGTAAATAAACGTGGTTTTAAGCCGGTGATGCAATTTGCTTATTTCGGCCCTGGTCTGCACCCTTAGTTTGGCGTCCAGGTTTGACAGGGGCTCATCCATTAAAAACACTTGAGGATCTCTGACAATGGCCCTGCCCAATGCAATACGTTGTCGCTGGCCACCGGAAAGTTCTTTGGGCTTATTTTCCAGAAGCTCTTGCAACCCTAAAATATCAGCCGCGTTCTGCACCCGTTTGTCAATTTCATCCTTTGGAATGTTGCGTAATTTTAACCCAAAAGCCATGTTTTCATAGTTGGTCATATGAGGGTACAGGGCATAGTTTTGAAAGACCATGGCAATGTCCCTGTCCTTGGGTGAGACGTCGTTTACCATTTGTTCGCCAATGTACAGTTCGCCGCTTGTTATTTCCTCCAAACCTGCAATCATTCGAAGAGCCGTGGATTTGCCACAGCCTGAAGGCCCAACAAACACAACAAACTCATTGTCTTCAATTTCCAGACTCATGTCATGCACTGCCTGAAACCCATTGGGATAAACCTTGTTCACATTCACCAGTTTTAAACCTGCCATTACACATCACCTCTTCCCTTAATTGTTAGTTTTTTGTCTGAACTCACCCAATACGTTGTCCCGTAGACTGACACTGATACTTTCTCACCTTCCAACAATTCCAGTTCAACCATGTTTTCACTGACTGTCACTTTTATACAACTACCCCTGAATTTCAGGCGAAACCCGTAAGAACGCCATTTTTCCGGCAAATAGGGTGAAAAAAGCAATTCATTTCCCTGCAGCCTCATCCCCGCCAGCCCAGCCACCAAACTGAGCCAGGTGCCTGCCATGCTGGCAGTGTGAATGCCATGGTGAGAATTTCCCTGGTGGTTATCAAGGTCGATTCTGGCTGTTTTCACAAAAAGGTCCATGGATTTTTCAGCACTGCCTGCTTCCGCTTCAATAATGCTGAAAATACAACGGGAAAGAGATGAATCATGGGTGGTAATGGGTGTATAATACCCCAGGTTAGACCGTTTTTCTTCCAGTGTGAACTGATCGTTCAGTAAGTACATGGCCAGTAAAACATCTGCCTGTTTGCATACCTGGTGGCGGTAAATGTCCAGGGGATGATAATGCATTAGTAATGGATAATTTTCAGCCGGTGTGCTGTCAAAAGGCCAGCAGGCTTTTTCCAGGAAACTGTCATCCTGTGGGTGTATCCCCAGCGCTTCATCCTTCAGCAGCAGCATGGCACTGGCCGCATCTTCCCACTTAGTTACTTCTTGGTGTTTTAATTGTATTTTGGCCGCTATACGCGCGTATTCATCTGGGTACAGATCTTTCAATACCTGGTCTGTTTCCACGGCGAACTGCAAGTGCATTTTTGCCATGGCATTGGTGTAAAAATTGTTGTTCACGATGGCAGTGTATTCGTCGGGGCCTGTCACCGTGTTAATACAAAAACGGTTATCTCTCTGAAGGGAATAAGTTCCCAGGTACATCCAAATGCGGGCCGTTTCAAATACAATTTCCGCACCATAATTTTTTAAAAATTCATAATCCCCGGTGGCGTTAACATATTGACGTATGGCGTAGGCAATGTCGGCATTGATATGGTACTGGGCTGTGCCCGCGGGGAAATATGAAGAACATTCAATGCCTGTGATGGTGCGCCAGGGATACAGCGCACCCGGCTTTCTAAACAATGTGGCGGCCCTTTCCCTGGCTTTGTCTAAGGTGTTATACCTGTATTCCAGTAATTTTCTTGCCCGCCAGGGTTGTGTATAAAGAAAAAAGGGCATGATGTAAATCTCAGAATCCCAGAAATAATGGCCCTGGTAACCTTCACTGGTTAACCCTTTTGCGCCAATGTTTGTGTACCCATCCTTTCCTGCTGATTGAAACAGATGATACATGTTAAAACGTATCCCCTGTTGCAGTAAGTCATCACCTTCGATGGTCACATCACTGTTGCTCCAAAAGTCTTCCAATACCTGCTGCTGCATAAAATGATAATGTGCCCATCCTTGCTCAAGGGCATTGCTTAACACTTTGTACCCCATCTCCCAAAGATTTTCCGGATGCTTTCGATCTCCCCGCAGGTAGACTGCTGCTTTCAGTAACCCGATTCGTTTTCCCTGTTCTGCGTCAAATTCATAACGGTGCTGTGCCATTTGTCCGTGAATTTCAGTTTCCCGATGGTAGGGTTGATCAGATTGAATGAGGTGGGATACCCCTGTTAATACCTGCAGTTTTGAATAAGTGGTCACCTGTAACAGCCTGGACATATCCCCCAGTTGATCAATTCTCTCCAAGCGGAGGGTTTGACCCTGTAAACTTGTGCCCATGCGTGGGTCGTTCTCCGCTTTATGGTTGTGCACTTGGCCGTCTAACATGGAAATGATTGTTATTTTTCCGGAGAAATTAACCGGTGTAATGGCGTACTTGATCATCATCAGCCTGTCGTCCACCAGTGATACCAGCCGTTGTGTTTCAATGTTTACTATTTTGCCCTTGGGAGAAATCCAGCGCATCTCCCGGCGTAACACACCTTGTTGCATGTCCAATACCCGTTGGTAATGTTCCAGGGAACCTGTGAACAAGCTGAGAAATTCATCTTCAACCATCACCTGTATCACTTTGCTGTTAGGAAGGTTCAACATGGTTTCTGTGTGAGTGGCATAACCATAACCAGTTTCATCATAGTGGATAGGTACTTTTTCATAGAATCCATTGAGGTATGTACCTTCCATGGACGTGCCTGCCGGGCCGTCGTAGCCTTCTTCCAGCGTCCCACGAGTTCCAATGTGACCATTACCAAGGGCAAAAACTGTTTCGTCCAGAAAATTTGAATCTGCACCGTATTCAGTTTCTACAATTTTCCACGGGTCTTTTCCGTAGAATGTTTTTTGTCTGTTCTCTTTTTTGCCCATGGGAATGCTCCTTGTCTACACTTTTTGTTGTTTACATTGATTGTTGTTTGCGTTGATTATATATCGGACTGCCCCCTGAGGGGCAGTCCTTTATTTGTTTCACAGTAGCAACAGTCTTATGGTCTGCTTCCCTAAGACCGGTTATTCAATGTCGAAGCCGGTGATATCCTGCAGGTCAAGCTCCAGTTCTTCAAAAGCTGTTGTGGCATCGGTGTCACCGGTCAGCACACTGTGCACTGATCTAAAGAAGGCAGTTGACACAGCGTTGTAGTTTGGTGCCGTGGCTGTGGAGGGTCGCGCCACTGCGTTAATAAACACATCATACAGGCTTCCAAAGAAGGGGCTTGCCTCCAACACTTCATCATCTTCATAGAGTGCCATGATGGTTGGGTTCATTGAGCCTTCCACTGCACGTATTTTTTGGTTGTCGTAATTCGCCATAAACAGCGCCACTTCTGCTGCCACTTCTGGGTTTTCACTGTATTTGCTAACGGCCAGCTGCCAGCCACCCAGGGTTGCTGCCCCGGCGCCGCTATCACCAGCAGGCAGGGGAGAAACGTCAAAGTTTCCGGCAACAGCACTGTCAGCTCCCTGGCTTAAACTGTAAGCATAAGGCCAGTTACGCATGAAGGCTGCGTTACCACCCTGCCATACGGCACGGGCGTCTTCTTCACCAAAACCGGTAACCCCTGTAGGGGAAATGGTGCCTACCCAGCCAGCTGCCTGGTCGACGATTTCAATGGCTTTGGGGTTATTAATGGTAATCATCCGGTCCGGACTGATAATGTTTCCGCCGTCGTTGGAGGAGATCCATTCCAAGGCGTCGCAGGTCAAACCTTCGTAGGAATCACCCTGCCAAACGAAGACGACAAAATCAGGATTTCCATCTGCACGTTCACCTTCCTGAATTGCCGCTGCCTGCTCTTCCAGTTCATCCCATGTTGTTGGTGGTTCAAAATCATATTTTTCAAGCATGTCTGTTCTGTAATAAAGCAACCCGGCATCTGTAAACCAGGGGATTGCCACTAATTTTCCGTCAACTGTATTGTTCTCAACAATGGCCGGAAAATGTTCATCAATTACATCGCCAGCTCCATACTCATTCAGGTCTACAAAATGCTCTGCCAAATCACCAGGCCAGATGACGTCAATTTGGTATACATCAACTTCTGAACTTTGGGCTTCAAAGAATTGGAGGTATAGACCCAGTCTGTCCTGTGCCAGGTCAGGCGTATCCAGCACGTTGACAATAACGCCGGGATTCTCATCCATAAACCTTTCTGCGGCTGCCTGCGTTAATTCCAGTTCCTGGCCCACTGCACCTGCTGCAACGGTGATGCTCACATCTCCAGCTGCGGGTTCAGATGGTTCTGCCGGTTCTGCCGGCTCTGCTGGTTCTGCCGGTTCTTCGGGGGCAGGATCTTCAGTGCCTCCACAACCAGCCAACAGGCCCACCATCAACATGATGACCAATAACAAGGTTAACCATCGCATTTTATTCGTTCTCACACATCATTCCCCCTTCATCAAATCATGAACGTTAACGGGTTGACTTGAATCGAATCAGCGGCTGGTATCACTCCTTTCATTTTAACAGGGTTCTATTTAACCTTTGACTGCGCCGGCTGTGAGGCCAGCCACAATTCTTTTCTGGAATACCAATACCAACACAACGATGGGTACCGTTACCACAACAGCTGCTGCCATGATTTCTCCAAATGGCTCTTGCCGTGCAACTGCACCTGTAAAATAGGCGATGGCCACTGGTACTGTCCGTGCCCCAGGGTCAATGGAGGTAAATGTTAAGGCAAAGAGGTACTCGTTCCAGGCGGCAATAAAGGCCAGCAGTCCTGTGGTGACCATGGCAGGTGCGGTTAAGGGCAACAATATTTTATAGAATGTTTGAAAAGGCGTTGCCCCATCCACCTGGGCTGATTCCAGGAGGGCCAGTGGCAAATCTTTGAAAAAAGCCGTTAATACCCATGTTGTAAAAGGTAACGTGAAAATCATGTATGACAGAATCATGCTTGTGATGGCCGGTAGTTGTAGTGTTGTGATAACAGCATACAAACCTGCCAAAACGGTGACCTGGGGAAACATGGTCATGGCCAGAATCATGTAAAGTGTTGGTTTTTTCCCTCTGAAACGAAGCTTTCCCAATGCGAATGCGGCAAAGGAACCTGCCACAAGGGCCAACACTGTTGTGCTTGTGGCAACAATGGTGCTGTTCATGAGGCCTCTTACAAATTGCTGGTTTTGAAAAATCACCTTATAGTTACTTAAGTAGGGAGAAATGCTGTTTGTGGCCGGGTCTCTTGGCACCATGGTAGCCGGGGTCATTTGAAGCTGTGCTTCAGATTTCAGCGAAGAATTGATGGCCCAGTAAAATGGAAACAAAAGATAGATAAAAATCATCAGCAGGATGAAATAAAACCCGGTTTTTAAAATCACATTTTTCACCTTTTTAGGCTGTTTCATCCATATCAACTCCTAACATTTTAATGTAACCAATGGCGAACCCAAATATGATGATAAAGATGACCACTCCAATGGCAGAGGCAAGGCCCATGTTGCGGTTACCAATCAGTTGAAAATAGTTGTAGGTGGCCATGGAATACTGGCTTTGACCCAGCAGTACCTGGAAAACGTCAAAGACACGCAAAGCATCCAGTGTTCTAAAAATCAATGCCACCGCCATGGCTGGTTTAAGTAAGGGAAAGGTAATGCTGAAAAATTGTTTCACCGGACTGGCCCCATCAATGGCGGCAGCCTCATAAAGCTCATCGGGGATGGTTTGCATACCTGCCAGTAATAGTAATGCCATAAAGGGTGTTGTTTTCCACACATCCACGGCCACCATGGCCCATAACTGGAGATCGCTGCTGGCTAAGAAGGCAATCCGTCCGTTACCTGTTCCCATGGCGTCCAGAAGTGTGTTAAAGAAACCGGTTCTGTTAGGGGCTAACATCCATTCCCACATGCGGGCCGACACCACCGTAATGACTGCCCAGGGAATCAGCATGGCCGTTCGGGTGGCTCCCCTTCCCTTGAAGTTGCTGTGAACAACAAGTGCAATGCCCAGACCCAGTGTCAGTTCTAAAACCACTGAACTGACGGTGAATAAGAGTGTATTAAAAATTGCGTCGATAAAATCCACATCTGTGGCACCCAACACATAACTGTTGCCGAAGAGAGAGAATTGTTTGTACTCCCGATAACGAATTGGTTCCCTGGGCAACACGGCAATGGGTCTTTCGTACACTGGGTTGCCTTCCTCATCAAACAACGGCTGGTTTGTGTCAGGGTCCACCTCCTGCTCCAATTTCTGTACCGTCATACTTAGCAAGCTTTTGTAGTTATCCACACCGACAAACTCCGTTTCCTGACTGCTGGCAAACTGACGGTTTGTGAAGCTGGTGTAAAACACCTGGCCTAAGGGATAAATGGCAATGACCAATAAAATCACCAGCGCTGGTATTAAAAGTTTATACGCTGTACGTTCTTCCCGTTTAGCCAATTCAGAATGCTTTTTTTTGCTTCCCATGGAGACCCTCCCTTCCCACAACATCCTTCCCTGAACATGACTGCATTGTCAGTCAGTTTCCGGCTTCCTTTAAAACCTTATCTGCATAGGTGTTTATTTTGTCTTCCACACGACGTAACAAATGTCGATTTTTAGTGCCTGGATTTTTAAAATATAACAATTCATTGGTATTTATACCCATTGAAGACCAATATTCATTCACCTTCTTACTATTTTTTGCATTTGTGATTGAAGCCGTGTAGCCAGTGGCGGCTGCCTCCCAGGTATAGGTTGTTTTAACCCTGGACAGTCCCTGTTTCCGATAGTGGTTCCAACGCTCTTCATTGGAAAGTAACCCTAAGGCCCCCTCCGCCATGGACGAATGATCTTCAGGGTTCACCAACACTCCAAATGTTTCTTCCTGATCCCTTAATATCTCAGAGCCTCCGCCGTTTTCTGTTACCACCACAGGAATTCCGCAGGACATGGCTTCAATGGTGGCCAGTCCAAAGGGTTCATACAGGGACGTTAAGCAAAAGATTCCTTTGTTTTTTGCAACAGTTCGGTAGGCCGCTGCTAACGCTTGTTGACTTCCCAAATTGATAAAAGTGACATTGCCCTGCAGGTCATACTGTTCCATCAAGCTAAATATGATTTCCATTTGCTCCTGTTCTTCCGGTTTAAGCTTCTTCATATCTTTACGGGGTTCATCCAACCCCCGGACGGCAAGCATCAAGTTACTCTTACGCTGCCAGTCTTTGTTTTTACCATAGGCTTCCACCAACCCTGTCACGTTTTTTTTGGGATCAAGACGGCTGGAGGCAATGGACACAGGTAATGAGTGCCGCATCTGGTCAATGTCTCTGTTAATCACCCTGGAAAACTCTCCTTCCACCTTCACATCCACCTCAGCTTTGTCTTCGGAAAAGATACGCCGGTTCACCCCTGGTGGTACAACTGCAAACAATTTACCTGGATCAGATGCAAACAAATCTCTGTATAAGGGGTGTTGATACTGCTGCTCTTTCTCCTGTGACGTGCTGACAATGCGGACCAATGCATGGTTCATGGCAAATCTTTCAGCCGCCAGTCGCTTTACAAATTTGTATTGTTTGTTTAGCTGCGGAAAATCTTTCACTTGTTTTAGCAGTTTATCAAGTTTTTGTGCGCCCAAAGAATGGGCGGTAAAGGTATAAGGAATTCCTGTCATGTGCTGAAACATGGCACCGGCGATGCCGCCATCGCCGTAATGGGCCGTGACAACATCAGGCATGCTGCCCCTCTGGTTGTACCACGCTTTCACTTCCATCACATACTCATGAAGGTATGGCCACAGCTCTTCCTTGTGTAAAAAGGTATCGCCACCAAACTGAAGGCGAATTATTTTCACGCCCGTTCCTTGATAAGACCCTTCCGGTTCAGCAAATTCAGGCCAATGGGGGTCCTTGATACGCCTGGTAAAAATGACAACTTCATGGCCTTGCCTGTCCATGGCCTGGGCAAGTTCTTTCACGTAAACCAACTGGCCGCCAAAGTCAGGGTGTTGCGTCCAATAACTGTCCTCATGATCAAAGTTTCCCTGAGGATTGAAAAAAGCGATGTGCATTTTGGTTCTCCTTTCAACGTTGACGAGCCCACAGCTCAAGGGTTAAGGCGTCGGGCAATTCACACACGGCGCCCATGGTCTCCAGTTTATAGGCAGCGCTGTAACTTCCCTGAAACATGGCATCACGCATGGTTTTCCCACCCAGTATCCCTGCCATAAAGCCTGACCAAAAGGCGTCACCTGCCCCAGTGGTGTCCACCACTTCCTTGGCAAAAGTGGGTATATGAAAAATTTCTTCATCGTCCATGGCCATAAGACCCGCCGCCCCCAGGGTCATCATCACCATCAGGTTACCTGTGTCTTTGAATTTGGTGGCATAGGCTTCCAATGATCCTTTTCCCAGCAAATGTTCTGCATCACTTTCAGAAGGCTTTATGATATCAACCAAGGGCAATACCTTTTGACGAATGAAACCTGGACCATCGTGGCCTTTTTCCCATAACACATCCCTGTAATTTGGGTCAAAGGTGATGAGTTTCTTTTTGCTTCTGGCGTGTTCAAGTAATGCCATGGTGACCTTTCGAATGGGTTCGTGGGATAAGGCCCAGGCAGTAAAATGAAATATTTTTGTGTTTTCGATGAGGTTAAACTGATCCTCCTGCAACTTCAGGTCAAGGTCTGCAAACCTTAGGGGCAAAAAGAGTGGGTTCTCTTTACTTTTTGTGACAAAAACCATGGATGTTGTGGTGGAAGCCATTTGAATGCCTTTTGTGTCAACGGATTGATCCTGAAGAAAATCAATTAAAAATCGGCCAAAATCATCAGCACCGATACTGCTGATCAGTGCTGTTCGGTATTTCATTTTCGCTAAATTCACTGCAATGTTACCCGGTGAACCGCCAAATGTTTTTTGAAAATGAACGGCTTCTTTCAGGGTGGGCACATAGTCGGTTGAAATCATGTCAATAAGCAGTTCTCCCATGGTAACCACATCATAGGCACTTGCATCAAAATAAATTTTATCATCCAGTCGCATGGCTACTCTCCTGTCACAGGTGTTTTTAAAGTACTCTCCCGAAGGATTAACTGGTATGGCAGTGTAACGTTTCTGGTTTTAATGATTTCTCTGTTAACTTCTTTTATTAACAAACGGGTGGCTTTTCTTCCCATTTCAAAAATCGGTTGTCTTATTGTTGTGATGGAAGGACTATAATAAGAGGCCATGGGAATGTCATCAAAACCTGCCACTTCCACCTGCTTTGGCACCTGCACATGGTGATCACGAAGGCACCTGATGGCGCCAATGGCCATCAAATCACTGGTGGCAAAAATAGCTGTCACCGGTTGTTGTTCCTTCAGAAATTTTTTCACCGCTTTATAAGCACTTTCAATTTTAAAGTTGCTGCGCATCACCAGTGATTCCTCCGGTTCAATGTCATAGGAGCGCATGGCCTCCTGATAACCCCGGTAGCGTTCATAGCCAGAGGTTTTATCTGTTAAGGGCGCCCTTATGATGGCCACCCGCCGGTGGCCTCTTTTCAGAAAAAAAGTTGTCATATCAAATGCAGCCTGATAGTTGTCTATGTCTAAACTGGCAACATGAATGTCGTCACATTTGCGGTTAATGAATGTCACTGGCAATTGACTTTTTCTGAAAAACTCTTTGTGCTCAGGTGACACCTTGGCGGTCATGAAAATGATGCCGTCCACGTATTTATCTTTTAACATATTCAAATAGCTCAGTTCTTTTTCCATATTATGTGTCGTGTTGCATAAAATCATGTTGTAATTTTTTTCCCGCACCACTTCTTCCACACCTTTTACCAACTCAGCAAAAAAAGGGTTGGTGATGTCGGGGATAACCACTCCTATGAGACCTGTTCGTTTATGCACCAGCCCTCTTGCCACAGGATTAGGTGTAAATTCCAGCTCTTCAATGGCCCTTAAAACCCGTTCATGCTTTTCTGGGTTCACTGGTTTTGTGTTGTTCATGACCCGGGAAACTGTTGCTTTTGAAACACCTGCCAACTTGGCCACTTCATTAATGGTTATTTTCATTGGTCCCATTCCCTTGTTCAGATTAGGCGTGCAGTTTTGGGAAACCGCTTTCCTAATATAATTATAGGAAATCGGTTTCCCGTTGTCAATTGTTTTGTTAGAATTTATTCAATTGTGTGGTCTATGCAGGTTTCTTTATGCATCTTAATGAGATTTCTTAATGAGATTTTGTTTTTTAATGGCTGAGATGAGGTATAATAAGTTAATACGAAGAAATATTTTGAATCACAATGAGAATCAGAAATTTACGAGGAGTGATGCAATTGGAACCGAGAGTTGAATGCACCTGGATGGATAAAATGGCCTTTGACGTGGACATTAACGGACATCATCTAACCCTTGATGGCAGCCCGGAACTGGGCGGTGAAGACAGAGGCCCCACCCCAAAACCTCTTGTGCTGGCAAGTTTAGCCGGATGCACTGGCATTGATGTGGTATCCATTCTCAATAAAATGCGCGTAGAATTCGATCATTTCAGCATTTCTGTAACGGCTCATCAAACGGAGGATCATCCAAAAATCTATGATAAAATATTCGTCACCTACACCTTCAAGGGGCAGGATTTGCCCATGGACAAGCTTGAGAAAGCAGTAAAATTATCAGAAGAAAAATATTGTGGTGTCAGTGCCATGCTTAAAAAGGCAGGGCTTATTGAGTATGAGATAAAAATCGAATCGTAAGATTGATTTAAACTTGGTTTCTATTGGCTTTCAGCCAGTGTAAAAGATCTTGACCAACTATTTATAAGCCCGTCATTAAAATTTAAAGGAGGATTATTATGCACAAAAAACTCTTTATTCCAGGCCCGGTGGACGTTTTACCAGAGGTGTTGGAAAAAATGGCCACACCCATGATTGGCCACAGAACAAAAGATGCCAGTAATCTGCAAAGAAGTATTTCTGAAAAAATGATGAAGCTGATGTATACCAAAAACCAGATCATGCTCTCCACCACCAGCGGTACCGGGTTAATGGAAGGTGCCATCCGGTCTTGCACACGAAAAAGAGCCGCTGTTTTTTCTGTTGGTTCCTTTGGTAAAAGATGGTATGAACTGGCCGTTGGCAACAATGTTCCTGCCGATTTGTTTGAATCTGAAATGGGCCAGCCCACCACGCCTGAAATGGTTGAGGAAGCCCTTTCCACAGGTAAATATGACCTGGTGACCATCACCCATAATGAAACCTCAACAGGGGTTATGAACCCTGTGAAAGCCATCTCCGACGTGATCAAAAAATACCCTGATATTGTGTTCTGCCTTGATACCGTCAGTTCCATGGCTGGTACAAAAATTGATGTGGACGACCTGGGTGTGGATATTTGTATCACCTCAACCCAGAAAGCCTTGGGATTGCCCCCAGGCATGGCCATCTGCTCTTTCTCGGAAAAAGCTGCTGAAGCTGCCAAACAGGTGGAGTTCAGAGGATATTATTTAGACCTGCTTTCCTTGTACAAATACATCCAGAAAAAGGATCATCAATATCCTTCCACTCCTTCTCTTTCTCATATGTACGCTTTGGATTATCAGCTGGACCGCATTTTTGAAGAAGGGCTTGAAAATCGTTTTGCAAGACACTTCGAAATGGCCGAGATCGTCAGAGCCTGGGCAGAAGACCGTTTTGCCTTATTCCCAGACCGGGAATTTGCTTCCAACACCCTGACCACCATCAAAAACACCCGTGGCATTAACGTGGGTGATTTAAATAAAAAGTTAGGCGAAAAAGGGTACATGATCTCCAACGGTTATGGCGACCTGAAGGAAAAAACATTCCGCATTGCACACATGGCCGACCGCCAGGTGAATGAAGTTAAAGAACTGCTTGAGCTCATCGATACGTTGATTTAGTGTTAGTTGCATCTATTTAGAATCACCTGTTTAGTGACACAAAAAATAAATTTGGAGGCGATTTAATGGATAAATTAAAAGTGTTGGCATCAGACGGTATTGTTAAAACTGCTGTGGAAGCCATTGCAGCCATGGGATGCCAGGTGGATGAAATGTCCTACGGCCCGGAGGAACTACCTGAAAAGCTGAAAGAATACGACGCACTCATCGTGCGCTCTGCCACAAAGGTGAAACGGCCCACTTTTGAAGCCATGGGTAAAGACAGTAAACTGAAACTCATTGTGCGTGCCGGTGTGGGTCTGGACAACATTGACCTTGAAGCAGCGAAAGAATTTGGCGTTGAAGTACGCAACACCCCTAATTCCAGCAGCCAGGCTGTTGCCGAATTGGTGCTGGGACACATGCTCACCCTTGCCCGACACCTGCAAAAATCCAACATCACCATGCGTAATGGCGAATGGAACAAGAAAAAATATGTGGGTACGGAACTTTCCGACAGCACCCTGGGGATCATTGGCATTGGCCGTATTGGCAGAAGCCTGGCTGAAAAAGCTCATGCCCTTGGTATGAAAATCATTTACAACGACATCATGGGTGAAGTCAAGGATTTTACAAGCTACACCTTTGTTGATAAGGAAACTCTGTTGAAAACAGCGGATTTCATTAGTCTTCACGTGCCCAAACTGGCTGACGAACCTCCAGTGTTAGGCAAACCGGAATTTGACGTGATGAAAGACGGCGTTTATGTGATTAATTGTGCACGGGGCGGCACCATTGACGAAGATGCACTGCTGGCGGCATTGAACAGCGGCAAGGTGGCCGGAGCAGCCCTGGACGTTTTTGAAACAGAACCCACGCCAAACAAGGACCTGCTGAACCATGAAAATGTGTCTGCCTCACCACATATTGGCGCATCCACCGCCGAAGCCCAGGAACGTATTGGTGGAGAACTCATTGAAATCTTTGAGGTTTTTTGCAAAGGAGGATCCCAGTAAATGTTGATCAAACCATTTAGAGCCATCCGTCCTGATGCGCCTGTGGCCAGAGAAGTATCCTGCTTACCCTACGACGTTATGAATCGCTCTGAAGCCCTTCGCATGTCCCAGGACAAACCAAACTCATTTTTGCATGTGATCCGCTCTGAAATTGATTTAAGCCCGGAAGTGGGATCTTATGATACGGCTGTTTATGAGAAAGCGGCTGAAAACCTTGAAAAAATGCAGTCAGATAATGTGTTAATACAGGATGACGCCCCTTCCTTTTACCTGTACCGTCAGGTGATGGATGGCCGCAGCCAACTGGGGATTGTTGCCACCTTTTCCATTGATGACTACATGAATGGCACCATTAAAAAACATGAATTGACCCGTCCGGTAAAGGAAGAAGACCGCATTCGTCATTTTGATGTGTGCAACGCTCACACAGAACCAGTCTTTTTAACCCACCGCAGCAACGATAATTTAACGGGTCTGTTAAACATCATCGCCCGGGAACAGAAGCCTGTTTATGATTTTGTCACAGAAGACGGCATAGGGCATACCCTGTGGACAATCAGCGACCAGGAAACCATTGATAACATTCAAGCTATTTTCCGCCATGAAATCGAATTTCTGTACATTGCTGATGGTCACCACCGTACTGCTTCTTCTGCCAAAATTGGCCTGCGCCGTCGTGAAGAGGAAAATGACCTGGACCCCAATGACCCAAGCCAGTACTTGATGGCGGTTACTTTTCCCCAGGAAGATTTATTGATCATGGAATACAACCGAGTGGTCAAAGACCTGAACGGCATGTCAAAGGACGAATTTTTAACCCGTGTGGAAGCCAATTTTGAGTGTGAAAAGGTGAGCACTGCTTACCAGCCTCAATCAAAGCACGAGTTTGGCATGTTCCTGGAGGGAGAATGGTACAAATTAACGGCTAAACCCCATACCTTTGATCCCGACGATGTGATTTCTCAGTTGGACGTAAGCATTCTGCAAAACAACCTGTTGCAACCAATTCTGGACATCTATGACCCTCGTACCGACAGCCGCATTGACTTTGTCGGAGGCATCAGAGGTATCGGTGAACTGGAACAACGGGTGGAAAGAGACATGAAAGTTGCTTTCTCCATGTTTGCCACCACCATTGAAGATTTGTTGCAAGTGGCTGATGAGGATAAAATCATGCCGCCAAAATCCACCTGGTTTGAACCGAAGCTTCGCAGTGGGTTGTTTGTTCATTCATTGAAATAACACAGGAACAGATAAACCTATTACCAGATAAACCCTTCAGAAAAACCCAGCTGTTCGTCGAACAGCTGGGTTTTATTTGTACTGTTTATGATTCAGGGCCAGTAGACCACATGAAACCGGGCAAAGGTGGGCTGGTGATATTTTTGTAATGAGGTATAGTGGTACATCTTTAGCTGCATTTCATACATCACATACCCTTCTTCTTCCAAACGCTTCATTTCATGAGGTAACTGGGCCAATTGAAGTGTGACCAGTCCCTGTTCATTAAATGGCTGCCGGGGAAGGTTTCCTGTCACATTGTTTCGCCAGTGGGCGTACACCTGATAAGCGCCTTTATAAAAACCATCAATGCCAATGGTCAGGGTTGGATCTCTCACAATCACCAGGTTATCTTCATGGATGCCGCCAAACAAGGTCAGTTGTCCATCCTGTGTGATTAATTTCATGTTGTCCCGGATCAAAATGGCTTCCTCAAGCTTCGCCTTCACAAGTGAGCTTTCAATAAAGCCCTGCACCTGGTTCTGGTCTGTTTCCCGCCAGTAGGTCCATTTGTCATGCCCACCATACACCCAGGCAAAATCTTCTGCAAAATTTTCACTGAGACGAAGTTCCCATGGCATTCGATCGTCGACAGGTACCTCTTTGCCATGAAGGCCGGCGTAGGCCTTCTTCATCTGTTCATTCTCATTCTCATAGGCGTCTCTTCCAAAAATAAGATAACCTGCTTCATGGCCCATTTCATGGGCGATTAGTTTCATCATTTCATCCGTGTTGTCAAATAGATTAAACACAATAATCTGCCCGTTGGCATGCACTGCACCATAATCTTCGTTGGCACCATTGATAAAGAAAAATTCTTTTCCCTGGTACACTTTTTTTGGTACAGGCAAACCATCTAAGTAGGCGATGATGGCTGCCTCATCATAGGCTGTGAAGTTGTCCTTTACATCGATGTCAACTACTTCAACGCCACCCTGGATGTTTAAGGATCCCATCTGAAAGAAATGATAGCCATAGGTACGGGGATAGTAATCTTCCCAGTCCGCCAAATCATTTCCCGTTAAGTGGTCTTTCAGCCAATTCTGTCTGGCGGATATGGCAATGAACAAACTGTTGATTTCATCGGTTTCTTCCGGGCTGAAAATGCGGTAGTCAGGATGTTTTGATTGTACCCGGGAGATGACCTCCTGCTGATGCTGTTTCAGTTGGGCAATTTCTGTGTAACATTTTTCAAGCTTGGCAGGTGTGTTTTCCTGCTGAAACAAGTGAATAAAATGTGCCTGATCCCTGGTAAACCACTCTCTGTCAAAAGGGTCGCTGGTAAGAGGGCCCTGGTAACCATAAGCTGATGTATTAACACTGGACAGCCGGTAATTCTTTTTTATATATTCCTGCTGCAGTTTTTGTGCCAGGTCATGTTTTCCAATGTGGATTCCATCCAGCTTCTCATGAAACAAATTGCTTATAAACAACTCCGAAAGTGGGACGTGATTCGATTCATCTGCTTCTGCTGTCTGATCTGTGCCAGCGTCACCACAAGCTGACAATAATAACATGGCTGATAAAACACTTATGAAAACCTTAGAACGCCATCCATTTATCACACGCATGAATCCAGCTCCCCTGTCCGTCAATTAGTTCATTTACCTATCATCAGTGTACCATATTTGTAAGGATCATTTTTAAATAGGTAAAAGAAAATATAAGGAAAAAGAAGGTTCACTTGTTTATATTTCATTTAAATCAAAAGGTGTTTCCTGATAGACGTAATAGTTCAACCAGTTGGCAAACAATAAATTGCCATGGCTTCTCCAACTTACCTTCGGTTCTGCAACAGGGTTATTGTTTGGAAAATAGTTGGCAGGCACTCCGATGGGTAAACCAGCCTTTACATCCCTGTCGTATTCTGCTTTAAGGGTGAAGGCGTCATATTCCGAATGTCCAGTGACATACACGTTTTTACCATCTTTGGTGGCTGCCAGGTAAACCCCGGCATCCTTGGATGTGGCCAATAGTTCCAACCCTTCAACCTTGGCCAGGTCGCTTTCCCGAACTTCCGTATGCCTGGAGTGTGGGGCATCAAACTCATCATCAAAGCCTCTCACCAGCTTTACGTATGGGTTTAGAACTTTATGGCGGTAGACGCCGAAAACCTTATGTTCCAGCTGGTATTTTTCAATACCGTAATCATACTGTAACGCCGCCTGTGCCGCCCAACAGATGAACAGGGAAGAAAAAACATGGTGTTTTCGCCATTCCATGATTTCCTTCAGCTCTTCCCAGTAGGTTACTTGTTCAAAGGGCATTTGTTCAACTGGAGCTCCCGTCATAACCAGACCGTCAAATTTTTCGTCCTTTATTTCGTCAAAGGTTTTGTAGAAAGTTTTCAAATGTTCCTGTGAAGTGTTTTTTGACTGGTGGCTTCTTGGGTGCAGCAGCACCACTTCCACTTGCAATGATGTGTTACCAAGCATTCTTAGGAGTTGCGTTTCCGTAGTCACTTTTGTGGGCATCAGGTTGAGAATTGCAATTCGTAAGGGCCTTATGTCCTGGTGATAGGCCCTGCTTTCATTCATCACAAAAATATTCTCTTTGGTTAAAATTTCTGCTGCCGGCAGTGTATCCGGTATTTTTACTGGCATGATAATTACCTTCTTTCTATGATCTGTCCTATTATGGATAATCTGTTATTCTGAGGCTGCCTGAAAGGCTTGGTCAAAATCATTAACCAGGTCTTGAGCTCCTTCCAGCCCAACGGAAACACGAATCATTTCAGGTTTTAACCCGGCCTCCCGCTGCTGTTCTTCCGTCAGCTGTGAGTGGGTGGTGCTGCCTGGGTGAATGACCAGGGACTTGGCGTCGGCCACATTGGCCACCAAGGCGAAGAGTTTCAGGGCATCGATGAATTTTTTTCCTGCTTCCAGCCCGCCTTTAATGCCGAAGGTGAAGATGGAACCCACACCTTTTGGAAAATCGCGTTTTGCCAGCTCATAATAAGGGCTCTCTTCCAGTTCAGGGTAATTGATCCAGCTGACTTGGGGATGATTTTTTAAAAACTCAACGACGTTTCGCGTGTTTGCCACATGCCGTTCCACCCTGAGTGATAGGGTTTCCAGTCCCTGAAGCAGCAGGAAGGCATTAAAAGGGCTCAGTGCAGCGCCCATGTCCCGGAGCAGTTGTACCCTTGCTTTCACGATGTAAGCGGCAGAACCAAAAGTTTCGGTGTAACGAATGCCATGGTAAGAGGGGTCCGGGTCTGTCAGGCCAGGAAAACGGCCACTGGCATCCCAGTCAAAATTGCCGCCATCCACAATGACACCACCCATGCTTGTGCCATGCCCGCCAATAAACTTGGTGGCGGAGTGAACCACAATGTTGGCCCCATGTTCAAAAGGTCGGTACAGGTATGGTGTACCAAAGGTATTATCCACTACCACAGGGATGCCGTGCTTATGTGCAATGGCAGCCACTGCGGGTAAATCGATGAGGTTGGTATTGGGGTTACCGATGCTTTCCAGTAACACCAGTTTGGTTTTATCGTTAATGGCTTTTTCGAAGTTATCAGGGTTATCTGGGTTTACAAAATGAGTGGTGATGCCATATTTGGGCAATTGGCAACTTAACAGGGTGTAGGTGCCCCCATATAGTGTGTTCGCTGTCACCACTTCGTCGCCTGCACTTGCCAGGTTTAGGATGGCCGTGGTCATGGCCGCCTGTCCAGAGGCGGTGGCCAAGGCGGCCACGCCGCCCTCTAGGGCTGCCATGCGTTTTTCCAAAACGTCTGTGGTGGGGTTCATGATCCGAGTGTAGATATTGCCTTCCTGTTCCAGTGAAAACAACTTTGCAGCGTGGTCAGTGCTTTCAAATTTATAGGCTGAAGTTTGGTAAATGGGTACTGCCACCGCCCCCGTTACCGGATCTGCCTCCTGCCCGGCATGCACCTGCAGCGTTTCAAACTGAAGCTTTCGTTCTTCTTGTTTTGTCATGTAAATCTCTCCTTTTTTCGTTTTTAGAGAGTAAAACAGAAAAACCTCTTGTGTATAGGTTAATATACATCAAGAGGTTTGATAGCTGCCCATCTCTCATCTCCTAGGTATAAACCTACAGGAATTAGCACCGTGCAGTTTACCTGCCGGTTGCCGGGCTTCATCGGGCCAGTCCCTCCGCCTGCTCTTTATAAGAGTCATCTTATTAAATTGGATTTAGACTATCACAGATCTGAATCCAGTGTCAAGCATAATTCTCAAACTTTTTGTTCTTCCTTTGAACGTCTTCCCTTTGAACGTCTTACATTTGAACTCTCACATAAACATCATTAACATTATTTTTCTGAAAACTTGGGTTTTCCCTTCGCTGCATTTCAATCCTTCGTTGTGGCGGTTTCACAACAGATGTTGTTGAGGTGAGCCTACGAAAGGGATATACTATGTAGAGAGGATGTTTTGGTGTGATCATTTCCAGTTAACCTGCCTATGAGCATAATGTGTAACATTCAAAGGAGGGCACAAAATGAAAAAAGAATTATTGAAGTCCGTTTTATCAACCTTCATTTTAGTAATAATGTTAACCGGTTGTCAGCAAGGTAATGCCACCAATATTGAAGACCCGTCCGTTAATGAAATAACCACCTATGAAGAAATCATTGAAGACGGAAAAGTAGAAATTGATGGAATATCTTATGACATCAAGTCAGAAAGAAAAACCACAAACACCTATGATGATAATGGCAACCTTATCGAAGCCCTTACGACTGATCATGATACCGAAATGCGCAGTGAGATTGTCTATGACAATGATAGAATCATTGAAAACAAAGTTTACGCAAACGATGAATTGCAAGCCACTATTTACTTTCATTATGAAGACGATTTCTTAGTAGAAAAAATGACTGTTCATAAAGATGGTTTGGAAACTCGCATAGAATATTCCCTTGACGATCACAAGGAGATCCGTACCCATTATGGCCCTGACGGTAATGTAGCTTCCGTCATAACGATATCCATGGATGATGATGATAAAATATTGGAAACCATTTCCACAACCCCAACGGGAGAGGTTGTAAATACAAGCACTTATTTTTACGACACCGATCTGTTAACAAAGATTGTCAGTGTTAAAGGGGATCCGAGCACCGGAATTAAAACGGAGTCTAACCTTGAACACAACAATGTTGGTGACAAAATAATGGAGTATAACATCACCTTTATGGAAGAAGAAAATCTTTTAATTGCAAAGTTTTACGACATTGAGTATAATGAGACGTTATTGCCATTGGTGGTAACCGAACATCGAGTACAGTCCATCATCGAAAAAGAAAACATCCGTGATTATTGATCGTTGTAAAACTGTATGAAAATGTGTGATCGTGGATATTTTCTACACATGCAACTTTATTAATCTGTTACCTTGTGTTATTCTAAGTTATATTATTGCAGGAGTTATGCAGTTAATTTGCAAGGAGGAGGACCAATTGAACAATAAAACTTCACAAGACACTCCTACCATTCGAATTGCCAGGGCAGCAGATTTGCCAGAAATACTGAGAATTTATAACCAGGGCATCGAAACACGCCTGGCCACCATGGAGTCTGATACAAAAGACATGGACTACATGAAACAGTGGTATCATAACCGAAATCCCCGTTATCAGGTAATCGTGCTTGAAAACACCAAACATCAAGTCATTGGATGGGCATCGCTCAGCCCCTTCAGCCATCGGGTCTGTTATGCCGGCATCGCCGAGGTTTCCATATACATCGAAAATAAGTCTCAGGGCAATGGGTATGGAAAAATTCTCATGCAAGGTTTAGAAGACGTGGCCAAAAAAAATAATTTTCATAAACTTGTACTCAACACCTTTGCCGATAACATTCCTGGCCAACAATTATATAAGAGCAGTGGCTTCAGGGAAGTAGGAACATACTACCGTCAGGGACTGCTGGATGGACAATGGGTGGACGTGACCATTATGGAGAAACTGCTGATCTGATTGTTGTACATTCCAAAAATAAAAGAATGCCCTTCACATCAACCTGAGTGAAGGGCATTCTTTTATTTTAGAATCAATCATCAGTTTCAGCGATTACTCTTCAATGATGGTAACTTTCTCCATCACATCGCCCTGACGGATGTCATCCACCACTTCCACACCTTCTATCACCTTACCAAAAACCGTGTGGTTTCCGTCCAGATGGGGTTGAGGACTGTGGCAAACAAAAAACTGACTTCCGCCGGTGTCACGGCCTGCATGGGCCATGGAAAGACTGCCCCTCTCGTGCTTGTTGGGGTTGTTGTCCAATTCACATTTAATGGTGTAGCCTGGTCCGCCAGTGCCTGTGCCCTTGGGGCAGCCACCCTGGATCACAAAATTCGGAATGACACGGTGGAAAGTTAATCCGTCATAAAATCCTTCTTTTATTAATTTTTCGAAATTCGCCACAGTGTTGGGTGCATCCTGTTCAAAGAGTTCAATCACCATGGTGCCTTTTTTTGTTTCAATCTGTGCTTTTTTCATACACAACCTCCATCTTCAAATATTGTTGATGTTTTCATCAACCTAATCAATTTTATCACATTTCGACCAAAAAACAATGAAAACACAAGGGTCAGTTGAAACGCAACGACCAGTGGACTTCGTCTTACAGGTTTCATCTCACTGCTATTTCACAGTGAAATATAGGTCTATTTCCAGACCTTCTATTTCCGGTTCATCATTGTTTTTATTCATATAGCCATTCATGTGCCGAAACACTGCCATCATTTTTATCTCACTGTTTTCATCAAAATAAGTCATCTCTTCCCTGTTAACAGGTTCAGGATGATTGATGCCTACCCTTTCAATGATGGGTGTCACCATCTCTCTAAGTGTTTTTTTGTACAGTAGCTCATCGTTGTAAAGTATTTCCAGTTCTCTTCTTTCATGGTTGAACCGGGCCGAGTAGCCTTGAAGCACTTCTTCTTCACCCTGAAATTGTCTGCCAAAATAACCTGGAACAAAAGTGTAATACTGGTACCCCTCAATTGATATGGCTTTTGTGTCCTCTCGGCTGCTTAAATAAAAGTACTCATTACCTTCCCAGGGAACACCGTAATCATAGATTGGTTCAAATCCAAAAAGTTGCTCCATGTCCTGCATGATGAAATCTTCCGGTATGCCTGTCAGGTCTTCCACATCATGGTAACGTTCATAATAGTTGATGATTGAGCTGATGTCTTCTTGGGCTTCCTCTGGTACCTGGGTGTTTTGCTGAATCTGACCACTTTCATCCAGTAACTGGTGCTGTACCAGCAGACGGTCATAACGACCTGACTGACTCCATTTTGACAAGGAATAGGCACTCCAGGGGCCCGTGACCGACAACAAGGCAACGGCGGCCAGCAATGCCACTACCAACCAGTGATTTGCCTTTTTATGGAACACAACATAATGCACCATGGCCACTACCAGCCAGAGGGCTGTCACAACCACAAAATACCTGGGTTCTGTCAAACCGTAGGCATTGATTCTAATCCCCATGGCTGTAAACATAATGGCAAAGGGAACCGCCACTGCAAATGGCATGAACCGTGAAAAGGTACGTGCCCAGGCATGATCTTCCCGCAAAGGAACAATGAGAAAAATAACAATGGCAGTCACAATGCCATACCACACCACCAAGTTGGAGACCATGTAACGCGGCCACTCACGGATCAGCAGCAACCGAATTAAATAGGCGTATAAGATGGTTGTATAAGCCACAATCAACGGCATCACTATATAAAGCATCAGCACTTTCAATACCTTTGAATACTCAAAGGTATTCATATCTTCATGAGAGACCGGTACTTCGGCCAGGAACACTGCCGGCGCCACCACACCCGCCACTATGAGAAACATGTCAAAGTACAATTTGTGATCCAGGTCCACTTCAAACAATACGTCGATGGCCCCCAGGATGGCGGCCAAACCACCGAAGAGGATCACTGAGTAAAGATACGTGATGAAAAAAGAAGTAAACAGCTTCACCACATAACTTTCAAAGCCTTCCTGCTGTTTGCGGTAAGGTATGAGAAGAAAGACAAGAAAAAGGGCCAGCATATAGGCTGTGTAACGGGTTCCCTGCACCATATCCATCTCATCTAACAGAAAGAAATAGGCCAATACCACCAAGACGACAACCCCTATATACGATAAGGCTTCGTGAATGAACTGTCTGTTGCCCTTCCCCTCCCAAAAGATCTTGACAATCAGGCTCATGGGCAATCCCAAAGCCGTGGCCATGGCCATCCTTCCCAGGTCTTCCATCAACTCTGTCTGGTGATAATCAACATGATTTAGAATCATCAGCAGCACAACCGTTGCAACGGCAAAGAACATGGGCACGGGAAAACGTTTAAAACTCACAGAAAATCGGTAGACTAAATCCATTAACAATTTTTTAAGTTTCATCGGATGACCTTCTTTCCAGCGATACTCTTTCTCAATAATCCAGTAATCCTGTTAATCAATCATACGAATTCCAGACCGTATGGTTGCATTTCAGCAAGTTAATCTGTTTTCTATATACCCCTTTTGAATCTGCTTTCCCAAGGCCTTGCAATTGAAATCTACAACATTTCTGTTGATCCAACGTTTTAATGACATCCTTTCCATGTTATAATGTTACACTAACCCCTTTAAATCAACAACATCCTGTTCATTCATACGTTCAAATGGGTATTCATATACCAATGTGATTTGATCTTCATGTGAACGAAAATTGTCTACCTACCATGTGAACCTACAAAGGAGATTGCCATGTCAGTTCTCATTTTTGGTCATAAAAACCCAGACACCGACTCCGTCTGTTCAGCCATCGGTTATGCCGCTTTGAAGCGAAGGGTGGGAATCGATGCCATACCCGCTGTGGCCGGTGCCATCACAAAAGAATCTCAGTATGTCCTGAAACGTTTTGACATCAACCCGCCAATGATGATTCAAGATGTGCGAACCCAGGTACAGGACCTTGTCCTGGAACGCATTCCCGGAGTGCCGTCCACCACTTCCATTCTGGATGCCTACCAGATAATGGAAGAAAAAGAGTTTCCGACACTGCCTGTGTTGGACGAAAGCCGACACCTCCAGGGTATTGTCAGTATGAAGGACATTGCCATGGGGTTAATACGCGGCGATTATTATCGGTTGCACACGTCCATTGAGAACCTTGTGCGTGACCTGAACGCCACAGCATTGGTTCATTCAACAGAGGAAGTGGATGGCAAAGTGTCTGTCATCGCCTTTTATGTGGATACCATCAAAGGCACTTTCGGACCAGACAGCATCATCATCGTGGGCGATCGGTATGACATCATTGAACATGCCATTGATTCCAGGGTACAGTTGGTCATCATCACAGGTGGAAAGCCTGTTCCGGACAAGTTCATCGAAATGGCAACAAAAGCAAATGTCAACATGTTGTCTGTGCCAAAGGAAACCTACTACACCTCAAAAATTCTCCACCAATGCAACTACCTTTCTTCCATTATGCGCACTGGTGATGTGGTGCGGTTCTACCCCAAAGACTATCTGGAAGATGTGCGTGATGAAATGAGCCGGTCTCATTACCGAAGTTATCCGGTGGTGAACGATGACAATACCCTTGCCGGTTTTCTCAATCGCAAACATATTCTCAGTCCCACCAGAAAACGAGTGATTCTGGTGGATCATAATGAATATGCCCAGAGTGTTGAGGGGCTGGATGAAGCTGAAATACTGGAAATTGTGGATCATCATAAGCTGGGGGACATCTCCACCAACTTGCCCATCTCTTTCCGCAATGTGCCTGTGGGAAGCACCTGCACCATCATCTACCAAATGTACCAGGAACATGGCCTGGAGCCAAAACGACCCATTGCAGGTTTGCTGCTGTCTGGTATACTGTCCGACACACTTTTCTTCAAATCCCCCACAACCACCCTGGCAGACCGCAAAGCGGCGGAAGAACTGAACCGGTCAGTGAAAGTGGACATGGAAGCCTACGCCATGGAAATGTTCCAGGAAGGCACCTCTTTAAAAGGCCAGGATATGAATGATATCTTTTATAAAGATTATAAAAAATTTCAGGTGGGTCACTTTGAAGCAGGCATCAGCCAGGTACTCACCCTTGACATCGATGAGGTTTTTAACCGACGCGATGAGATCATGAACACCATTCAACAGGTGCATACCAGCCGGGACCTGGAGCTGACCATGATCCTGGTGACAGATATCCTGAAAGAAGGATCATACCTGTTTTACCAATGTAAAAACAAACAACTGGTTCCCATGGCGTTCCAGGTTTCCCAGGAACAAGGGACTTTTGTTCCCGGCCTGGTATCCAGGAAAAAACAGGTGGTGCCCCGTGTGCTGGAAGCTATCCAGCAGTTGGAACGGCCGTAGATTTTACATCCTAACCTAATAAAAAGCGTTGATGAGAAACAATCCTCTTCAACGCTTTTTTTATGCTGCAAACCATCACTATGCCAGTCCTCTTCCCGACGGCTGAAAACTAATTAATCCAAATCATACTCCAATGCTTCCTCTTCACCTTTCAGTACCCGCAGGGCACCCATGGCCAGAGAACGCAGTTCATTTTCGCCGGCAATGATTTCCACGGGAGCAATGAATTCCACACGTTTTTTGATCCATCCGGTTATCATTTCTGAGTAAGCGATGCCCCCGGTGATGACCACTTTGTCCACTTTGCCTTCCACCACTGTGGCCAGTTCGCCAATGGCCTTGGCAATCTGATAAGCCATGGCCTCGTAAATCAGCTTGGCGTTCTCGTCTCCCTTTCCAATCATTTTTTCCACTTCAATGGCGCTGTTGGTATCCAGGTATGAAATCAGGCCGCCTTTTCCCCTTAGTTTCTTGGAGATCACTGACTGCTCTTCCTTGTAGCACAGCTTAGCCAGCTCCATGCAAGGCACCCGGCCAGCCCGTTCAGGGGAGAATGGACCCTCATCGTCTGAAACAATGTCAATCATGCGGCCTTTATGATGAACACTAACAGTGATGCCGCCACCAAGGTGGGCCACAATCAGGGTCATGTCTTTGTACTGGCCACCTGCATTCTTGGCTGCCTGAATGGCCGCTGCACGCATGTTCAACGCATGGGACAGGCTTTTTCGCTGGATGTCCGCCAGTCCGGAAATGCGGGCAATGGGTTCAAACTCGTCCACGGCCACGGAGTCATAAATGAAAGAAGGTATGCCCAGGGATTCAGCCATTTCGTGGGCAATGAGGCCTCCCAGGTTGGAAGCGTGTTCTGCCAAAGGGCGGTTTCTCAAACGGTCCACCATGGACTCGTTGACCCGGTAAGCACCTGATTTGACCGGAGGCAGAATTCCCCCACGCCCCACCACCGCTTTCAGTTCTTTCAGGTTAACACCATGTTCTTCCAAGACCTTTTCAATGGCATCTTTTCTGAACTGGTACTGGTCTGCAATCTCCTTATAAGGTGCCAAAGCCTCATTGGAGTGCTCCAGGTTTTGAGTGAAAATTTCCCTCTCGTTATCGTACAGGGCAATTTTTGTTGATGTTGAGCCAGGGTTGATGGCCAGGATTTTCATTGATGAATTCCTCCTTTAAGTATAGATTCCACTATAGTTTGGTATATAGGCATAAAATAATTAGATTGATAAATTTTGTTTATCATTTTATTGTATCATATCAAATTCTTGTTGAATTAAGCAACTTTTTTCCCTTTCAGTTGATCGCAATGGCTCCCCAATCATATAAATACTCAATTCAACATTTTTCATTCTCCCGTTACTCAGTAAAACTCTTTATCGAAAGAGAAATTAAAGACTTCATAAGGTTTTTTTGACATTTTCAGAACTGTCTGGGATTATCAAGAGGATGATCAAAAATTCAGCTTGCAATTCATAAATGTAAGCGGAGGAAGATAAGATTTGAGAGTTGTTAAAAATAACAACCTTCGTCCCTGGGGGGCTAACCTCTCTGAGAGAATCCATCCCTGTTTTGCCTCCAATAGCATCCCTAGATTGAAGTATCTCTAAACAATCACCTATATATTATCCCAAGCTGCAAAGCAATTCAGTTATGATGAATTGTTTATATAAAATAAAAAAGGGCACTGAAATTCAGCGCCCTCTTTGATATGCATCTTACTTCAGCATCAAAGAAATATCATCGATGCAGAAATCGTCGCCCTGAGCTATAGGTACCAAATCCCGGATGCTGATATAGATCTTTTCAGCAGTACCGACTGAGAACGTATATTTTACTTCAACCCATTCTCCTGGTGTAGAAGTCAACACAGCAACACCAACAATTTCTTCTGATGCTCCATCGATTGAAAAGTTAACTTGAAGCTGAGCCGGATTCTCAGGGTATGAACTGGCTCCA
>JAABSW010000017.1 GCA_011390155.1 Clostridiaceae bacterium
TCGATGGCTTCCTGGGCTTTCCGGGCTCGTTGGATGAGTCCTGCCACGTAACTGACTGCTTCTTGGTTCATTTGATCCATAAGAACGCCTCCTGTCATTATTTAAGGTCATTAATTTTCACCTAATATTATATGCAATTCTTGTGCCATATATCAACAAAGTAAGCGATTGTCACGATATTCATAATAATCCATTGCATTATAGCCATCCGGCGGAGAATAATGGTTCTGTCAGTTTATTTCGCTGTACAAATCTCAAAAAAACAAATTCAGTTGATGCATTTTTGTATCACCAACTGAATTTAGAATCGACATAATTGAAATTTTAACAATCATCGGCCCCATAACGTCTTTGAATAAAGATTGAATCAATAGATCCAATTATGAATCGCCTATCCTGTATTTGTTTAATTTGCGAACGATGGTCGGTTGGCTAACATCCAGTGCTTTTGCAATTTCCCTTGTTGTCCTGTACTTTTCAGCTGCCGATGTCAGCACCTGTCTTTCAACATCTTCCAGGGTTTGTTTTAATGAATTTCTCACAGATAATTTAACATCCTTTTGTTTGTGATCTTCACCCACGATAAACCCTGGTAAATTTTCTGGCAGTATATCCTGGCCACGTGTGGTAATAACAATTCTCTCAATGATGTTTTCCAATTCTCTCACATTTCCCGGCCAACTATAATGTAACAAAATATCGACCGTATTGGAATCAAGTCTTTTTTCTGCATTAAATTTTTCGTTATAATTTTTCAAAAAGTATGTCACAAGGGGAAATATATCTTCTTTTCTTTCCCGTAATGGCGGAATGTGTATGGGAACAACGTTTAATCGATAGTAAAGATCTTCTCTGAAAGTGTGTTGTTTAACCATCATTTCGAGATCCTGGTTTGTGGCCGTTATGATACGCACATTCACAGGTATTGGCTTAACCCCTCCAACTCTTTGTATTTCTTTATCCTGAATAGCGTGCAATAATTTGACTTGAAGGTTAATGGGCAACTCTGAAATCTCATCGAGGAAGATGGTACCGTCCTGGGCCATTTCAAACATACCGGGTTTCCCCTGTTTTTTTGACCCTGTAAACGCTCCTGATTCATAGCCAAAAAGCTCTGACTCCAACAGAGATTCAGGAATGGCTCCACAGTTTACTTTAACAAAGGGTCTGTCCTTGGTTTCACCAAACAAGTGAATAAATTTCGCAATTTCGCCCTTACCCACCCCCGATTCACCTGTAATCAATACAGTGGAATCAATTTGTGACAATCTTTTGGCTAACTGAATAACATCCTTCATTTTTTTACTTTTTATGATCAGTGATCCGATTCGTTCTTGCTGTTCTTCCTTCAGTTCTTCCAAGGTATTATGAACATCTTCCAGTTGGTTTTTTAAAGATATCAATTCTGTCATATCCCTGGATGTTGTAATGATCTTTTGAATGTTTCCCCGTTTGTCGAAAATGGGTGTTCCCGTGGTCATCAATCGCTTACCATTTCTGTTATTATGTAAAATGGTCACTTCTTGCTTTTTAGTGAAAGCCATTTTCGCAACAGAGGGATAGAATAGACCTGATTTTTCCTGTTCTTCAATGTTTTTTCCAATGACATCCTCTTTGGATACCTGGTATAATGCTGTTGCTGCCTTGTTCATCCATTGGGTGATTCCTTCTTTATCATCAATGAAAATAGCATCCTGGGCTGAATCGAAGATCATTTTAAACTCTTCTGTACTTGCCCTAGAAATTAAATTCGAGATGCTTTCAACATCCGAAAACATGACACCCAACACGCTATCGTTTTCTTCTTCAATGAGATAGGTTTGTATTAATATTTCACGGTCATCTGATTCCTGCCAGGTCTCCTGATTGTTTTCTCGTAGACTGATAAGAAAAGTTGCTATTTCCTTTTCCGTTCCAATTTTATTCTGAAGAAGTTCTAAATAATATCCGGCTTTCTTATTCTTATAGATGATTTTGCCATTCTCTTTCATCATAAGTATTCCGCCAGGAATCTGGTCAAGTAATCGATCCAGCAATTGCATAGTAGGTCCTCCTCGCCAATCGATGAATTTCATGTTAATAACAAAAAAAGTGTATCACACTTACTACATGCCATCAATTGAATTAGATGTCTCTTATTTGAGATTATTCTCAGTAAGCTGTTTTGAATGCTTAGATAAAGATATAAATGAAATAGCAGGTAATTGGTCACCTTGACGAAAATCGTTTATAATAAAAACATTAAACCATGCTTAAGGGGAGGGACAATTATGAAAAAGAGTCACGAAATATTTGAGCTGATTAAAACTCACTGGACACGTTCTCCAGCTCTTCAAGAATTAAATTTGGGAATAGATCAGGTTCATTCTTTTCTTGAAGATAAGCATTTTCAACAAAAACTTGATAAAATGGTGAAAGAAAACCGCTATTCATGCCAGGCCATTTATGAGCTTTGTGAAAATATAATGGCCATTCTATGGAAAGATGACATTCCGGCCAATCCACTTTATTATATTTACCAATATACTTTGTCCAAGTCACACCCACACGCAGTGGAAATAGACCTGAATACTTCGTTAAATCGTGGATGCCTCTTTTATTTGGAGACCCTTCGCATATTAATACCGGTGCAGTATGAAAATGACCAGGAATCATTTCAGTCAAAATATCCCCTGAAACTGGAAGTAGAAGAACTGGATCTCAACAGCCCAGAAAACAAAGAATACAAACGTTTTGTTAAAGCATTTGACAAAGAATACATGATAGAAATGATGAAACTAAACTTTGAAGTAACGCAACACAACACCATGGACCATATTTGCGGGGTTCATTTTCTTGCAGTGCGTATTGCACGACAACTTCATGCTTACGGCATTCCAGTTGATCTGGGAAAAATTTCCGGAGCTGCTGCTGGCCATGACCTGGGCAAATTTGGATGCCGTAGCTTTGAATCCAGAAGGGTTGCATACTTGCATTATTATTATACCGAACAGTGGTTTAAGTCCCACGATATTTTTAACATCGGCCACATTGCTTTGAATCACTCTGTATGGGACCTTGAGTTGGAAAACCTTCCACTGGAATCATTGATTCTTATTTACAGTGATTTTCGGGTTAAAAACATTAAGAATGAACAAAATCAATATGAAATGAAATACTTTGATTTGGCAACATCTTTTGATGTTATCTTAAGTAAATTGGATAATGTTGATGCTGAAAAGGAAAAGAGATATGTACGGGTTTATGCAAAATTAAAGGATTTTGAAGATTATATGGTTGACCTGGACATTGAAGTAGACCCAGACAGGCCGATGACACTTAAAAACTTTCACAGTAAAAAATATTACTCACTTATGCAAGGTCGGGAGATCACTCAAAACCTGAAATATTTTGCAATCTATCATAGTACACACTTGTTGTATAAATTCAGGGATGAAGATTCTCTCAGTGAAATCATTGAGGTTGTTCGTAATGAAAAAAACGATAAAATTTTGAGGGAATACTTAGGATTGTTTGAAGAGTACACAGCCTATTTCACACAAAAACAGAAAATCGTTACCTTGCGGTTTCTGTACGAAAAATTAACACATCCCGAAGAAGACATCCGTCGGCAATGTGCTGAACTGATTGGTCAAATCATCAGCAGCTTTGATGAAAATTACCGTAAAGAATTGCCTGAAGACGTTGAATTGCCTTCGCCGGATATAACAAGCTTTGATTTATTAAGAGAGTACATGAAACTCTTTTTAAAGCCTGATCATAAAATTACCGATCTTCATGCCCTTTGGATTCGCTACAGTGTACAGCACATGATTTCAAAATTATTAAGTCGTTGTGAACAAAAATACATCAGTCAATACAAAGAAATCATTCTTGAATTTTACGAAGCATCGCGGCAAAATGATAAAGAACCGGACCCTTACCTGTTAGGTACGATTCAAAAAATACCCATCTTTCCAGGCGATCCAACCTTGGATGCTTTTTATCAATATGCAGCAAAATCGATCAACCATAAAAAACTTAAGGAAATTGAAGACATAGATTTGCGTATGTCTATTTTAGAGTGTCTGAATTATCTGGTTGATTATTATCCCGCGGACAGTGAAGAGATCAAGGAAGTCAAAAACCTGTTTTCAATGAAACCTGGAAAATCTCAAGTACCAGCTGAAAACTATCTGATGTACAAGATCGCACGAAAACTTTTTGTCGACGAAGCCATGATTACGCCCTATAGTGAATTCTATGAACTGGACATTCACAAGGTTGCCGATATACATCTGACCAACCTTAAATCTGCCACCAATTGGGTCACCAAGCGTATTCATGTGGAGCTTTTGCAAGATTATTTGGAGCAAAACCCCACCCTCAACAAATTATACACGGCCATGCATTATTGTAACCTTCTGAAAGTCAGTTCCGTAGAAAGCGTGCGCATACAAGCTGGAGAATCACTGGTCAGATTATTTCCATTACTACCCTTAGAACAACGAAATGACGTTGCCATTGAGTTATTGAGAGCACTGGAAATTGATGGTGCTCAACACACAAAGTACATCCCGGATTATCTGGGACAAATCATCATTTATCTTCAACCTGTTGAATTGGATGAAATCATTACTGATTTAATGGATAAAATCAAGCAGAGCAACACTGAGATAAACTCACTGTTGCTTAAAACCATTGGAGTCTTTATTGAAAATTACCCCCGGTATAAAGAATTTTTTAATGAAACTGCAGAAAGTTATCAGGTTCGTTTACAAAAAATGCTGGGCATACTGCTGAATGGATTGGTTCATCACCAGCTTCAGATACAGCAGATCTCATTTAGTGTTCTTGGTAAAGATGTTTTTGGCTCAGCCAAATTAACCCTTCAGGAAAAACACCAACTTTTTGTTAAAACAGCCAAAAAAATACTCACATTGTCCCGTGAAACAGAAGAAAACGAATTGATCTTTCTGACAAATTCATCCGGGCTTAACCACATTTACCGTTTTATTTCAGATTATGCCTTCTTCAATGAACCAATTGAAATTCCACTTCCAGCAAAAGTAGCCTTTTTCCCCGGCTCTTTTGACCCATTTACCCTGGGCCACAAAGAAATCACCAAAGCCATTCGCGACCTGGGTTTTGAAGTTTACCTGGCAGTTGACGAATTTTCCTGGTCAAAGCGCACACAACCAAATCTAATACGAAAAAACATTATCAATATGTCCATCGCAGATGAATTGGGTATCTACCTTTACCCGGAAGAACTGCCTGTCAATTTAGCAAATCCCGTTGATTTAGGCTATCTCAAAAATAATTTTCATGACTCGACTGTTCACCTGGTTGCCGGAAGCGATGTATTAATTAACGCTTCTGCTTATAGTAATCCACAAAACAACATCATATTCAGTTTTCCCCACATTTTGTTTGAAAGGCGTAACGCCAGTTATTCACTTGATAACCAGGCACGGTTAAACCTGCTCATGAAAAAAATGGAACATGAAGCCATTAAACTAAACCTTCCACCTCAATATGAAGACATTAGCTCTACCCGAATTCGTAATTATATTGATGAAAACCGGGATATCTCAAAAATGATTGATCCATTAACCCAACATTACATTTATAAACAGAACTTGTACCGAAATGAACCCCAGTATAAAACAATGATTCAAACGGTCTCTCTTGATGTTGACGTACGTGACCATGTTACTTACGAATTAATCAACAACATCGTTTCCACATTTCACCAGGATTATACTTATTCCTTCAAGAATATTGAACAAGTATTCAGCAAACCCAATGGTCGTTTGATTCTCATCAGAGATGTGAACCAAAACGGCAGAATACTTGCTTATGCTGCATTGCACTGGATTCCATCTGAACAGATTTACCAGGAATTTCAAAACCGAAACATTTCCCAGCATGTCAGAGAAAATTATACTGGGAGAATTATGTTGATTGATGGCATGTTTTCTGTTAAAGATCATTCTTTTGAAAACTTAAATCAGGTCATTTTAACAGAAACCCTCACCTATTGTTTAAAGCAGGACTATGGATATGCCATATTCCAGAACAAAATTGACGAAAGCACCACACCTGATATATATGAAATATTAGACCTGCATGGATTTCAGGAGTTAAAGGAAATCACCACCGACCAACCCGTGTTTACCGTCGACATGTCCAACCCATGCACGTTAAACCTGGATATTATGACAATTATCAAGGAACCTTTTAAAAGCAACCGACATGTTCAAAAAGTCATCAACCGCACAAGGAATCGCATGCAAAAAGTACTTACCCAGCTTTATCCAGGCCACTTACTGTTATCTTTTGACAGAAGTATCATCGACGAAACCCTCATCAAAAAAATATGTCACGAGAACGAAATTCCACCCGTACCCTTAACACCAAGACGGTTGGGCAACTCGATGTGTGTGCCCTTTGGTAATGTGCTTAACCGTACCATTGTTCCCAATACCATTACAAAATCATTGCACACAGAAAAAATGTTTAATCCTGACATGAAGGACTTTACCATACGGTCTTTTCCCTATTACCTGGATATGAAACACCAGATCCGAATGATTAAATCCTTTGATCGACCAGTGATTCTGGTGGACGATTTGCTTAACAAAGGCTATCGAATTCGTGCGTTGGACCCTCTGCTAAAAGAAGAAAATCTCAATGTGAAAAAAATCATTGTCGGCATACTCTCTGGCAGGGGAAAAGAGTTGATGGAAATTCAAAACAGAGCTGTTGACAGTGCATACTTCATTCCAAAACTTCGCTTGTGGTTTAATGAAGCCTTATTGTATCCTTATGTTGGCGGAGATTATATGTGGCGTGGCGAATACCCAAAGAGTAATTTATTGCCATCCGTTAATTTAATTCTACCCTACACTTCACCTGCTTTTATTAAAGGCGTTACAAATCGCCAGCTCTATAATATGTCTGAAGTGTCTATCCTTAATGCCATCGAAATTTTGATGGTGCTGGAAAAGGAATACCAAAAACTCTATGAAAGAAAACTAACCCTGGCTTTGTTGGGAGAAGTGTTTATCTATCCCAGGTACCCTGACAATGGGCCTCATATGGAATATGACTTCAATGTATCTGCTTCCGAACACCTGAAAAAAGACATGGAGCTTCTTAAACGTTTGGAGCTCATGGTAATTACTTCATAGCAAAGGCGGTGTTACAGTGCTGAATTATTATCAGTTAGAACAAGGCATTGGCATTAGTAAGTATCTGTTTCCTGATCTTTCGCCCATTAACCAAAAATCTGCTGAAGCTTCAAAAGACACCGTTTATCTGTTAGATAAAATCGACATCAGAAAAAACCAATGTTGCAGTCTTGTGCAGCAACTGTCACAGGTCATTGACAATGAAAGCTTTGCTTCTTTTAGGAAGGATTCACCACTCAATAAGATGTCAACCGGATATCCTCAATGGGCCCTGGATCGAATTAATCAAAGGAAAGTATATCGGGTTAACACAACACATCCCCGCTGGAAGCACCGAATCGGGCTTCGTTATTCTGATAAGAAGAGGGTGCATATTGCAGGATTAGGCGACGTAGGCAGCACTTTATTAACCGGACTTAGACTTTTGGGAAGCGATACCATTGAGTCAATCGGTATTTTTGATTTATCATCTCAAAAAGTACAGCGTTGGCTTCATGAAGGTAATCAAATTGCTTCCATTAACTACCAGGCTTATCCCACAATTAATTCCATTGATGAGAATGACTTGTTTCATTGTGATGTGTTCGTCTTTTGTATCGCCAAACAAGTGCCAGCGTTAGATGCGACGAATGTTGATGTGCGCATGGCACAGCTGGAAGCCAATGCAGGCATTGTGCGTCATTATGCCCAACTGGCACGAAAACACGAATTTGATGGTCTTTTTGCAGTTGTTTCTGACCCAGTTGATCAGTTGTGCCAAGTTGCTTATGTTGAAAGTAACCACAATGAAAAAGGGGAATTTGACGGACTGGGATTGTATCCGGAGCAAGTCAAAGGTTTTGGGTTGGGTGTCATGAATGCCCGTGCACATTTTTATGCTTCTTCCCGCGAAGACTTAGCCCACTTTCATCATGAAGGAAGGGTCTTTGGACCACATGGAAAAGGTTTGGTTGTTGCCAACAGTCTCACTGATTATAACCCAACCTATTCAGAATGGTTAACCGATCAAACATTGAAAGCCAATTTGGTTGTCCGCGAAATTGGGTTTAAACCATACATTGCACCGGCACTTTCTTCAGGCAGTTTATCTTTACTGGCAACGATGAATGGAAGCTGGCACTATAGCACCGTTTTCATTAATGGTGTTTATTGGGGATGTCTAAACCGAACAGAACATCTTACACAGGAGTGGGAAATTCATGATTACCCACAAACTCTGTATGCAGAAATTGAAAAAACATATAGACAACTGGAGGCTTTTTCATGGTCATACTGATGGCATCAACCGTTTCTTCTGATTTGGAAGCTTATGTGATGGATTTATGTAAAGATGTCGCCTATACACGCATATCCAACACCGAGATGTTACACGATTACGCCGACAAAAATCAGGAAAACAGTCCTTCACACTATATGTTTGTGGCTGACCTGGATATTTTTGGTATTGATTTATCCTTTTCAGCACTTATCCAAAGATTAATGTCTGATTATCCTTCCAAATTCATAAATTCAACTGGTTTACTGATTGTGAAAAGCGATAACCAATGGCATACCAAAACATTTTCTTCTTGGCTCATGTTTAACCTGAACACTTTAGGTTGCAGGTTTATTGGACACCCTGTGATAGAAATGACGAAAAACCTTAATAACTTAAACCAATGGGAAAAAACCACAGGATTAGACCGCGAGACATTACTTCATCAACTCAGCCATAAAACCTTTGATCGGTTTCAGAAACTTGAGACGGTATCTGATCATTCCAAACCAAAAATCACTGTCCTTCACGCCAGTTCCCGCAGTACTTCCAATACCCTTTCATTATGGAATATGGTGAAAAATCACTTAAATGGGTGTGCTGTAGAAGAATATCACGTCGCCAATGGTACCATTATGGATTGTATCGGCTGTCCCTATCAAACCTGTCTTTACTTCGGAAGACAGCAAAGCTGTTTTTATGGCGGCGATATCATTAAAGAACTTTTTCCAGCCATCGAAAAATCAGATTCACTTCTATGGGTATGTCCCAACTACAATGATTCATTGTCCGCAAATTTAATGGCCGTCATAAACCGTTTAACCGCTCTTTATCGAACGCGAAGTTTTTATGATAAAAAAATGTATGCTGTTATTGTCTCCGGCAATTCCGGCAGCGACGCAGTAGCCCGTCAGTTGATTGATGCTTTGTGCATAAATAAGGGTTTTCAACTCCCTCCGCATTTTTGCTTAACCGCGACAGCCTATGATCCTGGCAGCATCTACCATGTGCCTGAAATCGAAAAAAGAGCAGCTGATTTCGCTGCTCTCATGGAGAATGAATTATGTTCTATTTGTTAACATTCAGGATGTGATGGAAAAGTGAAGCGGCTTCATTGATTTTTGTTTCATTTCCAACCACACAATAGATATTGTCTTGCATCATTTTTTCAATCAACTCACTGTACCCACGCAGATCATCAACAGTGGTGTGAATGACCTGGCTTCTTTCCAACAACTCATCTTCCCAGGTATAGTTAGCAAGATACAAATGATCCGCTTTATCACCTTTCATAGAGGGGGTCAGGGGCAGATCCATTCGGCTCATGGTACCAATGATATATTTTGTCATTTCCCGGTCGCTTGCCTTAAATGAGGTTAGATATGCAGGCATATCATTATAAACCTGAAGTGTTTCCTTTAAATTTGGATCTCTGTATGAAACAAAGAAACTGTTTCCATTTCGCGAAAAACCCGCCATAGCGCCGTATGCTCCACCTGCAACACGAATTTTTTTCCACAAATAATCAAGGCTTACAATTGTTTTTAATACCTGCATGTTACCCGAGTAGTCAAAACCGTGTTTTTTAAAGTTGGAAGCCTTTGCGACATATTGTACCTTACTTGACAATACCAACCCTTCATTTCCCTGGGCCAGAGGCTTGTAAGCCATTGTTTTCTTTTCATTGTCATTGATGTCTAACCTATCCATAAAGAGTTTCAAATACTTGAAAAATTCTTCGTAATGCTGTTCTTCTCCTGTGTAGCTGACAATACTTTTATCTTTAATGAGCACCTTGTTAAGAATGCGCTTCATGCGGAGGATGACTTCATCTATCTCTTCTTCAAACCGTTGGTCCAATTCGCTTATAAAATGATAGAAAGAAACACCACCTGTCAACTCATTGAAAGCTGCTTCTTCTGAGAAGGACGCCAGAATTCTTCTGGCTGCCACCATATGGCCTTCCTGATGAAGACTCATTTCCAAACGTGATTTAATTTCTCTTATTACTTCCCGAATCCGGTCCATGTCTTCCCACTGGGTACTGGTGTATATTTCATCAACCAAATGCCAAAATGCTTTGCTTTTTGCAACAAGTGACTTACCTTTGATCTTCAATAAAAATTTGTTTGATGCTGATTGATTCAATACGGAAACAACATCCGTTGACGTATGAATACCTCCAGTGTGAAGGTTTAGTTCGTTGGATAATTCTTCGTAGGTGTAAGAACGGGTATTAAGCCTGCCAAGCATTCTAACCAACAAACCCAAATAGGGGAGATCTTCTTGCGAAACCGCGCTTGTGTCGAAATACATACTGGTGTACTGAATTTGGTTTGTAAAAAGATCATGCTTTAACACCTCAAATGCGTTTGAGGTGTCAATGTCCGTTGGAATTCTTTCCGGTTCTTCGTCCAAATCCTCCAGTGTTAATACTGGGATTGATGCCAATTCTTTCTCTGTGTGTGGTTGGTCCTGCCATTGCTGAAGGTGTTGATTTATATTAATCAAATCCAATACTTCTTCTTCCTTCATGGAAGTTTTTTTATCCTCCAGTAATTCTTTCAACTCTAACTCTTTCTTTTCATTAAATCCTTTTTCCGGCACTACTACCAACAGGTTTCTGTGGTTATTGTTAAGCAGCATTGACTGAATCAGATTTTCAAAATACGGGGTCGTCAGGGCTTTTTTTACCTTCGCCAGTGTTTCTTCATAGCATAAATGTGTTGCTGGGTTTTCGTCGTACAACCAGCTTTCCATCAGTTTCATACCATAGATTAAGCCCTTTGGATACCTGCCAAAATCAGCTTCCCTTAATTTAAACTCATGAATGTTTATAACAGACTCTACCAATTTTTTATCAATGCCTTCTTCCACTAATCGCTGAAGCGTGCCTTCAACCAATTTGGTGAACTTTTCTTTATTCTCTTCATCACTGTTCTTGACGATGATGCTGAACACAGGCTGCAGAATACTGCTGTCATAAGACCCAAAAACATCTTTACCAATGCCCGCTTTTAGCAAATCTTTTTTCAAAGGGGCCGCAGAGGTACCCAACAACAGATAGTTAAGCATCTCCATGGCAAGCTGCATTTCAGGATCAGTGGTATTGCCCGTTACATAATTCAGACTGATGTACGTCTTTCCTTCAACTTCTTCTTCTCTTCCCACCGGATATGGAATGGTCACTTCCTCAGGTTTTTCAAAGGGTTTCTGAAATGGAATTGCGGAATTAATGTCCATCTTTTCAAAGCGGCACAAATAGTGCTCATTGATATGTGCCAGGTGCTTTTCTAAATCTCCATTGCCATATAAATAGAAGTATGCGTTGGAAGGATGGTAGTACCTTTTATGAAATTCAATAAAATTTTGCTGTGTCAGATCAGGTATATTGTCTGGGTCTCCTCCCGATTCGAAACCATAGGGGGTGTCAGGGAACAAGGTTTCCTGAATTTTACGGAATAACACTTGTTCAGGAGACGAAAAAGCCCCTTTCATTTCATTATAAACAACACCTTTGATTTCAATGGGTTCTTCCGGTGTTGTTAAATGATAATGCCACCCTTCCTGTTGAAGGATTTCTGGTTGGCGAACCAGGTTTGGGAAAAAAACGGCGTCCATGTACACATCCATCAAATTCATAAAATCCTGTTCATTTCGACTTGCGATGGGGTACATTGTTTTATCAGAAAATGTCATGGCATTTAAAAACGTGTTCAGTGATCCTTTTGCCAGTTCAACAAAAGGGTCTTTCAATGGATATTTTTCTGACCCACAAAGCACGGAATGTTCAAGTATATGAGGCAATCCTGTACTGTCATTGGGGGGTGTTCTAAAAGAGACAGCAAACACTTTGTTGTCATCCTCAGATTGAAGATAATAAAGCTTTGCCCCGCTTTTGTCATGAACCATTTCATAGCCAGTGGCTTTCAGTTCTTCAATATGTTGAATTCTTATTACCTTAAAACCATGTATAACCTGGTGTAATACCATTGCCATAATGTAACTCCTTTCAATACAAGTGGTTTGTTTTTACTCTTTAAACTGCTCAACCAGAAATTCCAACTGCTGTGCAACTTTCGATAAACTTTGCGCTGATAGGCTGACAACGTCAGCCTGGGTGGCTGTATCCCCTGAGGATTTTTGTATTTCTTCAATGTCTTCATTGATAACAGCCAGGTCGTTTGAAATTTTTAAAGATGATGCCGCAATTTTCGAGACATTTTGAGAGGATTGTTCGGTGCGCTGGGCCACTTCTCCAGAAGCTTCAGACAACTCCGTCACAGATCTGGCCACCTCTCCCACGGCCCGGTACGTCTCTTCGGTTCGAAGAGAGGCGTCCTGCATTTTATAGCCAATCTCTTCAATACGTGTGGTAATGGTGTTGACTTGACCTGCTGCCGCCACAACAGCATTGGATATATCGCCTGTGCTTGCCGATTGTTGCGTAACGGCAGCCGCAATTAAAGAAGTTATTCCTGTTATTTCCTGAATAACGTTGGTAATTAAATCAACAGATTCCACTGCATCTTTTGTTTTCAATTGCATTTTATCAATTTGTCCTTTAATTTCCTGGGTAGCTTCAGAGGTTTGTTTTGCCAATTCTTTCACCTCATTGGCAACAACTGCAAACCCTTTTCCAGCTTCACCTGCTCCGGCAGCTTCAATGGCTGCGTTTAATGCCAGGAGGTTTGTTTGATTAGCAATGTCGTTGATCACTTTAATAATCTTGCCAATTTCCTTTGACATGGTGTTTAGTTCATCGATACTGACATTTGTGTGATCAGCTTTCTGTTCCGCATCCTGGGTAATCTCCATGGAACGTTCGCAGTTTCGACTGATTTCGTTCAATGAAATGTTAATTTCCTTTACCACGGTGGCAATGCTAGTCACTGAATCAGAAACTTCTTTTGATGCCCCTGTGACATCTTCAACATTATCTGAAAGATCCTGTACTGTACCTGAAACAGCCTGCACGTTTTCAGCCGCTGTATCAGCTGACTGTGCTATGTTTTGAATGGTGGCAGTCATTTCTTCAACGGCAGAAGCCATGCTGTTGGCATGATCACTTGTTTGGCCGGCTGATTCAGCTGTTTCTGCCGTGTTTTGAGTGATTCGTTGAATGACTTGGTTAACCTGTGTTGTTTTGTTGTTCATTTGTTGGCTATTGGTAGACATTTCCTTGGAAATACCAAGTAATTCATCCGAAGCACTGCTTAAGTCCATGGTAGTGTTGTACACCCGTTGCATGACCAACTGCATGTTTTCGATAAAACCGTTACAATTTTCACCCAAAACTTCAATGTCATTATCTCCACTAATTTCAATGCGTTGACTCAGTTCAACGGCGCCTGTAGAAAAACTTTTCATCATTTTCTTTACATACAGCGCTGGTGAAATGTACCGTCTGTAGAATGATATGGCCAAGACACCATTCAGTCCAAAAGTGAGAAGCAACATGGGTGCCAGCCATTGCGGAGCAAGTTCCTGAGTCGAAAAAAGAATGCCACCTGCCAGTACTAAAACAGATGAGGACAGTAACACAATACTGCCGAAGTGAACCCCCATACTTTTCCAGTTAAACAAACTGACCTTTTCCTGGGGTATAGGGTCTGCAAAACTCAATTTCATTTTACAGGTGTCTCCACTTTGCTCAAGTTCTTTTATGATCACCTTTGCATTAAAGTGCCTTGAAACCCCTTCCAATATACCCTTCATATAGGAAAACATTCGTCTTGGTGATTGGTAGACAAACACAGCTTCATTTTGGGACACGATTTGTAAATCTACGTGGGGCGGCGTGGCACCACTAATTTTACGTGTCATCATATGGTGAATATTCTGCAGTGAAGCCAAAAAAGGAACCAAATGCTTATGCTGAAAAAAATACGGGTAATTGTTGAAGAATGTTTGAGCGTTTCTTTGACCAATCCCATACCAAAATGCGCCTGTGTCAATGGATTTTTCCCCGGCCACTTCTTCTGCAAATTGCCAGATGGCATCATCAGACACATCTTCTGAAGACCTAAAAATGTGTGACGGCTCCCAACCTGCTTTTCTCATTGAAATATCTACCAAGTCTTCGCCATAAATCTCCCGCGAGGTTTGCACCCAAGTAGCTACCAAAGTTCCCTTCATGTATCATCAGCCTCCCCATCTCATCTGATTGTTGCTAATCGAAGTGTCCTTAGTTAGAAAGTTTATTTGTAATTCGCTTTATTTCATAATATGTTTTTTCCAAATCAATGGTTTTTAGTTCACCCTTTTCCATCACTATTTTCCCATTCACAATGACCGTTCTTACATCAGAAGCCTGGGCTGAATAAACCAGAGAGGCGTCTAACTGATAATGAGGGTACAAATGTGGTTGTTCCAAATCTACCAGTATAACGTCTGCCTTCATACCAGTTTGAATTTTACCGGTTTCTGACCCCAGGTTCAATGCTGCAGCCCCATTTTTTGTTGCCATTTCAAGTGCCTGGTAAGCTGGAAGAACAGCAGGGTCACGGGTGGATCCCTTTGCAAGCAGAGCTGCCAGATGGATTTCTTCAAACATATTCAGGTTATTGTTACTGCAAGATCCGTCTGTGCCAATGGAAACATTGACACCGGATAGCAACAACCTGGAAACCGGCGAAATACCGTTACCCAGTTTCAGGTTGCTGGATGGGTTATGTACCACATGTACTTGGTTTTCTCTCAAGATTTCAAAATCTTCGTCACGCAAATGAACACAATGGGCCGCCAGGGTATGTTGCTTGAATAATCCCAAATGATTCATGTGTTGTATGGGTGATCGTCCATGTTTTTCCAAGCTGTCTTTTACTTCTTTTTCACTCTCCGACAAGTGTGTGTGAATGGGTAAATTCAGCTCTGCGCATAATTCAATCACCTTTGTGAGAAAAGCATCATCGCAGGTATAGGGGGCATGCGGCCCCGCCATAACTGTAATAAGGCCGTCACCTGTCATGTGCCATTCCCGGTACAATTGCCGGGTTGCCTCCAATTTTTCTTTGTCTTTATCTGATGAACCAATAAGGCCCTGGGCGATGGAACAACGCAGCCCAGCTTCCAGTGATGCTTTGGCGGTTTCAGCCGAATAAAAATACATGTCAGCATAGGCAGTTATACCCGACCTAATCATTTCAGCATTGCTCAGCATGGTGCCCCAGTAAACCTCTTCTGGTCCCATCTTTTCTTCCACTGGCCACACTTTTTCTGTCAACCATTCCCAAAAAGGCAGGTCATCTGCATAATTTCGCAGTAATGACATTGAACTGTGTGTATGTGCGTTAACAATGCCAGGCATAGCGATATGCCCTTCACCATCAATGACGATGTCAGCCTCATAACCCTCTGGTGCATTACCTACAAAGGTGAACCGATCATTCTCGATCCCAATCTCTTTTCTTTCAATCGGTTCGCCTGACATGGTAAGTACTTTTGCGTTTTTGATAAGTATCTTCACGATCGATCACTCCTGTTCTGTCGTTTTAACATCTTTTATAAGAAGCTGTATGCTTTTCTTTCCTCTAAATTCATTGATTTGGGGATAAAAGACAAGGTTGAATGGCTGTTTGGAATGAATAATATGTTTAACCTGATCATCCACACTAAACCCAATCATTTCCACATCATGATTGATTTTTGCCTGGTTCTGAAGAAATTGTTCCACCTTTATATGTTGCTTGTCTTTACCCAGTGGCCTTACATTACTTTTTTCGTCTGTTTCAATGTTTTCACATAAAAAATAAGGTTTTTCATTGCCCATGCCATAAGGTTCCAGGTTCGTAACCAGTTTCACCAAAGACTCGTCCAACTCTTTTGCATCAACCCTATCCACTATTCTTATTTCCTTTGACAATAGATCGGGGTTGCTTTCTTCAGCTATTGATACCCTATCATGCAGGTGTTGTCTCAATTTATGAATATTTTCCTTCTTTATTTTCAGACCACATGCATTTGCATGTCCTCCAAATTTTTCCATAAGGTCTTTCACCAACTGTAATTCATTAAACAAATGAAAACCATCAACGCTTCTGCCACTGCCCGTATAAAGATCAGGGTTCTGTGATGGTGTCAGAACAATGGTCGGCCGGTAATATTCATCTCTAATCCGGCCAGCAATGATGCCGATAACCCCTTCATGCAACCCCTCCGCTTCTACCAGAAGAAATGGATCCTCCATATATTGTTCCTGTATTCGATCACGACAAAGGTTCAGTCCCGTTTCTTGTATTTCTCGACGCTCCTGGTTTAACTTTTGGAGGCGAGCAGATATCAATTCTGCGGTTTTGAGGTTCTTGGTTACCAGTAACTGAACCCCCAGCCTGGCATCATCCATTCTACCAGAGGCGTTGAAGTGAGGCCCTAGAACAAAACCTAAATCCCTCACATTAATTTTTTTTTGGTCCAATGAAAGTACCCGAAACAATGACAATAATCCTTGTCGTTTCGTGTTGTGCATTTTTTTTAGCCCGTATTTTAATAATGTCCGATTTTCATTAATTAGTGGCACCACATCACACACTGTGGCCATGGCAACCAGATCTAACAAGTCAGTGACATTTTTTTTAGGTAATCGAAACTCCATCTGCAGTGCCTGTGCCAGTTTAAAAGCCACCCCACACCCACAGAGTTCTTTAAAGGGGTATTGACACATGGGTTGCTTCGGGTTAATCAGTGTGGCGTCAGGCAACTTCTCCCCCGGACTGTGGTGATCTGTAATAATAATATCTAACCCTATACTTTTAGCATATTCAATTTCATCAATGGCACTGACACCACAGTCAACCGTTATGACCAAGTCAGCGCCATACTCTTCACGAATTTCCTTTAGTGCCTCCGGGTTTAATCCATAGCCTTCTTCCTGCCGCAAGGGAATATAAAATTCAATATTATTCGTTATAGGAAAGAAAAAATCAACTAAAAGTGCAACGGATGTTATGCCATCAACGTCATAATCACCATAGAACACTATTTTTTCATTGTTTTTAATGGCTTTTTTGATACGCTGAACCGCTTCTTTCATACCTAAAAGCTGAAGTGGATCATAGGTTAATTGGGGTTTATCCGATAAAAACTCCATCATTTCATCAGCATGGCGTATTCCTCTGTTCACCAGTATTCTTTCAATCAGGGGATGATGCACACCGGGCATTTCAACGCTTTCCAATGCATCAAACAGTTTCCATTTTGTATGATACAGCCTTCCAGCAGGCTGGTTAGGTACTTCCATTTAAAATCAGCTCCTTTTTGTCATTAATGCATTGTTTGTCATAAGTACTTGATGTGACAAATACATCCGATTAATATCATACCACATGACATGAAAGAACAGGTTTTTCATTTTGTTTTTTGTATAGTATGTTATAATATATAAAGTCGTAACCAATCATATTCACAACAGACTCAAGGAGGAACAATTTATGAATATTGTAAATCAGCTTAACCCCTTGGCCATTGCCATCACTGTGTTTATACTTATCATCTTTTTTAGTGCCGTGATCGTGTCCATTACAATTAGAAGTAAATATCACCAACTGGGTGCCAGCCTTCGAGAAATGAAAGACAATCAGCAAGGTCATTCAGTGTTAGAAGGTATTTTTGAGAGCTACCGAACGGCTGCAAAAGGTAACCATTCTGAAGTAAATACCCAGGCCATCATTGAAAGACATTTTAATCAGGATTTCAGGTCCCTGAACCTGGGCGAACGTTTCGTTAAATCGGCGGTTTCCTTAATGATCATCCTTGGTCTGCTAGGTACCTTCTATGGTTTAACACTGTCCATCAGTAACCTTGTTGAACTGTTAAGTGTCGGCCAGAACACTGAAATGCTTACAAGCATGGACTCCATCATCGGCGGATTGATTGACTCTGTCAGAGGCATGTCCGTGGCCTTCGTCACATCCCTGTTTGCCATCGCATCAGCTGTTCTGCTAACCCTGTTCTCGATTTTTAACAACATTGAAGCTACCAGAGAGAAATTGTTTATCGACCTGGAAGAGTATTTGGATAATGTTGTAGCTCTGGAAATCTCCAAAGAACTGGACAGCGAATATGAAATGTTAAACAATGCGCTAAAAGGTACCCTTGACGATTTTTCAGCCAATATGGAAAAAAGCTTCTCCTATGTGGTGGAAAGTTTCCAGGGCCCTCTGACGGCTGCTACTTCCGAGATTGGTAATGCTTCAGACCAGTTATTAAAAAGCATCGCTCTTTTCGACAGATCTTTAAATAATTTTAGGGAAAACACCAGGGATTTTGCCGAATTTAACCATCACCTGCGTACCAACATCGATCGAATGAATGTTGGCTTTGCCGATTTAACAGAAGCATTAAAAGAATCGGCCCGCCAAACTGATCAATCCAGCTAATCAAAAATTCAGTCCAAAGGCATCCTGTTTATGGAATTGATGAAAAAAGCTTTTTGAAAGGCGGTTCCTTATGAAAATCCGAAGAAGAAACTTTCGAAAGAGTGCCGAACCCGAAAATTTTTGGCCTTCTTTTACAGATTTAATCTCAACCATTGCATTAGTGCTTTTCTTTCTAATGTTATTGGCTTACCTACAAAACATCATTTCAGGAAAAAACCTTGAATTTGCCCAGCGCCAGGTGATCGATACCCAGCGACAACTTGAAGTGGCCAACGCGGAAATCAGCCAGGCTGAAAAAAACCTGCGGCTACTCATGGACAGAATAGAAGAGGTGAAGGCTGAAGTTGAGTTAGGGGAAATTGCACTCACTCTTTCTGAAGAACAAATTGAAGAACAGCGGCAGATCATCGCTGAAAGTAACCGGGAATTAGGCCAGCTGAGAGCTCGTCTGACAGGCATTGCTTTACTTAGACTCGAGGTGTTGGAGCAGGTAAAAGCCAATATCGAAGCTGAACTGGGCAGAACAAATGAAGCTGGTGAAGAACTGGTATCCATTGCCAATAATGGTAACATTGTTATTAACGAAGGTCTCGTTTTTAATTATAATTCTTTTGCCATTAAACCCGAGGGACGCCAACTGCTGACTCAGTTAGCCACTGCGCTGGAGCGAGTGCTTGACGATGTGAGTACCCAGGCTAATATTGATGCCATCAGCATTCAGGGCCACACCGATTCCACGGGTAGTGCTGCTTATAACCGCGATCTTTCTACAAAAAGAGCCACCGCTGTGGTGACCTTTATGATGGCTGAAAACCCCAGCCTGGAAAGAAAATACGGCTCTTATTTTGCAGCCAGTGGATATTCTGAGTTCCGCCCAATTGCTACCAATGAAACAGAAGCTGGCAGAGCACAAAACCGACGCATCGAAATTGCAATCATTCTCAAAGACGACCAGGTTCGAAACATTATTGATGATTACCTGGAAGATTCATTGGAAGTGTTTAATTCACCAAGAGATAACTAGTTTACTTTTCCATTGAATCACAGTCCATTGAAGCACACACCTGGTTACGCCCTTGATTTTTTGCCATATACAGCCTGTCGTCCACACGTTTTATCAGGTCGTCAGGCTGATCACCTTTTTTGTACATGGCTACACCAAAACTGCAGGTCAGCTGTTCCCCATGGCTGAAATCGTAATCTGCTATCTCCTGTCTAAGTTTTTCAGCCACCACCTTTACCCCTTCCAAATCAGTTTCCGGAGTTAAGATGATGAATTCCTCGCCACCAAATCGGGCAAAAATATCCACTTCACGAACGTTTTTCTTAACCACATCAGTCAGTTCAATCAGAATTTTATCGCCCAGTTGATGTCCATGGGTATCATTTATCCTTTTAAAAAAATCTATGTCAAACATCAGTAACGCAAAAACACTGTGATATCGTTTCGCTTTTTGGATTTCTTCACTAAGTGATCGGTTGAACTGTACACGATTGTAGGTTTGGGTTAATGGGTCAATGATGGCAAGTTTTTTATAATATTGGCGTTCGTTTTCCAATTCCGTTACATCTGTAAAAGAAATTATTTTCAGTTCTGGCTGATTTGGAAAACGATCTGCTTTCACATGAAAATAATAATATTCGTCAGTTTCTTTATCGATTAATTTAACTTTCAACACATCATCCATTAAAATTTGCCAATCTTCTTCTTTGTATTGATGAAAGGCCGGCACTTCATCACTGTTTGAAAATATATCGACCAGAGGAATGGATGGCTTTTCCTCCAATGATATGTCAAAAAACTTCTTAAAACGCTGGTTTGCGTCCAACAAACTGGCTCCATCCGTCACGATTACTAAACTCTCCTGAAAATCAATGACGGTTCTAACATATTGTCGCTGGCGTTCCAATTCTATTTCCATGGTAAATATTTGATGAATCTTATCCATTGCCCGATCCAATCGTTCAATGTTCAATGGTTTGATTAGAAAATTTGATACCCCTAATTCAATGGCCTGCAATAAATAGTCGGTTTCATTGTAGGCTGTAATAATGAGAATGGCAATTTTACTGTTGACTTTTCTTATTTTTTCAATCAATTCTAATCCAGATATATCGGGTAAATTTAAATCTGTTATGACAATGTCCGGTTGATAAAATCTGAATTTTTCCCATCCATCCTGGCCATTTTCAGCCACTCTAACATAACTAAACCTTCTTTCCAGAAGTCTAGAGACCCTCTCCCTGGTTCCTTTTTCATCTTCAATAAACAAAACTTTTAATGGATCAAGACGTTTATTATTCATTCATCGGTACCTCCAATATAAAGTTGACACCTTCCATTGTGTTGATGGCAGACAATTTCCCCTGCATGGCATTTTCAATAATCATTTTACTGATGTATAATCCAAGACCAGCACCTTGATGGTTATCTTTCGTTGAATAATACTGGTCAAAAATATGCTCCATTGACTGATCAGCTATTCCACCAGCATTGTCTTCAACCATGATCACAGCAGTCTCTTCTTTTGCAGTAATGCGTATGGTAATGTAGGGTTTGGCGATTTTGCGCCTTACAAAGGCGTCCCTGGCATTGTTCAGCAAATTCAGCACAACCTGGGCAAACTCCCTTGCATAACCATCAATGCTAACAGGGTCTTCTTCAACAATATTAATATAAATACCCAGTTTATTAAAATGAGATTCTACCAGGTCAACACTTTGCTGAACCACTTCTGCTATTTGAAAACTTCCTTTCTGATGTCCTCCCACAAAAAATCTTCGAAAATCATCAATGGTTCCTGACATTTGCTGAAGCAACTCCATACCGTCTTTTGTGCTGGTCACAATGTATGTTTCATCCAATTCTTTACAAAGAAAAGCGTCTCGCAGGTCCTGAAGAATGAGGCCCAATTCATTAATCGGTTGACGCCACTGGTGTGCCATATGACCGATTAATTCTCCCATGGCAGCCTGTCGGGCCTGGTAAAACATCAGTTGATCAACTTTCTGATATTCTATGGCACTGCTAACAGTTGAGGTCAAATCACGAAGCATTGTAATTTCTTCATCAATAAAACCTTCTTCATGATGGGTATAAATTGATAAATACCCAAAGGCTGAGTGCGGTTGCATGTGATAAAGCAGTGGTATCATCACCCAATGTCCCAACAGCCTGTTCTTTCCACGCATTATTCCCTTTGCTTTTGCTTTTTTATCCAACCTTTTACGAATGTCCTTCATGTATTTGTGTTTTTTGGTTGGTTCAATTGTTTCTTTTCCCATGGCATATTCTTTGAAGACCTGCTCCTGGTCAAGTAAACCTATCCACACATACTGGTAAGGAGGATTTTCGATGAGCTTTAGACACATATTCCGGAATATATAAGCAGGGTTTTTAGCCGTTCCAATCATTTTGTTTAAATCTGCAATGGAAGCCATGATGTAGCGCAGGTATTTTTCTTTCTCATAATAGGCTTTCAGTTTCTGTTGCAATTCCACTTTTTCGGTGACATCATATTGAACACCAATGAAGTGTGTCACAACACCGCTTTCATCCCTGATGGGTGATATGTAGATATGGTTATAAAATAATTCGCCATTTTTTTTGTAGTTTCTAAGGATCACATTTGCTTTCTTTGATTGTTGAATGGCCTCTCTTAAAATGTTAAGTCCTTCCTGAAACCGATCTCTGCTCTGCAAAATTCGACAATTTTTACCCAACACTTCTGCAAACGTATAACCAGTCAGTTCTTCAAAAGCATGATTGGCAAATATAATGGGCATGGCTGGCTGTTGTGCATCAACAATGATGATGCCATTATTCGCACTGTTAATGGCAGAACGAATCAGCTTCAATTCTTTTTCCACAGTCCTTTGTGCTGATATGTCCTGTATCGTTCCGTCAATCCTGATTAAATTGTCATCAGCATCTCTAACAGCCGTTGCAGAATCTTTAAACCATTTCACAGTGCCATCTTTACAAACAAAACGGTACTCCACGTTTACCTTGTCGTTTGTTGATAAACCTGCAATTTTTTCACGGTAGAGGTCTCGGTCAGAGGCGTGTATATAACTCAACCACCTTCGATCATTGCCCATAAAAGAATCTGCAGAATAACCTGTGAAATCTTCGCATTGTTGACCAATGAACAAATAGCTGTTCCTATGATCCATTGAGTATATGAGAATATTAAGGTTTGCAAGAATTTCTCCGACTAACTCCTTCTTATCGAATGGGTTCACTTGATTTCCCCCCTAAACACTACAAATTGCCTACATATTCAATATACCCATCCACATCAAATTTACGACGACAACCTTTTTCATTCATATACCTTATTTTTCCAAACACTGGTCTTTCGGCCCAGGCTCTGTCATGTATGCCCCCAACACTCCAGGCGATGCCTGCATACCCGTTGGGATCTCTTCCATCCAGAAGATAAGTATCATTCAGGTAAATTGCAATTTGCTGGGCTGTCTCAGCATTGGGTGTCCATTCAACGATTTTCTTTGCCCAGTACATGCGTAAATAACCATGCAGGTACCCAGTCAGTTTCATTTCTTTCTGAGCCGCATTCCATAACAGGTCATGGGTAAGACACTGGTCTAATTCTTCCATCGTATAAAGATATTCCCTGTGGTCATGCTCATGAGCAGCCAGGGTTTTTTTAGCCCAGTCTGGGAAAGCCAGGGTTTTATCATAAAACGGTTGATAATAACAGAAATTATCCGATAATTCTTTTCGCACAATCAGCTGTTCCAGGAAATTTTCCCTGTTCTCATCAACTTCAGCGTGCTTCATAATTTCGATGGCACATCTGGCAGACGAGATTTGTCCAAAATGAAGGTAAGGTGATAACTTAGAAACAGCGCTTTCCATTGGGTTATTACTGAAAGAGGCATACCGACGTAAGCCATTATCCAGAAAATCATCCAAACCAACTTTTGCAGCCTTCGTCCCAGACGGTGGATGCAGGCCATTGTGTTTATATTCAGAAGCAAGGTGCTTCATCCAGTCATGGTTCGATGCCCAGGTTTTTTCATATTTTTGTTCTTTAAGAACAGGGTATTCCACCAGAAATTCGGTAAGTTTTTTCAGGATACGCGGTCGGAAAGTATAGGCGGCATATTCGCATTTTGGGGAAGCCTCCCAGCAAGGAACAATGTTGTGACTATCCACCTGATGAACCGGACAATCTACCTGTTCAATTACTTTTTCTTCCCAATCCCGTTTAATTCGCAATGGGTTAAAATCTGTCACCAGCAAGGGTGTGTTCCACTCATCACAGATTTCTGGTATCACTGTTTCTGGCGATTGCGAAAACAAATGGAATGGAATGCCTTTTTCCTGTAAATAAATGGCAGCTTCTTTCAAGCCTTCAAGCATGAAACGGTAGTGAGACTCAACTGCCCCTAAGAAATTCTTTTGCAGACAAAAGACCACGACAAATGGCACTTTCATATTTTCGGCCATTTTTTGAGCATAAAGAAGCCCCCAGTTATCTTGTCCCCGCTGATCTCTGTTCATCCAATAGATGACAGGACCATTAAAAAGACGGTTAGACTGGCGGCCGAAAGACAGTACTTTCATACGTTTTAACAGAGTATTTTCAGCAATGTGCACCCTAGATCCCTCCCCCTTCTTCAGTTCATACCCTAAGATTTACCACTCCACACCCACACAGCGGTAAATCCAATGATGAAAAGAATTGGCATAAGCAGAGAAAAATCATTTGGTATCAATGCCCGGGAAGAACCCAGAATTAATCCGGCAAAAAAATATGAAATTAAACCTCGGTACATGTTAAATATTTTTTCAAGCAATTTTACTAAAAGTACCATTCCAGCTAAACTTCCTGCACCAAATACGATGAGTCTTGTCCATATCAATTCACTTAAATAAAAGAGCACTGTATCGTAGATGCCCATGGCGATCAGCACCGAACTGCCTGGTAAGCCCGGAAGCACCATGGTGGCACTTGCCAAAGCACCTCCAACAAACAAATACGTTAAACCAACTTCTTCAATGGAAACAGTACCTCCGATAGGGTCTGCACCCAATAAAAATCCCAAAGCTACACCCGCAAGAAAAAAAACAAACCGACTAATTTTAATATCGTAATAACCTTTAAGTACAGCACGGATCGATGCTAATAAACATCCAAGCAAAAAAATAACTGTTTCATCACGGTATGTCTGAAAAAACAGGGAAAATAGCGACCCACTGATATAAATGCCAATCAGCATTCCTCCAAACAAAGTAAAGTATGGTTTTAATCTTAAACGTACTAAATCCCGAACAAGGTCTTCGTATATGCCAAAGATAACAAAAACCGTACCGCCACTCATGCCAGGTAATACCAGAATAAACCCCAGTAAGACCCCTTTAAACCAAGAAATCATGAAAGCCCCTCCAGCTGTTTTGTTTAGTGATAACGCGTGACCATGAACCGATACATCTGGTATTTTTCTGACAAACTAATCCCTGCCTTCCGACAGGCTATGGCAATTTGCTGTTCAACAGTATCAACGCCTTCAAGTGCCGGAAGCAACAACCCGCGGCGATAACCCGATTCTACCACGATGCCATATTTTTGTACATCTAATTCTTTCTTACTTTGCACCTGCTCCAAGGGACCCATTTCATCCACTTTAATCTCCAGTTCATCCAGCTCACTTGCATCGATGGGGTGAAACCTGGGGTCTCTGGTGGCTGCTTCAATGGCATTGGCAACAATTTCCTGCAATAAGTTTTCATGCACGCTTTCAATGGTGCCAATACATCCACGTAAATTACCCTTGGAATGAATTGATACAAAAGCGCCCGCTTTTACCTTGGACCCTCTTTCCATAAATGGGTCATCCGGAAAGGTTTCTTTGAAGGATGCCACGTCCAACACGACGTTTTTCTCAACATATTGTTTCATGGCTTCCCGTGCTAATAATACGGCCGGATGAGGGGTTTTTTCCACATCGATTGTGGCAAATCCACATAAATAGCCCACACCATAGGGGTTTTGATAACTGTAGCATGTCGTATTCACAGTAAGTTCCTTCAACATACCTGATGCAATGAGAAAGGGCATCAGACCACACTGCCCAGCTTCTTCAATGACATCTTCCTCAATGTCCAGTAAGCTCTGTAATTGATTTGTATCAAAAGCTTCTTTAATTTTTTCATCAAAGAGTGGACCCTTGGGATGAAATCCATAGGGACCGGTTTCCTTCAGTCTGTGGGACAGGTCACCACTGGCAATCACCACAATGTTTTTGTCATACTCTTTGCAGAGTGAACCCAACATAACACCTGTCTCGTAAGCTTCCTGGGAATCTGACCAGCCAACGGAAAGATGAACCATAGGTAAAGTAATACCTTCTTTTTTCAAAAAATACAGGGGTACCAAAGCGCCATGGTCCAATGTGATTTTATTGCCAGTTATTGACAATTTCTTTTTAGTTCCAAATGCCAGTATTTTTTCTCGCAACATCTTCTCACTGTCGGCTTCCAAAGCCAATCGCGGGAACCCAAAATCAACAAAATTCCCCCTGTACACATCAGATTCATTGACAGCTATCAAATGATGGGAAGCGCTGCCGTGGGGTGTTAATAAAATCAGTACATCAGGATGAGCGCCTTTGATCTCGTCAATAACTTTTGAGAACCCATCCTGAGTTATTGAAGCTTTTCTTTCCTCTCCATTACCTATTTCTGGAATAAGTATCGGCGGATGTGGCAAGTATGCTGCTCCTGTTATGGGAGTCATTCATTTCACCCTTTCTGATTCAATGATCTCTGGATTTTTTAAACAAAGTTAGATGACCCTTTTGTTTAGATGTTACCTGTGTACACATAGTTTAAAGATTTAGAAGCCATTTCCCCAATTTCAATGACCTTTTCAACAGGGGTTGGTGGTTCATGGTATTGATAGTGAGGAAAATACCGACTGATATGAAGTGGTATGTCCCTGGAAATAGAAGCAAGCCATTTTATCATTTCCTGGAGTTCATTATTTGTGTGTAACCCAGTTACCAGCAGTGTGGTCACTTCAACATGACAGTTTTCAACTGATTCTTCAATGGTTTTCATCACCGGTTTTAAACTGCCCCCGCAAATTTGCCGGTATGACTCTTCTCGAAATGACTTAAGGTCAATGTTCATGGCATCAATAACAGGGAGCAGTTCCTGCAGCGGCTCCCTGTTAATGTAACCATTGGTCACCATGATGGTGGACAAGTCATTCTCTTTCGCCAGTTTAGCTGTTTCCAATACAAACTCAAAGGACACAATGGGTTCATTATAGGTAAAGGATATGCTTGGCAGACCCTGCTTCATTGCATTTGCAACAACTTCTTTCGGGGTCATTTTTCTGGTGATTGGAATTTCTTTGGCAATATGATAGTTTTGGCAAAAAGGACAACCTAAATTACAACCATAGCTGCCAACTGAGTAGGTCCAGGTGCCGGGCATAAAGCGGGCCAATGGTTTTTTTTCAACCGGATCTACCTGCACTGAGCTGATTCGCCCATAATTTAGACTTATCACGCCTTCATCATCTGCTTTTCGCACAGCGCATATGCCCGTACTGCCTGTACGCAACAAACATAAATGTGGACACAGTTGACATCTAAATGCATTTTTTTCTTTTACCACATATTTAGCCTGCATTAGGTTGCCCTCCTTTATCCGAAGACGAGCACCGTCTGGTGATCCCTTTGTTTGTATCTTATCCTAAAGCAGGCCCCTCATTCATATATTTTGATACAATTTTTAACTCATCATTTTCTACTGTTACTGTCACATGATGATGGGGGCCAACATTTCCTGCCAACAAGTGTCTTCCCAGTTTTGTTTCCAGTTCTTTTTGAATGAAACGCTTGATTGGCCTAGCCCCATACATAGGCGTGTAGGCACGTTCCAGAATAAGCTCTTTGGCATCTTTGGACAATTCGATGGTGATTTGATGGTCTTTTAATCGATGTTCAATTTCCTGCAGCGAGAGATCAATGATTTCAAAAATTTCTTCCCTTGTTAATGATTTAAACAGCACCGTCTCATCAACCCGGTTTAAAAACTCCGGCCTAAAGCTGTGTTGTAATTCCCGCTGTATCAATTTTCGTGTTTCCTCAGATATTTCACTGGCTGTTGTTAAATCTTCCAGTATCAACTGACTTCCAATGTTGGACGTCATGATAATAATGGCATTCTTAAAGTCGACTGTTCTGCCCTGGCTGTCTGTTAAACGGCCATCATCAAGTATTTGAAGCAAAATGTGAAACACATCAGGATGGGCTTTTTCAATTTCATCTAACAAAATCACACTGTATGGTTTTCTGCGTACAGCTTCAGTTAACTGGCCGCCTTCTTCATACCCAACGTATCCGGGAGGGGCACCCACTAAACGTGAGACAGCAAACTTTTCCATATACTCGCTCATGTCAATCCGTACCATATTGTTTTCTGAATCAAAGATGGAGGCGGCCAAGGCTTTGGCCAGTTCAGTTTTACCCACTCCTGTAGGACCTAAAAACAGAAAGGACCCGATGGGTCGCTTAGGGTCTTTCAACCCCGACCTGGCACGAATCACGGCATCCGTAACTGCCTCCACCGCTTCGTTTTGTCCGATGACCCTTTTATGAAGCATTTTATCCAATGACAACAATTTTTCCCTTTCACTTTCCAATAGACGGGAAACGGGAATGCCCGTCCATTTAGAAACAATTTCGCTGATTTCTTCCTCCGTGACTTCTTCTTTCACCATTCCATCGCTTTCCCCAGTATCTGCCTTCTTTTGCAAGGCTTGTAACTGTTTTTCCAAATCAGGCAACTCTCCGTATTTTAAGCGGGCCAGGGTTTCAAGGTCATACTGGCGTTCGGCGTTTTCGATCTGTACCTTCAATTGTTCAATGGCTGCTTTGATTTCTTTCTGTTTTACCAGGGATTCCTTTTCCTGGTTCCAACGAGCGCTGAGTTGTTCTGTGTTTTCCTTTAACTGGTTGATTTCTTTTTCCAGTACTTTAAGCCGTTCTTTGGAAGCCTGGTCTTTCTCTTTTAACAACGCCTGTCGTTCAATTTCCAGTTGCATGGTACGTCGCTGGTATTCATCCAATTCTGCCGGCATGCTGTCAATTTCAGTACGAATCATGGCTGCTGCTTCATCCATTAAATCGATGGCTTTATCCGGTAAAAAACGATCAGTGATATAGCGATCTGATAATACAGCACAAGCGACAATGGCATTGTCAGTGATGCGCACACCATGGTGAATTTCAAATCGTTCTTTTAGGCCTCTCAGAATGGATATAGTGTCTTCCACCGAGGGAGGATCCACCAGCACCTTTTGAAACCTTCGTTCCAGTGCTGCATCTTTTTCAATATGTTGACGATATTCGTTGAGGGTTGTGGCACCAATACAGTGAAGTTCACCCCTGGCCAGCATAGGCTTGAGAATGTTCCCGGCGTCCATGGCACCTTCTGCTCTTCCTGCCCCTACAATGGTATGAAGTTCGTCAACAAACAGGATAATTCTGCCATCAGAATCCACTATTTCTTTTAGAACCGCTTTCAAACGTTCTTCAAATTCGCCCCTGAATTTTGCACCTGCGATCAACGATCCCATGTCCAGGGAAAAGATGGTTTTGTTTTTAAGCCCTTCCGGTACATCGCCTTTGACAATACGTTGTGCCAATCCCTCTGCAATGGCAGTTTTACCAACCCCCGGTTCACCAATCAAGACCGGGTTATTCTTTGTGCGACGTGTCAGGATCCGAATCACTCTTCTGATCTCCGCGTCTCTTCCAATAACAGGGTCCAATTTTCCTTTTTGGGCTTGTTCATTTAAATCACGACCATATTTATCTAACACCTGGTAGGTATCTTCCGGATTCTCAGTGGTTACCCGTTGACCGCCTCTGATTTTTTTCAACGCTTGTAAAAAGCCATTTTCCGTCACGTGAAACGCCGCAAAAAGTTTGCTGGAAGGCGACTCTTTTTCATCCAATAAAGCCAGGTATAAATGTTCCACTGCCACAAAGTCATCCTGGTACATTTTTGCCTTATCTTCAGCTTTGATCATTAATTCATTAAACCGCCTGGTGGCATAAAGTTGCACGCTTCCACCATGTACACCTGGCATTTTCTCAAGTATTTTGTTAACCCCATCCCGCAAACTATTTAAATCGACATTCATCTCCTTTAGAATGGTGGAGATTAAACCGTTTTCCTGGTTTAATAAAGCAGCGTGTAAATGTTCTCCGTCAATTTGTTGGTGAGAATGACGCACAGCCAATTCTTGTGCTAATTCCAATGCTTCTCTTGACTTTTGCGTAAACTTTTCAAGTTGCATAACCCAATCACCTCTTAATCAAAATATTCTTTACACTTTTATTTTATGATCCTGTTTATAACCCACTACCGCTGGGGTTCATAGGAAGATAACGCCTTCCATTTTTCCAGTAGTTCCTTTTCTTCTTCCTTCAACGCTGGTGGCACCACTATTTTTGTTTCAATGTACAAATCGCCGGTTTCACCTTTTCGATTTTTATAGCCTTTCTTATTCAATCGAAACCGCTTTCCACTGTCAGTACCTGGTGGCACTTTTAACTTCACAGCTCCTGAAAGTGCGTTAACTCGAATTTCACTTCCCAACGCAGCTTCCCAGGGTGTAATGGGTACCACCTTGGTTAGATCAAGCCCCTCCATTTTCAAACTGGGGGTGTCTACAATTTTTATGTGCAGGTACAAGTCCCCTGAAACACCTGAGGAATGAATGGTTTGTCCCTGACCTTTTAATTTAATTTTTTCACCCGATAGTATACCCGCAGGTATTTTGACGCTTAAGGTTTTGTCATGCTGGTCGATGTGTATCTTAAATTTCTTTCCCACACCCTGGTAGGCTTCTTCTGGTGTCAGGGTCAATTCTGCTTCCACATCCGCTGCAGCATAGTCTCGTTCACTGCTTCCCCTGCCAAATTGAGCATTTGACTGAAACTGACTTCCTGAACCACCAAAAAGATCATCAAAGTTCAAATTACTCTGGTCTCCAAAAAAGGCTTCAAAAAAATCACTGAAGTCGCCTGAAGATTTGTAATGTCTGGCTCCTCCCTGGCTCGAGAAATCGTAACCGAATGCGGAAGGATCAAAATCGGCCCCATTACTCCTTGCTGCCCGACTGGATAATTGATCATATTTCTTTCTTTTATCAGCATTTCCCACCACTTCATAAGCTTCATTGATTTCCTTGAACTTTTCCGTTGCTTTGCTGTCATTAGGGTGTTTGTCCGGATGATATTTTTTTGCCAGTTTTCGATATGCCTTTTTGATGGTATCCTGATCAGATTTCTTATCGACTCCCAGGATTTTGTAATAGTCTTTATATTGCACGGAAATCCACCCCCTTATTGTTTGACTTTCTTTGACCTTAACATTATTATAGCATTTTTGTTCTTAAAATCAATAGTTATGCCTATGAATTCATGGTAAAGTTTTTGAAGGGTAACGTTTTTGAAAAAACATCTGATAATATTTTAGTTTACGTTTCTTTTAACAAAATACCCTTTCAGACCAGACAATAACTGGTTTTATCAACAAACAAGGGCATCGGCGTGTTTAATCGGCTGATTTTGAGGTAAAATCTTAAAGAATAAATATAATTCAGGAGGGATTTCAATGAGTCAATTGAACAGTAATTTATACGGTATCCCACTTAAAAATCCATTGGTGGCAGGTGCTTCATCATTCACGGCACGTCCAGAAAAAGTGAAGGAAATGGAATCTGCAGGAATTGCAGCGATTATCATAAAATCCATTTTCGAAGAAGAATTACAATTGGAAGAATATAAATTGGATGAATCATTGGAACAGTACAATCATTTACACGCAGAAATGATCACCACTCATCCTAACCTTGAGTATTCAGGTGATCAAGAGCACCTATTGATGGTTAGGAAAGTCAGAGAAGCTGTCTCCATCCCAGTCATCGCCAGCATTAACGCTGTTACCCGGGAAGGCTGGGTAAAATATGCAAAAGACCTGGAAGCCGCCGGAGTTGACGGCCTGGAATTAAACTTTTATGCCTTACCTCTCACAGAAAATATTTCTGCAGAAGAAATTGAAACAGGGCACATAGAGATTTTAAAAGCAGTCAAATCCGCTGTTAAAATTCCCGTAGGTGTTAAGTTAAGCCCTTACTACACCAATATTACCAGTTTTGTGAAAAGACTTGATGATGCAGGCGCAGACGGCGTCACCTTATTCAATCGTTTCTTCCAGCCAAATATTGATATCATTAAAGAGAAAGAATCTGTTACTTTTTCATTCAGCCAGGTAGGCGACAATTTGCTGCCCCTAAGATGGACAGCACTGCTCAGTGATAGAATGAGTTGTCCTATTACGGCTGCCAATGGTATACTAGACGAAGAAGATGTGATCAAATCTTTGTTGGTTGGTGCATCCTCCGTACAGATTGTCAGCACACTCTATAAGAATGGCATTCAACAGATCACAGAAATGATTGAAGGCCTGGAAAAATGGATGGAATTGAAAGGCTACGCTTCCATTGAAGAGTTTAGTGGTAAAATGAGTAAAGACAAGCAACAGGACCCATGGGCTTTTGAACGGGTTCAGTATATTGAAATGCTTATGAAAAAGAGCATCATGTTCTAATTGAGGTGTATTAATGAGTAAGTTCAATGAACGACTGATTTTTGTGATTATTATCGTGATCACCCTGCTGTCATCCGTGGCTGCCATGCTGCTGGTGACTGCTTATGACGTCTCCATTGGTATGCCCGGTCTATCTTCAAATGGACAGCATTACAGTGAGCCAATTACCATTTTAACGCAGAGTGCTCCTGGGTTGGACGGCCGAAATGCGTATGTCAAGATGACCTTGGTGGCTGCTTCCGATGAAAGCTCAACATCACGAAAACTGTCTGAACAGGATGCTACGGTAAAATCGATCATAACCTTGGTTCTTACCCGGCATTCACCGGAAAGCATGTTGGAACCAGAGGAATTGACAAACATTCAGAATGAAATTGCTCAGAGTCTCTCTGAAGAATTGGCATTGCCCATCAGCCAGGTATATTTTGACAGAATCACCGTCCAGTAATGGTCATCAAAACGAGTACCAAGATACAACCAAATAGGGAGGTTACATGATGAACAATCCAAAGGAAATTATTGCCTTTGCCATGAACATGGAAAAACAAGGCCAAAAATTCTATGAAAGTTTCGTTCAGCAGGTTAATAATACAGACGCCAAAAGATGGTTTGAAACCTTGGCAGAAACGGAAAAAGAGCATTATGAAATTCTGGAAAAACAGTTGAATCAGCTAAACGCAGGTACCGGCTGGATGTCCCTGGAGGAATTTCAATCTGGTAATGACCCCGAATTATTCAAAAAACGGCAACAAGCTGAAGACATTGACCCTAATGACAACAAATATACTTTGTCCGATTTGTCTGTATTAAGAATGGCTTATTTAATTGAAAATGACTTTGCAGAATACTATTTGAAAGCCATTGACCAAGTGGATGACGAAGAAGGCAAAAAAATGTTAAAAACTCTTTATGAATGGGAAAATGAACACCGCCGTGTTTTTCATGAAGCCTATCAAGAAGCCATGCAATCCAACTGGTTTGAGCAGGGCTTTGCACCATTCTAAGGGTATTACACCCATAAACCATCAACAAAAACCAACAGACCTCATCTTTGAGGTCTGTTTTTAGATTGGAGGCATAAGGAATGGACTGCTTGGGTTATAAGTTCTTTTGATACATTATAACTGAAAGGCATCACTGAGCATGCGCATCAATTTTCGTGTGGAAGCTTTCTGAATGTTTGCCAGTACCACTATGCTCATCTTTTGGCTGGGAACAATGACATAAGTGGTACGAAATCCAACATCATTGCCTTCATGACCGATAAATCTTTCTTTCCGGTAATCACTCAAAAACCAGCCCAACCCTACGGCTTCATTGTTTTTGATGCCCGCTTGCGTCTGCAACATTTTTTGAAGTGTTTCCTGTTTTAAAACATCTTCCCTGCCATCTTCCAGAGTGTCCAAGATCACTTTTGAAAAGATGAATAAATCTTCCATTGTGGAGTAAAGGGTGGAGCTGGGCGCGTGGGATCTGTTGTAAGGAAATATGCTGCTCCTTATGACCTTATTATTGTTGTCTTTGATATGAGGCTTAACCAGCAGCTCATCAGGCACATTTGCTTTTAAAAAGTCACTGCGCTTCATGCCCGCAGGTTTAAATATATGCGTCCGACAATAATCCTCGAAACCCATCCCTGAAACTCTTTGAACAACATGCCCCAACATTTCATAAGCGATGTTACTGTATAAAAACCTTTCACCTGGCTGGTGAACGAATTGAAGATTCTCCTGAGCCTTCACATAATCACCCAGGGCCTGGTCGTCGAACCGGGCCTGTTCCCACTCGTAATCTTCACAGTCAGGCAACCCAGATGTATGACATAACATGTGCCTTAGTGTAACCTCATCAAAGGTTGACGACGCAGGGCGAAAATCAGAAAGAAAATCCAGCAGTCGATCATCAATGTTCAAATGCTTTTTTTCCTGCAACTGCATGATGGCTGTTGCTGTGAATAGCTTTGAAATGGAAGCCATGTGAAATATATCATCTGTTTTCATGGGTCGCTTCATGTCAAGGTCTGCCACTCCAAAGGCTTCTTCGTACAACACAGCCCCCTCACACCAAACACCTGTCACCAAACCTGGAATGTCCAGGTAATACATCTGCTCTTCTATTTTTTTCTTCATCTCAATTTGTTGATTATCAGTAAGGTTAATCATGAGTTTTTTCCTGAATCGAAAAGTTTTTTCATAACCTGTGATATTTCTTTTATCATATCTGTTGCGATCAAGCTCAGCTCTCCTACTTTTTCTGCCGCAATGTCGCCGGCTTTTCCGTGAATCCAGCAGCCAAGCACAGCCGCTTTGTATGGGTTCATACCCTGGGCCAATAGCGCCCCAATGATACCAGCCAGCACGTCACCACTGCCGGCAGTGGCCATACCAGCATTCCCTGTGTTGTTAATCATCACATCACCTTCTGGTGAGGCGATCACTGTTCCGGCTCCCTTAAGCACAACCACTGCCTTCCATTCTCTGGCTGCCTGGGAAGCAACCTCCACCCTGTTATTGTTAATCTCTTCTATGTCTATTCCCGTCAACCGTGACATTTCACCTGGGTGGGGTGTTAAAACAGCTGGCAGTTTTCTTTCTTTTAACAAGTCTAACATTGGTTTTAACAGGTTCAGTGCGTCCGCATCAAGGAGCAAGGGTTTGTTTTCCATAGAAATCAGCCCCTGCAAGACGCCTGTCCACTCGTCACCATTTCCCCATCCTGGGCCTGCAACCACAGCGTTGACACTTCCCGCCAAGTGTTGAATGGTCTGTAACCCTTTTTCTGATATTTGAGAAGTCGTATTTGTTATATTCACGGGAGATTCTTCAAGGGGTATGGTGACAACTTCCGGCAGCGAATGTTCATAGACCTGGTTCACACTCTTTCGGACAGCTGTTTTGACCAATCCCACACCACTCCGTTGTGCTGCCATGGCGGCCATCACACCTGCCCCTGAATAGCTTTCCACACCACCAAGGATTAGCAGTGTACCGAAGGTACCTTTATGCCCGTCTACTGGACGTTGGGGCAGCCATCCTGACATTTTTTGTGTTGTTGGCATTTCAGCCGCCACTTTACTATTCTCAATAAGTTCCCTTGGAATTCCGATGGAAACAACCTTCAGTTCTCCGTTATACGCAGCACCGGGATAGCTCACATTACCTACCTTTGGCAGTTGAAAAGCAACCGTGTTGGTAGCCCTCACAGCTTCTCCCATCACTTTACCAGTGTCACCATGAACACCGGAGGGTATGTCAATGGCCAGTATCTTTGATTTTTGTGCATTGATCCAGCGAATGGCTTCTATGTATTCTCCCTCCACGGGACGCTGAATACCGGTACCAAATAGTGCATCGATGATCAATCGTTTACTCATATCACCCACTAAGGCAGTGATCAGGTCTTCGATTTTACGCACCCTCATGGCTTTCCGGCAGGTGAGCATATGATAATTTTCCAGTGCATCACCACGCAGTGACTGCGGATCAGCCAGTAGTAATACTTTTACATCCATTCCTTCGGCTTCCAAATGACGGGCCACCGCCAGTCCGTCTCCACCGTTGTTTCCAGGCCCAACAAAAATAACAACTTCTTCCAGTTGATGCTTTCTGATAAGTTCAAGGCTTACACTGAACACTTCCAAACTGGCTCGTTCCATCAACAGTAATCCGGAAACCTTGAACTCTTCAATGGTTTTCTCATCTAATTGCTTCATTTGATCATTATTGACAACTTTATATGCATCATTCATCATGTTCATAGCTTCATCTCCTCAACTTTTTCATCGTACAAGGAAATTTGAAATAGGTTGTCATACTATGTTGCGGTGACAAACAGGATATACATCATCACCAGATAGCCAAGCAAGATGGCCATAGAATCCCATCCCAAGGTAAAAATAGTTCTTTTAGAACGATAGAAGAGGCCAATCACAGCAATGCTGCTGAAAATAATTCCTGCCACAGCGGTGATCATGTGCTGCATGTTCACCGCATGATACACCGATCCCCCCGTATAGGCCACATCAGTAACAACAAGAATCATAATGTTAAAAACATTACTGCCCAGCACATTGCCCACTGCCATGTCATAGGCACCAATACGAATGGAGGCTATGGCGGCCACCAATTCTGGTAATGAAGTGGCTCCGGCAACCAGCAGTGTTCCTACGAAAGTCTGTCCCAATCCTGTTTGCAGTGCAATTCTATCTGCCATGACTGATAACATAATGCCCGCAATGACAATGACAACCGCCATGGCTGCAAAACCTGTAATGGCATGTTTTAATGTTTTTCCCGGAAGGTCCGTTGCGCTTTCTTCTTCAACCGTTTTTTCATCTAATTGTGTTCTTGTTTTTCCTTCATAACGCATCATGATGACGACTGAAAAAACATACAGGGCCATGAGAACCACACTATAACTGCTGACCCATCCGATGGTGAACTCAAGTATGCCATAGGGTGCTATCCAAATTGAAAGGATGCTGAACCCCGTGAGCAATATGCCAAACATGGCGGTTAAAATATGACTCTCCCGTACAATTTGTAAAAGGCCGCCCTTTCCCTGCACAATGTCGACAATGGCTAAAATCATCAAGTTAAACACATTGCTACCGTAAACATTACCAAAGGCAATGTCCGGCGCACCAATGACCGCTGCCGATATACTGCTGGAAAACTCCGGCAAGCTGGTAACGCCTGCAATCAGAATGCCACCCACCAAACCTTGTCCAAGGGACGTATGGGCTGCCAATGTATCCCCATAACCTGCCAACCTGTTTCCTGCTAATATAACCAGTAATGCACTGAACGCAAAAGCGATGTATACCATTCTCTTCTACTCCTGTCTTTTGTAACTTATATTCATCAGGGGTTTCGAAACTCTGTGCCACGGCGCTGTTCCAGATCAGAAGCCGTCCTCTATTAGGGTCGACATTTTTCGTAACGCTTGACATTTTTTTTATGAATGAAACCGATGACCCCATTCTCCGTTCGTACCTTTAACCATTTTTCATGGGTTTCATATACGACCAGCTGATCCCCCGGCACCAGGGTAACCTGAAACAAAGGTGCCTTAATCGTTGGTTCCTGCCTGATCACGGCTTCTTCAACGATCACCTCAGCTATGAGCCTGCAAACTCTTTTTTCTTCCATGATGAGCATTTGATCTTCTTCACGGTAAATCCAGTCAATGTTTAGGAAAGAGTCTATGAATGCTATGGGCAGGTATGGTTCATTGTTATGCATTTGAACTGGTACCTCTATGTCCACAGGCCGGTTGTTTTCCATGTAGACGGCTGTCTCTGGCTGGAATTGAAAAACCTTATCTGTATATGCTTCAACATATGATGCTTTTAACAAAAGTTCACCTTGTTCTTCTATAAAAACATCCCGTTGTGTCTGGAGAATTCCTTCCATATAAACCATCTGCGTATTTTGTGGGTTCATCTCCGCTATTTCATCGGAGGGCCAATAATTTGTATAACCATAATAACCCGCTCCTGCCAACAATATGAGTGCCAAAAACACGATAAATTTCTTCACCAGAATCATTCCCTTCAACATAGCAGAAAAACTAAGATAGCCTGTACTGAAGTGCCTTCCAAATTGCCATAGAGCTATTTTCTCACAAAATGAAGGGTAATACAACATGATCGATCAATGATCTATCAAATCATAATCCATCTAACAAATCGTTATCCATCTAATCGAAAGCGTGCTGTCCACCGCTGAAACTTCTCAGCCGTAGGTTCCAAAGGAACTTCTATCATCGGTGGATTATTGGCAAGGTGATGGTTCTCTTCAAAGGTTGGTTCCCCAGTTTTCCTAAAGATAATGCCCCTCATAAGTCCCTGGGTTTCCTGAAGCACTGACAGGGCACTTGTCAGGTTTTCCGGATCATCATGGCCAGCTTGTTCACATGTCACCAGATGCTTACGAAACCAATCATAGGTATTGGTTTTGTTGTAGGTAATACAGGGGCTGAATATATTGATGAGTGAAAACCCCTTATGGTCTATACCCGCTTTGATCAGTTCCACCAGTTCTTCCTGTTCAGCGGAAAAACCCTGGGCATAAAAACTGGCGCCGGCTCCCAATGCCAGCAAACCAGGGTGTACAGGTGTGTCCTGGGCGCCTTCAGGTGCCGATTTTGTCTTTAGTCCCACTTGACTCACAGGAGAGGTGTGACCTTTTGTCAGCCCGTACACCTGGTTGTTCATGACCAGGTATGTTATGTTCACATTTCTGCGAATGGCATGAAGGGTATGACTCATGCCGATGGCATAAGCATCGCCATCTCCACCAGCTGCCACCACTGTCAAGTCTTTGTTGGAAAGTTTCACACTTTGTGCAACAGGTAAACTCCTGCCATGTACACTATGAAACCCATAGGTATTCATGTAGCCCGATATACGCCCTGAACACCCAATACCACTGACCACTGCCATCTTCTCTCTTGGAATTTCCAAATGAGCTGCAGCAAGCTGAATCGAACGCAACACTGAAAAGTCACCACAACCAGGGCACCAGGTGGGGTGTACGCCATTGCTATAATCCTTCATATTCATTCATTGCACCACCTTTCCAGTTGCGCTGCCACGTCTTTGGTGCGAAAAGCCTCACCGTCATATTTTGTGAGACTGATGATTTTATCATGAAAACCCAGTTCCTGCTTAATGATCCCTGCCAACTGACCCCTCTGGTTTTGTTCCATAATAACGATTTTACTGTACCTGGAAAACAGTTTTTTAAGCTGGTCCACAGGCAAAGGTTTAATTCGTGCTATATGGGCAATGTCAACCTTCAAACCAAAGTCTTTCACTGTTGTTTTCAACACTCCCCAGTTTGAACCAAAGGTAAGGCACAAAATCTTTCCTTCCCGTTCTTCGACGGAAAGGCTGTTTTGATCCTGTAAAGAGGCAAATTTCCTGTTTCGTTTGTTCATCATCTTCGCCCTGTTGCCTTTTCGATCAGAAGGCCTGCCGGTAACGGTATGCTCCAGACCAGTGACTTTATGGATGCCCCCCTTTGTACCTGGAAAAACCCGCGGCGAGATGCCCGTTTCTGTTAAGGCATACCGCTCAAAGGCATCTTCATTATCTTCCATCAGGTCTTTTTCAACGGCTATCACACCCCTGTTGATGTCAGGTTGCCGGTATCTAATGGCTTCAATGGTCTGAGGCGATAAGCTGAGGTTAAAATCGGACAACAAAATTACTGGGCACTGGTACTCTTCTGCAAGGTTAAAGGCATCTATGGTTAACTCATAACATTCTTCAATGGTGGAAGGCGAGAGAATGATCATCGGAAATTCACCATGGCCCGCATGGTAGAGTGCGGCCAAATCACTTTGTTCATTTCTTGTTGGCATGCCTGTGCTGGGACCAGATCGCTGGGCATCAACCACCACCAGTGGTGTTTCAGTCATACCGGCAAGGCCCAGGCCTTCCATCATCAATGTAAGTCCCGGACCCGATGTGGCTGTCATGCTTCGCACCCCGGCATAAGAAGCACCAATGCACATGGTCACAGCTGCAATTTCATCTTCGGCCTGTATCATTAATCCTTCTTCGTCAGGAAGAACACGGCTCATGATCTCCATTATGTCTGAAGCCGGTGTAATGGGATAGGCCGCCACAAAACGACATCCCGCCATTAAAGCACCCAAGGCAATGGCATCATTTCCCATAAGCATCATGACCTCCTGCTTGCTTTGGGATAGAACAGGTATTCCTTTACGTCCTTCCAGCTTTTCCACCTGTGTGGTGTAAGCCCCATGAAGCACCAACATGTTTTCATTGACCACCTTTTCACCTTTTCGCTGGTATGACCTTTTGATGGATTCTTCCAGCACACCTCTGTCAATGTCCAGCATTTTCCCTAAAAACCCAATGGCACAGGTGTTTTTCATCAGCGGTGATCCATGTTCTTTTGCCAATTTTGTCAGGGGCAATGAAACAATTGCCGCGTCTTCCATTCCCAGCTTTTCATCCGCCAGCATTAAACCATCTTCAGATAATAAATGCCTGTTTTCGTCTATGGTTTCATGATCAAAGGCCATTATGATGTTAATGTTTGAAGTGACACAGGTTACTGGCTCATCACTGATGGTGATCATAATATGGGTGTTGCCGCCTTTGATTCTTGAAGAAAACTTACGTTCTCCATATGTATAATATCCAATGCCCGAGAGGGCTTTCATTAAATTAATTCCAGTACTTGCAACCCCTTCTCCCTGGATGCCACCTATCAATATGGTTCTTTTCCAACTCACCTTAATTCCTCCTTTCAAGGGTTATCCTCTTTACATACATACCATCAGGAACAATACTCAAACGTTAATCATCTGTCATTCAAAGTGTTCTCACCATGGAGTGTTTATTGCATTCAAAAACCAATTCCATTCAAAACCACTTGAATTTCTCGGTAGAGTTTCGTAGAATAGGTGTTGAGGATTTTTACTTACATCAGTCGATACATCAGACAAGGAGGTTGATCATGTTTAAATGGCAAGAGAGTTTTAGCAGTAACGTGAAGGAATTTGATGAACAGCATAAAAAATTGTTCGCTTTGGGCAATCAATTACTGGATGTGGTACATGCCAGTCGTAACACAGATCATTATGACGATATCATGGAGGCGTTGGATGAACTGAAAGAATACACCGTCTACCATTTTAATGCTGAAGAAGAACTGATGCTAACGTATAATTACCCAAAATTGATGTCACACAAGATGCAGCATAAGAAATTTCTCGGCAAAGTGGAAGAACTGTTAAGCAAAGACATTGACAAAAACCAGGTTGACGTGACCCTTGAATTGCTAACATTTTTGGCTGACTGGATTCAAAACCACATTCTTGTGACCGACAGTCAGTATGGTGATTTTTTTAATAAACATGGAGAATATTAGCTTTTATGAAAAAACTGCCCCTTAAGGCAGTTTTTTATTATCTGTCGTATGTTGTCTGTCGTATGCTTAAGCTTTCGTCTCAAAGATCGTGTAAAACCACAAAAAGTGGCTGACATGTAACGTCACCCTCTTTTTTTTGTTCATCAATGATGAGTGGACGTACACTGTGATGTTTTCATTTGTTGTGATGGTTGTATAGAGTGATTCATCTTCCGGGGGTTCTGTCGTCACCGACGACGTGATAGGATTACCTCAACACCCTTTGGCTTTTGGCAGCTGAAGGGTTAAGGTATCCAACCCTCTTTTTTTCATAAAGCGCACCAGTTTATCAGTAAGCATTACTTCCATTAATAACCCTCATTTCAATCGTCACATTCCATCCAATCAGAACCTATTAAATGGTGGATGCACCCGCTTTGGGTGGCAGTTTTCCATCAATCACTTTTAGATAAATCAATACCATTAATCCAGCTAACGTAGATAAACCAAAGAATAAGTACACCGATAAGATGTTTGACACATCCAGCAACACCCCGCCAAAAAACTGACAAAAGATGCCACCCATGCCAATACCCGCAGAAGAATACAGTGTCATGGCGGTGGTCTTCAATTCAGGCACAGCTGCCTCAGACACATACTGGGCAGCACTGACAATGTATAACCCCACAGACAGGCCCTGGACAATAAACAGCAACAGCATAAATTGTGGGGACGGCCCTGTGCTGTACCATATCCATCGAGCTGCAGAAAGGGCTGTGGCAAATATCATGGTGTTTTCCAGGCCCATTTTTTTTATGATAGGGCCAGAAAGTTTCATCATGGGCGCCTCGCTGCCGGAAAACAGGAGAAACGCCAAGCCAATCCCAGCCAGGGAACCTCCCACATGCTCAAAGAGCAGGCTGTAATAGTTATTATTGGCCACAACTGGGCCGAAGACAAAAAAAGTGCCCAATAAAATTAACCGGTACCTTGGTAAAATGATCAACTTTTTCAAACCAGGAATCAGGGCAATTCTCATTTCTTCATTTACTTCTTCTTTTTGCCTAAAACCCAGTGAAGCCACCAGGTATGCAAGAAAATAAAAAGGAAAAATGACCCATAAACCAACCCACTCACTGACATTACTGACAGTGAACACAGCGATGGCGAATCCGATGGCACCATATTGTCGAAAGTTACCAAAAGTAAGGTTCAGCTTTGCCGCTGCTTTTATGCCCAAAGTGTCTGATATGGGAGCGTTTGCCCCTTGAAAGATGTGTACCAAGGAGTATAGAAAGAGAAAAATCCAAAAAGAACGAATGAAGGGCAGTATTAAAGCCAAACTTCCAGCTATTAAAAGAGAAACTTTCAACACCGTCACCGTTCTTCTAGTTTTGTCACAGATTAAACCCCACAAAGGCTGGGCAAAGATTAACATCAAAGAGCCCGCAGACATAACCAAACCTATTTGAGTACCTGTAAAACCAATTTGTTCCAAATATAATGCCAGCAGCGAGTACAGCGCACCGATGGCGAAATAAATTCCTGCAAATAATAAACGATATTGATTTTGTATATTAATCACTTCCCACATTTACTTAATCATTGTTGTTCCTTATCGTTGTTTCTTAAACACATTCCATGAATCAAAGGAATGTTTAAGAATTCGTCTATTCACCAATGATTTTAACCAATACCCGTTTGCGGCGCTTGCCGTCAAATTCTCCGTAAAAGATTTGTTCCCATGGTCCAAAATCCAGTTTGCCCTCTGATACTGCCACCACCACTTCTCTGCCCATGATGGTCCGTTTCAAATGCGCGTCGGCATTGTCTTCATACCCATTGTGACGGTATTGTGTATGGGGTTTTTCAGGAGCGAGTTTTTCCAGCCAGATTTCAAAATCATGGTGAAGGCCTGACTCATTGTCATTGATAAACACACTGGAAGTAATGTGCATGGCGTTACATAACAACAAACCTTCCTGAATACCACTTTCACGAAGGCAAGCTTCAACCTCAGAGGTTATGTTTAACAACTGTCTTCGATTGGGTACGTTAAACCACAACTCTTTTCGATATGAATTCATCAACAATCCCTCCTTCAGTACATTCTATCCCATCGTACTAAAAAGTCAATCCGGTACATATCAGTTATTCAGCAAAACCCCTTGTTTACACTTGGTATGTTTTCATCGCTGGAAATGCAGTGAATTAAATGTACACCATGGGGATGACCACATCATATTACCCTTATTTCTTGACAATAAACGAGTTTACAGTTTATGATAAATGAGTTAGCGTAAACTGGCATCCGCCCTAATGGAGGAAATAATAAATGAACATCATGGGTAAAGAAAAAAAATGGATCTTTGTATTTACCATCCTTGCCATATCACTGCTGATCAATACCGTTTTTGCTGTACAAATATACCAGCGCCAGGAAAAAATGCATGCAACCAGTTTGCAGGAGTTGGATGAACTTAACCGACAATGGAGTGATGAGTATTCAACCCTAAGCAATGATTTTCTTGAAACCGTATCTGAATTGCAAATGCAACTGACAGAACAGGAAAAAACATTGGCAGATACCACCGCTCGGCTGGAATGGCTTGCCGAAGAAAATGAACTGCTAAAAAAAAAATTACAATAAAGCAGGGCAGTTTCATGGTTACTGGTAAGGAAAACACCCAACGAACAGCCTACCTTACCTTTGATGACGGTCCCAGTACCAACACCCTGCACATATTGAACATTCTCAGGGAACACAATGTACCTGCCACATTTTTTGTTGTTGGTAATGAAAGCGATTTTGCACGTCGTGTGTACCAACGTATCGTTAACGAAGGACATGTACTGGGTAACCATACCTATTCCCATGATTATGAGAAAATATACCAATCGGCTGATGCCTTTATGCAAGACGTAATCCGTATGCAGGATTTTTTGGAAAACACCACTGGCAGTCGACCTGAGGTATTTCGTTTTCCCGCTGGCTCCAATAACCAGGTGCATCGACAGGTGCAGACGGAAAACCCCTATATCATGGTGGAAATACTGGAAGCCCTCCGAGAAGAAGGCCTTCAGTATTTTGACTGGAATGTCAGCTCTACAGATGCGGCAGCTGTCACACTTGAAACAGAATTTATTATTGAAAACACGCTTTATAACATGGGTGGCCGTCGTAACGCCATCTTGTTGTTTCATGATTCAACTCCCAAAACCAGCACCGTGGAAGCATTGCCTGAAATCATACAATCATTGAAAGAACAGGGATATACGTTTAAAAGCTTGTCCCCGGATTCCTTTTATGTCCATTTCCGCCATCTTGTCTTTTAACGAATCAAAAACACAAAGGAGGATTGAAAGGTGAACATACAACTGGTCACTGACAGTACTGCTTACATACCGGAATCACTTCGCAAGGAACATCAAATTCATGTTGTTTCCCTGGGTGTACATTACAATGACCATCACCAGGATGAAACAGATCTGGATTATGCTGACTTCTATCAACACCTGGAAAAGACTGATACGCTCCCGACCTCATCTCAACCCCCCACCGAAAAGTTTTTCACTCTTTTTTCAAATGCTGCAAAGAACAATGAACCTGTTGTTGGCATTTTCATTTCAACGGATATGAGCGGCACCTTCAGTACTGCCATTTTGGCTAGGGAAATGGTGTTGGAAATCTTTCCTGAGGCGGAAATACACCTCATCGATTCCAGAACCAATTGTATGGAAATGGGGTTTGCCGTGCTGGAAGCCGCCACCTTACGCGAAACCCAGCGAACAGCTCTGGAAATAGCCACTTCCATCAAAAACTTTGTCAATCGGTCACGCTTTGTCTTTGCTCCTAAAACCCTTGAATACCTTAAAAAAGGAGGTCGCATCGGTGGTGCCTCTGCATTAATCGGTTCTGTTTTGAAAATTTTACCGATTCTTACCGTGGAGAATGGGCAAACAGCCATTTTAACCAAAGTGCGCACGCAACGAAAAGCCATTCAAACCATGCGCAACGAAATGATGTCTGATTTTGATAAATATGGATGTGGTCAAGTGGCGGTTCATCATATTCATGACGAAGAAGCTGGGAATTCTTTGGCAAGAGAGCTTGAAAAGAAATTAAACAGAAAAGTACCTGTGATTCCCATTGGGCCCGTTATTGGTCTTCATGTGGGCCCTGGAACCATTGGCATTGCCTATACAACACAAAAAAACCGACAATAGGTCGGTTTTTTCTGTGCTACCTGCTTTTCATTGTTCCCTCTTTAATAAACCGGGCATGCCAGCTGAGGGCTTCTGAAGGTTGATGGCCGATGTGATGATGTTGAAAATACGTCTCAGCATATTCTTGTAAAGCTTCACGATAATCCGGGTGTGCACATTCGTTGATCAGCTCTTTTGCTTTTTCTTTCGGGCACTTACCTCTTAAATCTGCCACTCCCTGTTCTGTCACCACCACATGTACGTCATGCTCTGTGTGATCACAATGGGAAACAAAAGGCACAATGGCAGAAATATCTCCATTTTTGGCTGTGGATGGTGTCATGAAAATAGAAAGGGCTGCATTACGGGTAAAATCACCTGACCCGCCAATGCCATTCATCATACGATTTCCCATGATATTGGTTGAATTCACATGTCCACACAAATCCACTTCAATGGCTGTGTTCATACTAATAATGCCCAGTCGACGAATGACTTCAGGGTGGTTGCTGATCTCTTGTGGTCTTAACATGATATGATTACGATAATCCTTCATGTGACCATAAAAGTGGTCTCGTCCTGATTTGGACAATGTTAATGAAGTGGCCGATGCAAAGGAGAAAGTCCCGGAATCAATCAGGTTGAGCACTGAATCCTGTATCACTTCTGAATAAAACTGTAAATCTTTAAAACCAGATGCCTGCAATCCTGCCAACACAGCATTGGCCGTGGCCCCCACACCTGACTGCAGTGGTCTTAGGTTGGCCGGCATACGCCCTGCCTGCACTTCTTTTTCAAGAAAAGAAATCAGATGCTGCGCCATGCATTGACTCATTCCATCAGGCGCCTTAAAATCACCAACACTGTCTTCCACATCACTGTAAACAATGGCCGCCACCTTTTCCGGGTCTATCTGATAATACGGACTTCCTATTCTGTCCGAGGCTGATAAGATGGGTATTGGCTTTCGATGCGGCGGCATCTGGGGCATATAGATATCGTGAAAACCCTCAAGGGCTTCTGGCTGACTGGTGTTAATCTCGATCATGATCTTTTGGGCCTGGTCCAGAAAAACCGGCACATTGCCAACAGATGTGGAAGGAATGATTTCTCCCTGTTCTGTGATGCCAACGGCTTCAATAATGGCCACATCCACTTTACCCAGGTATCCATACCGTAACTGGTCAGGCACATGACTCAGGTGCATGTCCAAATAACAAATTGATCCGTCATTAATTTGATTTCTCACATCATTTTGTGTCTGGTAAGGAAGACGACGATGAATTACCTTTCCCCTGGCCAGTTCACCATCTAACTCGTCACCCACTGAAGCTCCTGTATAAAGGTTCACCGTGTTTTCCTTCGATAATGACGTTAACTTTTTGGCCAACGCAGGTGGTATCACCTTGGGATGTCCGGCAGGTGTAAAGCCGCTGGTGCCCAATGTCATCCCAGGTTCGATCATGGATGCAGCTTCATCAGGTGTCATTATTTTTGAAGCCCACACCGAATCCTTTGATTTAATGCGATCCATATGTCTACCTCCATTCTATTCCATTTAATCATATAGTATAATTTAAAGGATCACAAGAGAGGGGTGATTAATCACCTTAATTGGTGGTATTTACAAACCTAGAAGTCTCTTACCAACGATATCATTATGACTAAAGAAAAAGGAGTGTTCTCATGCTAACCACCGTCAACATTACCAATGAAATTCATTATATTGGAGTCAATGACCGGGAAACCTGCCTCTTTGAAAATTTATGGCCCCTGGACCATGGCGTATCCTACAACGCCTATTTGATTGATGATGAAAAAACCGCTGTTTTTGATACAGTCAAAAACACAAAGATGAGTGTGTTTATCGAAAAAATCAATGGCATTCTTAAAAACAGGCCCCTTGACTACCTTGTCATTAACCACATGGAACCCGATCATTCCGGTTCCATCAACGCATTGCAGGATAAATACCCTGACTTAACCTTGGTTGGTAATGCAAAAACCTTTGAAATCCTTGAAAACTTCTATGGCCCTTTAAAAAATTACCATGTTATAAAGGATGGAGACACCCTTTCCTTAGGAAAACATACCTTGAACTTCTATTTAACACCCATGGTCCACTGGCCGGAAACCATGATGACCTATGAATCATCCACCGGTACCCTCTTTTCCATGGACGCCTTTGGTGGTTTTGGCACCCTGGACGGCGGGATTTTTGACGATGAAGTGAACCTGGAATTTTACATGGACGAAACCCGACGCTATTATTCCAATATTGTTGGCAAATATGGTGCCATGGTGCAAAAAGCACTTAAGAAACTGAAAGATGCAGAAATTCCCATTAACATTATCGCACCCACCCATGGACCTGTGTGGCGCAGTGCCCCCAGCTGTATCATCGATTATTATGACAGGTGGTCACGGGCTGAAACTGAAGAAGGCGTAGTGATTGTCTATGGTTCCATGTACGGCAACACACAAAAGATGGCAGATGTGATTGCCCGCAGATTATCTGAAAAAGGCATTAAAAACATACGTATCTATGATGCCTCAAAAACCCATGTATCCTATCTGGTCAGTGACATCTGGCGTTTTAAAGGCGTGATCCTAGGCAGTTGTGCTTACAACACAGGATTGTTCCCCACCATGGAAACACTGGTGAATAAACTGGAAAATTCACAGCTTAAAAGCCGGCTCCTAGGTATTTTCGGTACTGCTTCCTGGAGTGGCGGTGGTGTTTCAAGTTTAAACAAATTTGCTGAAAAAATTAAATGGCAACAGGTCGGTGAATCCGTTGAAGCCACCTCTTCTCCCAAAGGTGAAGATTTTCAAAAATGCATTGAAATGGCCGATGAAATGGCGGATTTGCTTATTAAAGAACGAAAACCTGGTACGAATGCTTTTTGCAGTTTTATCTACTAACATAGACTTCCACTTTTCATCCATAATTTCTCCCCTCCATATTGGTGGAGGGGTTTTTTTATGGCAATTCCAACCCCTTTGTAGCCCAGTGATTGCAATGCATAAAAAAGATATGCATTCACGAAAAAAATAGATTGCAGTATGCCTCAACAGCACTTATAATTAATCTGTTCTAATTCTTTTATTCTGTTTCAATTTCAAAGATCAGAGGAGGTTTTGTATGAGCTATACTGCTGCCATTGAATTTATTGAATTTTCCCATGCCTTTGGCACACGTCTGAACTTGCACACCATGAAACACATTCTTCAACAATTAGGCAGCCCACATGAACGGCTAAACATCATCCATGTGGCCGGCACCAACGGAAAAGGTTCCACCTCTTCTCATCTGGCCAGCATGCTCATGGCACAGGGATACCGTACAGGCTTATTCACCTCCCCCCACATGCATTGTTACACCGAACGCATCCGCATCAATGGTGTTAACATCAGTCAAGAAGATTTTATGTCTATTTTTGAACAGGTGAAAGCCTTGGTGATGCCCCTTGTCACAGAAGGATTATGCCCTTATCCTGCCATGTTTGACTGGATGACATTGATCGGTTTTGTCCATTTTGACAGAATGTTGTTGGATGTCGTTGTGTTAGAAGTTGGACTGGGTGGGTTGGAAGACGCCACCAATGTCATTGACCATCCCCTGGCTGCTGTGATCACACCCATTGACATCGACCATGTGGACATTCTTGGTGCCGAACTTTCTGGCATCGCAGCCCATAAAGCAGGTATTATCAAAGAGGGGTGCCCCGTTATCTTTCATCACCAGCTTCCTGATGCTGATGTGGTAATTCGGCAAACTGCCATGAAACACAGTGCTCCATCCTATTGCCTTGAAGCAAATCACATACAACCCCTTCAGGCTGATTTAAAAGAGCAAGTATTCAATTTTAGTCACCCCGTGCACCCTATGAATGAAATCACCATTCGTATGATGGGCGTTCATCAAATGAATAATGCATCCCTTGCCCTGCTAACCTTATTGGTTCTACGACAAACAGGCATTCTGCACATCACTGATGATGCCCTGCGATCCGGTTTACAGCAAAGTTTTTGGGCAGGCCGGCTGGAAGTGGTCAGCCAAATGCCATTGATCATCATTGATGGGGCTCACAACTTACAGGGTGCTGATATACTGTATAAGTTCCTGCTGGAAAACTTTGCCGACAAAAAAATCAACTTTCTCATGGGTATGTTGAACAACAAAGACGTTGACGGTGTACTGAATAAACTGACCCCTCTGGGCAATAAGCTTTATTTCACCAGAGCCCACAACCCCAAAGCAGTAAACCCGGTTGACATGGCTGACAGAATTCACCTGTTGGGAAAAGAAGTGCACGCCATTGAAGACATGACAGAGGCTGTTCAATTGGCTGTGGCAGAGACCACCACAGACGAGGTGCTTGTGATCACAGGCTCCCTTTACTTGGTGGGCGATGCGAAGGCCATTCTACTGCAAACCATGGACGAACAAAAAGAGGCCAGTTAGGCAACAAGCCTCTATGAGGTTTCCATTTAGCGTTAAAAAAACTGCTTTGAGATATGAAAAATCTCTTGGCAGTTTTTCTTTTTCTGATCCATGACTTCAATACGAAGTTTTCTACTCATATAAACAGGATCAATTGTGTTGTCTATTTTCCAGTAAATCTTTAACAAGGTGTTTGCTGCAATATTGAATTTTCCTTTCATAATCAAGTTCAATAAAATCCATTGGTCTGACGTGTTCTGGTGTTTTATCAAAATAATTCAGTCCTACTCGTTGCAACATTGCATAGACAAATTGGGAACATACCATAATATTGTTACGGTGTGAATACGGTATAAATAAGCCCAACACATTGTACGAACTACCTTCATCGTTGATTTTGCGAATTTCATCTAACACATTTTTCTTTGCTTCATAACTACATGCCATCTTATAAGTAATCAAATGAGCTGTTTCTTTCTTATAAAACGAGTCTAGTGCTTCAGCGTTCAATCCCGGAAAATGCACACCATCACCACCATTGTAGGAGATGAGGGTTTTTAAGTTTTCATCAAAGGATAATGAAACGTGCGAGTATGGTTTTTGTGTGGCAGCAGCAATTGCTTCAGCAGCTGCACTGCCCGTACTGGATAAGACAAGGTATAAATATCCGTTGTTCAGTGTTTGTTCAGCTGTCCGAAAATATTCCTCGTTTATTGCCCTCGTGTTTTTATAAAACAACGCATCATGCCGTGGTAAATCTTTTATTAATGCTCCCACATTACTTAACATATCCCTTGAAACAGCTCCCGTTGGCAAGTTGGAGGCTCTTAAGGTGATGGCTTTACTTACCCCTTCCAACATTTGTTTCACTTCTTTGATGTCGATTGCTTGATGGAGTTTACCTGTTGAAACTTCATCGTTGTTGCGTGTCACTACACGTAATTGAGTTGGATTAATTCCAATATTTAATGGAAAGTCGGGACCCGGTTCGCCGTCAACCTCGATTGATAAGGGCAGGTCAGTTTCAACAACCAGGTTTGACGCCTGAAAACTCACCACATGTTTACTATCAATGTGATTACCCGCTTGTGCTTCAGCCAGTAATACTAACAACTCGTGCACATGGCAATCTTTAAACACCAGCACATCCAGCAGCGAATCGTTGACAGATGCTGACGGTGCCATATGGTTAAACCCACCCGCTGAATGTCCATTCAGAACAAGAACCAGTAACACTTCTCCAGCGAAAACGCTTTTTAGTGCAGTACCACTCATTGCTGCAGCCTTAATGGTAATGTTGACAGGAGATACATTGGGTATTTCAGCCAGTGCATTTAGATAATAAGCAAACACGCCAAAATTTTTCTTGCCAAAGAGTGACGTTTTTTGGCTAATATCAGTTAAAATACCAAAACTGACAACATTAATGAAACATTTGTCATTGACAACACCAACGTCTGCAAAGGAGCAATTGTCCTGTAATAAAA
>JAABSW010000018.1 GCA_011390155.1 Clostridiaceae bacterium
ACCCACAACCGTTGCAGGATCAACACTTTGCGAGGAATCTGTCAACAAGTTTATGGAAGTACAAGGCTGTGAATACGGCGACCCTGAAAGAAAAAGCCGCTGTGCAGGTGTTACCGCTGATGTGACACGTAAACTAGTTGAAATTCTTAACGAACAATTAGGGTAATATCCCCCAAAATCATATGACTTAAATACGAAATCCCTGCCGACTGATGTTGGCAGGGATTTCGTATTATGTTTATATACCTAAGTATATGGGGGACTATTGAGTATTAACATCGATGACTTCATGGATTAAGGAATGCACTTCTTCCAACTGGTCAAGGTTCAGAGAATAGAAACAATACTTGCCTGCCCGGTTTTCTGTTACTAACTCGGCTTCCACCAGGATCTTCATGTGGTGAGAGACTGACGGTTGTTTTAGCTTGATCAGTTTTTCCACATCTCGTCCAGTCATGTTTCTGATTTTCAAAGTTTTTAATATCTCTAACCTGCGTTTATCTCCCATTGCTTTGAAATATTTGAAACGATCATCCACTGAATCACCCCTATCCATTTTCATTGCCAACGAATTAATCATATAATTATATGCTTATATTTTACATTTCTTATTAAGCAATGTCAATATGAAATTACCATAAATCGGTATTTTTTTAACAAAACATTGATGGGCGATTAGCTTTTATTCATCATTAGTACTTTTCAAGCATAATTTTCTTCCATTTAAAGAGTTTCGAAAAAGAGATTTCCACTCCAGAGCTTTCTTCAACCATTTTAGCAGGGATTAAGATAGAGATATTTTCAACAATAAATTCTTTGTAACCCTCCGGATTACTTACGGGTTTACCCAGATCGATGACTGCCACGTCTACGGTGCCCGAATGACATCAGCCTTGTTGGGTGTACCGGATGGTGGCAAACCCACCTTCCTCCTTAATATAGCTCACAGCTTCAGGTTCAATGGTTATTTTCATCAATAATACTCCTTTACTCCTTGTTTTAGGTAACGATGAAGGTCATAGGGAGTGTAAATACCCTGGTCTGTGACCACACCGCTAACCAGGTGGGGTGGGGTGATGTCAAAGGAAGGATAATAACCCTTAACCCCCTCAAGTGTGTTTTTAATGCCCCTGGCTTCCAATACCAGCTGTGGATCTCGCTCTTCAATCTTGACGGTGTCTATGCCGGGGTGACCGGCATCAGGAAAGCCGGTGACGAAGTAAGGGATGCTGTGGTACTTCGCAGTGATGGCTAATTGATAAGTACCGATTTTATTGACAATGTGGCCGTCCATACAAATGACGTCGGCAGCAGAGGTGAATACGTCTATTTTTTTCGTTGCCATGGTAAAGGCTGGCATGTTGTCAGTGATCACCGTTGTGTCAAACCCCATGTCCTGGGCCACACTGGCAGTGAGGCGCGCGCCCTGAAAATAAGGGCGGGTTTCTGGCACAAAAAGCTTCAACTCCTTGCCTACTTCCATTGCCTTGCGCAGCATGGTGCCCACGATGGTTTCACCAAAGCACTGGGTCATGATGTGACCATCGTTAGGAAACATGTCCACTAAGTAAGCGGCTACAGTGTCCATGGTGGCATAACGCCGGTTGAGGGAATCCATGGTGCGGTTAAAGATGGCCTCCACCAAATCTTCTCCTTTTTCGCGAGCCTGGATTGCGGCTTTCAGACAACCCTCTGTTACCTGCACCATACGACTGGTGGTGGTAGGACGGGCGTGGGACAGGGTATGGGCAGCTTTTTTCAAGCACGCCCACATATCTTCTTCTTTCATGTGACGGCATTCATAGGCTGCCAATGCCATTCCCATACCTGCAGCCGTGTAAGGACCCGCACTTTGGGTCACCATGTCGGCGATTGCCTGGGCCACTTCCTGATGGGTGTGACAATTGACAAACCGGACCTCTGTGGGGTATATACGCCTGTCGAGAATCTTGACAGCCCCCTGGTCATACCAGGCCACATTTTCGTACTGGAGCATAAAAGCCATTCCATAATCCTGACGTTCCATGAGTAGCCTCCTTATTTATTTATCGATTACATTTTTTTTACAGTTTCCTTCAACAGCACCTTGAAAGTTTCCACTGTGCGTTCACCGATTTCTCTTACTTCTTCTATGGTAATAGGTTGGTCCAGGATGCCTGCCGCCATGTTGGAGATAAGTGACAGTCCCAGTAACTCCATCTGACAATGGGCAGCTGTCAAGGCTTCGGTGACGGTGGACATTCCCACAGCGTCTGCACCCAGGCGATGAATGGCCTGAATTTCAGCCGGCGTTTCAAAGTGCGGCCCCGGCGTGTAATAATAGACACCTTCCTGGAGGGTGATGCCCTGTTCTACTGCCACTTCGTTAACAAGTTTTCGCAGACGCTTGGTGTACATATTGGAGACATCGAAAAACCTGGGACCAAACTCATGAATGTTGACACCTCTGGTGGGGCTGGCTCCCAACAGGTTAATGTGGTCCCTGATCACCATGATGTCTCCAGGTTGATAGGCAGGGTTTACTGCACCGGCGGCATTGGTGAGAATCGTCTGTTTCACCCCAAGTGCATGAAATACCCTAATAGGGGTGGTCAGTTCCTCAAAGGCATACCCCTCGTAATAATGGAAGCGGCCAGACATACACATCACTTTTTTGCCGCCAAGGTCACCCACGATCAGTTTTCCAGCGTGTGATTCCACTGTGGAAAGGAGAAAGTTAGGAATGTTTGCATAATCAATGACGATGGGATTTTGGATTTCCTCTGCCAAACCACCCAGGGCTGAGCCCAGTATTAATGCCACTTCCGGCTGGTAACCGGCTTTGTTTCGAATATAATCGGCACTGGTTTGATAATGTTTATACTCGTTGTTCATATGTCAGCTCCTCTATTAATTGATCACAGTCGTTCTGCGTTGTCCAATAAACCTATGGCTATTCTGTTCCTCTTAAGTATATCAATATCCTGCCAACAAGCAACTAATCAGAAACAAAGAGAACTTATAGATGTTTTCAATGCAACTGACTAGTTTCATCAATAATTTCAATTTTTCACTGGTGACAAAGCATATTATAATGTTACTTGAGCGATGGTTCACATCACATTTTCTATCGGAGGATATTTATGATCATTGACCTTCACATCCATGAAAAAACATATTCCAGTGACAGTCACATTGCCCTGGAAGATATCATTGATAAAGCTATGGAAATGGGTTTAGATGGCGTGTGTATTACGGATCACGAAAGCGTCCAGCTTCGTGAAAAAGCCCATGTCATCAGCCGGGAAAAGAATTTTCCTGTTTTTGTGGGCGCCGAGGTGTTGACTTATGAAGGTGACCTGCTGGTTTACGGCCTTGATCATCTGCCTTCCTACAAAATGCATGCAGAAGAACTTGCTTTTTATGTTACATCTCGGGGTGGAGCTGTCATCAGCGCTCATCCTTACCGGAAAAACAACCGGGGCTTGGAAGATCATGTCAAAAACATTGAATGCCTGTCCGGGGTGGAAGGCCTGAACGGGAGTACACCTTTGTACCTAAACCTTCAGGCGATGGAAGCTGCTGAAGAAAGCCAGAAGCCAGTTTTTGGCGGCAGTGACGCCCATGTGATTCAGCAAGTTGGTAAATACGCCACCCGGTTCAACAAAAACATTGCCTGCGAAAAGGAACTGGCGCAGGCAATTCTGGAAGGAAATGTCACCCCTGTGTACCACTGGCATGGAACTTATCTGGACTTTAACCTGGAAGAACTTGTCACATCGCAAGAAGCTGTATAGGTATCTATTCGTCGTAACTAGAAAACAACTGAAGCACATAAATGGATTCTACTGTAAATAGTACAAAATCAAATCCCGGTATTCGCGGATCAATTTCCGTGAAACCGGGATTTTTATTTGTGCTTATAACTGGTACGAATTAGCAGCTCCATTCATGAGCTCCACAATGCTGTACATATTGCCTACACCACCCACTGCCAATTGACTTTTCAGTTGAAAGTAATCCAGACAGGTGCCGCATGAGACGATTTCCACGCCCTGCTGCTCCAACTTTCTCAGATTCGCCAATGCCTCTGAGCCTTCACAGGTGAGCTTTATACCGCTGTTGATAAATAATAGGGCTTTTGGCAACGGTGCTGCCTCTGTCAAGGTGTAGAGATAACCTTTCATAAGAATTTTCCCAAGTTCTTCCGAACCTTCTCCCATATAATCCTTTGAAATCATCACCACCAAGCCACGATTCTGAAAATCCGGTTCTCCAGTTGCATCATACATAGGATTAACATTAATGGTATCCGGTTCTGTTTCATTCCCCGCAGCGCCCTTGGTGATTTGAACCACGTAGTTTCCCTGCTCTTCTACAACTGTATAGTCAAAACCCATGTTTTTAGCAAATTTGCTGATGTTCTCTTTTGCTGTTTCATTGTCAACGGTGGTTCGAACCATTCCTTCTTCCATGGTTTCAAGTAATTTCTTGGTCTCAACTAATGGCACAGGACAGCTCTTGCCTGTACAATCCAGTTTTTTAATCACGACGATTCCTCCCTTTTTATCTTTTGACCGGCTAGTGACCAGTCAGGGGTTTGTCCATTTGGGGTATTCTCATTATTTTCATTATGTCACGAGGTTTTATTTGAGTAAAATCGAAATTTTCAATCCGATTATCGAGTTCTATTGAAAACTTTTATTGACATATTTTATTGGTTATTAAATTGAAACTCAGGTATGGTGTCGTGTATGCTGTCGTAAACTGGGTATCAATAGAATGCACGACGTGGGAGTATTGTATGTCTATGGCTGCAGAAGAGGAGGGTAATTATGAATAAAATTCTGGTCGCCATCGACGAATCCAAGGTATCGGAAACTGTATTGGAAAAAGCAAAAAAAATTGCAACTATGTTTGAATCTGAAGTGCTTGTGGTCACTGCCATACAAAAACTGGCTCCTTCTCACTATTATCGTTTTGGCGCTGATTTCACCCACTATGATCTGGTAAATGCCCAAGCTGAGGATAACGCCAAGAAATTGCTGGCTCATGCCAAAGAAGTATTGAAAAGCATTCCCGGTAAATGCACCACTCAGGTTGTACATGGCAACCCCGCGGACGTAATCCTTGAAATGACAGAGATCAAAGAACCCGCCTTGTTGATCATGGGCAGTCGGGGTCTGGGAGGCTTTAAACGGGCAATGCTGGGCAGTGTATCCACAAAAGTGCTTCATCATGCAACCTGTGACGTAATGATCATAAAAGATCAGTGAACAGTGGCACAATAATGAACGAATGAAAGGAAATTCCTGGTATACGCTTAGGAATTTCCTTTTTTTTATTATATTATTTGACATCTCATCTGGGTATCATATAATTAAGTTGTTAATAACATATGTCCATTATAGGTTTGTGAATTGACAAGGGGGAATTATTATGTCGTATAGCCCATCACTTGGAAGTACCATTTCCAAAACTCACATGCGTACACCCAATCATCTGTCACCTTTTTCTGGCATGTGCGCTGTCTGTACACTGGATTGTACTGGTCCTTGCGAAATAGGTCTGTCTGCTGTCCGGGGTTCTGAGGCTATTTATCCTTATGCCACTGATGTAAATCAATTTGCTTCTGAGAAAAACTATCCCTTGGATTTTTCACACTTCAACATTAACGGCAGGGTTTTTGGTGCCTGGGGCTGCACTGAAAACGCTGAACAAGCAACCTATTCCAACGTTAACATACGCAGTGTTTTTGGCAAAAAAAACCAGGTGCCTTTAAGGGCCCCCATTGTTCTGCCTGCTATGGCTAAACTCAATTGGAAAGATTATTATGCCGGAGCTGCTCTGGCCGGTGTGGTGGTGGTGATTGGCGAGGATGTTGTGATGAAGGACAAAAACCTTGAATTGAAACGGGGCAAAGTGTCTTCCTCTCCTCTTCTAAAAGAAATGATTGAAGCTTTCAGGGCTTACGACCAGGGATATGGCGATATCGTCCTGCAGGCCAACATGGATGACGAACACCTGGGTGTGCTGGAATATGCCATTGAAAAGTTGAACGTAACCTCTGTGGAACTCAAATTCGGCCAGGCTGCAAAAGGAATACAGGGCATCGGAAGGGTTAAAGATCTTGACGATGCCCTGCGTCTTCAGAAATTGGGTTATTTGATCTATCCGGATCCATCCGACCCAAACATTGCAGCCAATTATAAAAATGGGGTCGGTCAGATTTTCGAGAAGGTGGGCAAACTTCCCATGTGGGACGAAACCACATTGGTGCGACGAGTGGAGCAGCTGCGTCAGTTGGGTGCACAGCGTATCTGCTTTAAAACCGGGCCCTTTGACGGTAAAGATTTGATGGATATACTGATGATTGCTTCTGCAGCTGAAGTAGACCTTGTCACCTTTGATGGTGCAGGTGGCGGCACTGGAAACAGCCCCGTAAAAATGATGAATGAATGGGGTATTCCCACGGTTTACCTGGAATCACTGGTTTACCGTATGTTAGACAAAATGAATGAAAAGGGCTATACCTTGCCTCCTGTTGCCATCACCGGCGGATTTTCCATGGAGGATCATGTGTTTAAAGGCCTGGCACTGGGAGCTCCCTATATCAGCCTCGTAGGCATAGGCCGGGCAGCCATGGCAGCGGCTATGGTGGGCAAACAGGTGGGTGATGGCATAGCTTCAGGCAATGTGCCCCAAGAATTCCAGCGTTTTGGAACCTCCATGGAAGAAGTATTCGAAAACCTCAAACGGCTAAAAGTTGTCTACGGAAATGAAGCCCTCAGCATATCGCCAGGGGCTATCGGATTATATTCTTATTTAGAACGCATATCCACCGGTTTGCAACAACTGATGGCACTGAACCGCCGCTTTTCCCTGGACTATGTAAGCCGGGACGACTTGCTTCCCTTAACAGTATTGGCTTCTTCAACAACCGGCATAAAAAACAGTGCTGACCGTCTGACAGAGGTACTGGACAACTGGTAGCTTCACTACTTCATCAGTGGCTACTACAGCGGCTTGGCGAAAATCATTCGCCCCGCCGCTGTTTGAAGGGCACTGGTAACAACCACATCGATGGTTTCATCCATGTGTTGCTTCCCATTCTCCACCACAATCATGGTTCCGTCATTCATATAGCCAACACCCTGGCCATGACTTTTTCCTTCTTTCACAATCAACACCTGCATTTCATCGCCAGTTAACACAGTTGGTTTCACGGCTTCAGCCAGATGGTGCATGTTCAGCACCGGCACCCCATGCAGTTCTGCAATTTTATTTAGATTGGCATCACTGGTGATTAGCTTCCCTTTCAACTGTTGGGCCAGCTTAATGAGTTTGATCTCTTCCTCCTGCACACCGGAAAATTCTTCTTCGGCAATTCTAACTTCCACTTTTAACTCCTTTTGCAGTACCGACATCATTTCCAGGCCTCTGCGGCCTCTTTTTTGCATGAGTTCATCTTCTTCTGCAGATATATGACGGAGGTTTACAAGTACGAATCCAGGAATGACCAATGGTCCATCGATAAACCCGGCACGGCAAATGTCTGCAATACGTCCATCGATGATCACACTGGTGTCCAATATTTTTGGCGAGCCTTTACTTCCGATACTTATAGAATCCGATGAACCAGTTGTGTTATCCTTCTGTGATTCTTTTCGCTGTTGGCCAAAGTTGGCTATGGCCTGTTGAAGGTCAATAATCCGTTCATCACGACTGGCCAGAGAAAAACCAAGGTATCCCATGAACAGGTAGACTATTATGGTAAGAATGATTTGCAGGTAAGGGATGGTAATGATGCTTAACAATCCGCTAAGCAGGTAGGCCAACACCAATCCTACAAACAGACCAGCCAGGCCTGTGGCAACTTTTTCTTTAGGCGCAGAGGTGATTTTTTCATGGATCAGCTCAGTGGTCCGTTTTACCATGTACACAAATCCAAGAAATATCCAGGATGAAATATATCCAGCCAATACACTTACCAGTATCATACCAAGAATAAACTGAGGCAACGTCTCGTTGATGATCATGGAGCTGTTACGGATAATGTATATGTATATGGCATTCCCTGTCAGGATTCCTAAAAGAATAAAGGCGATTTTAAGGATTTTTTTGATTGAATAGTGTTTCATAGTGCGGAACCAATGCTGGTCCCATCCCTCCTCTGTCGTTATCTTATTTAGCCGCTGTTCTACTTCTATTGTACCATTCTATATGATATTCATGAATAGATGGTGAACGAAATATGTTTTTTTGTTTTTTTAAGTGAAATAACAACAGACAGCCTTGCTCTCAAGCTGCCTGTTGTTTATATTTTAATGTTTTATCAGTTTGTAGTTACTTATGCCTATTTTCCCATACCCTGTTTCACCCAGCCGGCAATTTCTACAGTACGTTTGGCTTGATGCATGATCGCTGTTTTTGTTGCTTCCTCATCTCCCTGCATAACACCTTCCGGACTGACAGTTACGCTGGTGCCATAAGGGTTGCCCCCAGCGGCAAAGGTTGACGCATCTGTGTAGCCCGGGGCTGCCACAATGGCTCCCCAGTGAAACATAGAGGTATACAGAGACAATAACGAAGCCTCTTGGCCCCCATGGGGGTTTTGTGCTGAACTCATGGCACTGACTACTTTATTCACCAGTTTACCTTGCGCCCACAGACCTCCTACTGAATCAAAGAAAGCTTTCATTGGGGAAGCAATGTTCCCAAAGCGGGCTGATACACTAAAAACGATGCCGTCTGCCCAGTCTAAATCTTCTGGTTTCACATCCGGTACTTGTGATGCATTTTTCTGATGGGCCACTTTTAAGGGGTCAGCATCGATAACTGACTGGGGCATCAACTCAGGTACCTTCAAAATTTTAACTTCTGCACCTGCTGCCTCTGCGCCTTCCGCTGCCCATTTTGCCATTTGATAATTAGTACCTGTAGAGCTGTAAAAAATAACGGCTACTTTTACTTTTGACATGAACGATCTCTCCTTTTTAATCTCATTTACTTTATCCATACAGTGACCTGCTCAGCATATCGATCATCATTATTGCTGCATCTGCTGTGCATGGATACCTATTTTTTTTAGTTGCTGTATCAATTGGTTTTTTTCCCCGCTGGTAACACTCTCCATTACATGATGTATTGCCAAGGCATGTCCAGGAAAAATATCGGCCATTAAATCTTTGCCCGCAGTAGTTAAAGTGGCTAAAATCACCCTTCGGTCTTCTGGGCTGGCAGTTCGCTCAACATACCCTTTACTTTCCAATTTATCCACCACATAGGTAATGCTAGAGCTGGCGATAAGCACCTTCTTTCCTATGGTCTGTATTGGCTGACTTCCCTTGTGATATAACAACTCCATGACTGCAAATTCAGTAGGATTTAAGCCATAAGAACGTATGTTATCTGCAATGCAGTTACTTACGGCCCTGGCGGCCCTGGATAACACCACAAATAGTTTTAGCGATTCATTGATTTCATGATTAGATGGTGGAGTATTCACGTGACCCCTCCTCGATTTCTCTATTTCGTATATCTCGAATTAGTTATATTTATATAATACCACTCTCAATTTGCTTTAAACAAATTATTGAAAATGTATATTTTCATCTGTAATTTTGATAAACCTTAACCCCATTTCCCCGTAGTATTGTATGATTGTTGTGATGAAGGGAGTTGTTTTAATGAACATAGTCATTTTGCATGCCAGCCCTCGAAAAGGCAATACCGATGCCATCGTCGAGAGGGTAAAAAAGTATTTATCCGCGGATGAACCAATTGATTTTAATGACATCCATCTTCCCAAAGAAGCACCAGTATTTTGTCATGGTTGTTTTTCATGTTTTGAACGTGGCGAAAGCACCTGCCCCAATGCCAATTTCATCCAGCCCATTGCCAAAAAGATTGAAAAAGCAGATGGCATAATCATTGCCACACCCATCTATGTCATGCAAATTCCCGGTGCCTTAAAAGCATTTCTTGATCACAAAGCCTATCGTTTCCTGAACCACCGTCCTGCCTATTTTGGCAAAAAAGCCTTTATCATCACCAACACTGCAGGAGCAGGAAACACCAATGCCATTAAATATTTAAAGCAGAACTTTTCTTTTTGGGGTATCAACAACATCACCACCCTGGGAATCACCCTTCAAGCGGCGTCACTGGAGGACATGAAAAGCGCGCGGCAACAAAAGGTTATTAAAGAAATTGAGCAGAAATCTGCTGCTTTCCTGAAACAGCTGAAAACCCAACATTCAGAGAAACGTCCCTCTTTCCTGTCTGTTATCATGTTTCACATTGCTCGCTCTTTCATCCTTACCCTGCCCCAAAATAATGCAGATCGTCAGTATTGGAAAGAGAATGACTGGCTTGATGCAAGCAAGAATTTTTATGTCGATCAAACACCTCACTGGTATCAAACACTGGTTGGAAAGATTGCATCCCGGTTTGCTTTCAAATAAAAATGCCCCCAATTAAGGGGGCGAGAAGGGGGAGAGATTTAACCATGAACCATTAGCTTGCTTCCTCCACAAAACGGAGTATGCGTTGATGTATTTGATCTCGGATGTCACGGATCTTTTGAAGTTTTTCTTCATCTGTTCCAGTGACGCCCGAGGGATCTTCAAAACTCCATTGATAATTTATTACCTTTCCAGGAAAAATTGGACACCTTTCAGAATTGGCTGCATCACATACAGTGATTACATAGTGATATAAACGGCCTTCTTTAAAAAAGTCAAACACGCTGTCAACTGAATTGTTGGATAAATCATAGCCCTCTTCATTCATAACCTGTAGTACCATGGGATTCAACGTGCCTTTCGTTAAACCGGCACTTTCAGCCACAAAATCGTTTTTTCCATAATGATTTAAAAAGGCTTCAGCCATCTGACTCCTGGCAGAGTTATGTACACACATAAAGAGTACTTTTCTTTTGTCCACGTTATCATCCCCTTTTTAGATATTTTCATTTTAACTGATTAAGATTTACAGTGGGTTAAGGTTCTATTAAAACCTGGTTAAGTTTCTGTTCTTCCATTGTTCTGTTTAGGGTGTCTAGTAACAGCGCCACCGGAATCACTCCCACATACTTCATATTGTTGTGTACCAGCAGATAATCATATAACTGGTGTTCATTGCGGGCCATGGCCATACGACATAAGTCATCTAATTGTGTTTCCTGGCTGACAAACAAAGGCTTTTGATCTGCAACAGTTAGTGCCTTCCTATTTAGAAAATCATCTTCGCGGCCTCTTTTTTCCATTATATAATAATATTTTGTTCGCATAATAAGCCCAACTGGTTGATCACCCTTTACAACTGCAATACCCTGCAAATTATCATTTTCAGAAAACCATTCACTGACAAGGCTGCATGTTGCATCACTTTGTATCGCACGGTCGAATCTTCCAATGTCTTTTGCTGTCAGCATTCCGTTGGTTCTTCTTTTGGCTGCCAGCTGATGTGCATGTGAAATGATGGTATTTCTTTGAACCTCACCAATTTCCATCATCTCTGCTCCAGGACGCTGTAACCAGTATCCCTGACCATAATTAACCCCCAGTTCCATCAACGTCTTGGCTTCATCCCATGTTTCGATTCCCTCTGCAACCGTTTTAATCCCTGTCATACTGGAAAACTTCTGAATGCTCTTCAATAATTCCCTTTTTACCATGTCTTTGTCCACGTTTCTGACCAAATCCATGTCAATTTTAAGGTAGTCTGGTCTGGTTGCCGCCACCAATCTCAAACCTGAATATCCACTGCCTGCATCGTCAATGGCAATGCCATAACCCTGCTCGGAGTAATTGGCCAGCAATTTTGTAAACTGACAGTAATCCTTTACAGCCGTTTTCTCTGTCATTTCCATGATGATGGATGATGTATGCATGTAACTATTTTTTAAATATTCCCGGGTAAAGCCCCTTTTAAATTTAGGGTCTTGGATACTGTCCGGATCTACGTTAAGAAATAGTTTTTTATCACCTATACACTCACTGGCTTTACTGATCGCTTTGCTGCGGCACAACAAATCCAGTTCCCATACCTTTTCAATTTGCCTTGCATATTCAAATAATTGATCTGGTCTGTGAAACCATGAGCCCTCCGGTCCCCTGCTTAACGCTTCATACCCTAATATTTCACCATTTTTAAATGAAACAATGGCTTGAAAATGTGTTGTGATCTGTTTGTTAAACAATATTGAAAAAAATTCCTGCGCCAACTCCAGTTTTTTATATTGTCTCAGAGCCATGTTCCTACCTCATTTCTTTGTTATCATTATGTGTCCCTTGATTAGTACGTTCACTGTATCACCTCAACACCAAGATTCCGTTTAATTATCGTTAACAATTTGTAAAGACAGCGCTCGCTGCAAAAAAATATATCGTTAACCTGCTTTTGATCTACATTTTACATATGTACTTTATACTTCTAATTGTATCCGTATAGACACATCCAAAGGTCAAGTCAGGAGATGAGATCTATGATATCCAGAAATATTTATGACCAGGTCATTCAACAAGTCAGCGCCTCTTTGAAAGAACAACCCTGCGAAGATAACATGTCGGTAGTCTTTAAACCCATTGTTTCTGCAAGTCATCTGAATGTATGCGGGTATGAAGTTCGAGATTTTAATACTTCCAGGTTGGATGGAGAAGAGCACTTATCCAGTATACGAACCCAGATACAATTTCTGAAAGACACTTTGTTGGCCACCCATATTTCTGAACATAACTCTCTTGGCACACCGTTGTATGTTAGTTTTGCCTCATCCTTACTAACCGACGACCAGTTTATTGAATATGTGCAACCTCTATTAACAGGACATCGTCAGATCAATTCACTTTTCTTTTTAATTGAAATAGATGAAACAACCCACTTTCCAAAATTATCGAATTTGCTGGCAAATTCAGGTTTATTAAAAATCAGAAACTGTATGCTGAAATGGGCTTATCATAAACCAAGCTTGCATCAACTTGGGTTTTACCTTGAATTTTCCCGCTGGATGGGGATTCCACTTGTTTCCAGCCGTGTCCAACAACCTGATGATCTGGAACAACTTTGCCAACACCAAGTGCCATATTTGATGGGGGCTTATGTGGCCCCTCCCATAAACAAACTCTCAAAAAATAACAATGTTCGTTCGATAAACTCCCTTAAACCTATTCATGACACAACACATTTGAATAATAAAACCGTTCATTTAGTGTCAACCTCCATGCCGGCTGTGAGCAGTATTATTTCTTATGTTGCCACTGTTTCACTGGGTCATATGGGATTTCATGTTAAAGAACTGTTCAATCAGAACCCGCTGTTAGAAGGCGTTGTTGTAATTTCAGATAGTGCAGCACCAGTTGGACTGATTATGCGGGAACAATACTACCGAAATTTAAGTCGGCAGTATGGTTACGAAATTTTTATGAACCGTCCTATTTCTTTAATTATGACTTCCACACCATTGATCGTTGATGCGCAGACACCCATTGATGAAGTAGGAGAAATGGCCATGAAACGGAGTCTGGATCACCTGTATGATTATGTAATTGTCCAGAAAGACAGTCAGTACCAGGGAGTTGTGAGTATTCGAGAATTACTCATCAAAATATCAGAGATGAATATCAACATCGCCAAATACACAAACCCTTTGACAGGGCTTCCCGGAAACAAATTAATCACAGAAAAGATCCACCAGGCAATTTCCATGAAGGAATGTACACTTCTATATTTTGATTTAGACAACTTCAAAGCCTATAATGATACATATGGTTTTGAAAAAGGGGATCAACTTCTTAGAGGGTTGGGGAGCATTTTACAAAGAACATTAATATTAAATAATCAATCCACCTCTTTTCTGGGTCATATTGGTGGCGATGATTTTGTCATTCTTCTGGATCACTATGAATATGAACCTTTATGTCATCAGATTATTCAAGAGTTCGACGCCTCAATAGTTCAGTATTATTCCTCCGGCGATCTTGAACGAGGTTATTTGATCGCAGAAAACAGGAACCAGCAGATCCAAAAATTCTCACTCGTGACTTTATCCATCAGCGTTATTACCAATCATGATTTTGATTTTACTAATATCGACCAACTGACGATGGCCGCTGCCATGGGGAAAAAGTGCTGCAAACAAATGCCTGGCAGTAATCTGTTTGCTGTGACAAGAAATAACCAGAAGCAGCCTGCATTCTAACCTGCAGATGGTCTAAAGATGACACTTTATCCCTTTAACCAAATAGACTCTAAGGTTTTTACAATGATTTATTGAATCTTAATACCAGAGTTCATTCTATCAATACCAAATATATACTTACAGGTTGGTCTATTGACTTGACAAATCTCTTAGATACATATAGTATTGTACATCGAACCTCAAAACGAAGCTGCATCATATGTAAACCTCATGGAGATATCTTCAACAATGATTATTAACATACATCACGATTTAGAGTACTAAAGAAAGGATTTGATAAATTGAAACTCGGCAAAAAAGACTTTATAACCCTGTCTCTGATCATGGTGATGATACTGACCATCGGCATCTTCTTTCAAGCCAGCCTAACCCTCATGTTGACCTTTGGATTTGTTTTACTATTTCCAACAGTAATACTTGGCTCCCTGTTTAGTCAGCTTTACCCTACTGAAACACGTCGGTAGTCATCGAAAAAAACAAATGAAGCCGAAGGATATCTCCCAGTGTTGCGAGAGTATCTCTTACGGCTTTTCTTTTACACAAAACTAACTTCGCATTAACAAAAAACAGAACAATCTTTTTTTCTCTTTGGTAATCTTAAGATACAGAACAATAACCATGTACACCAGAGGGGAGTATTCACCATGTCATCTATCCTTAACAGCACCGTTGAGAACCATTTGATAGTATGCCCACAGATTGACCCACTCATCAAAGTTGAAAAGGCTATTACACTGTTCAATAATGACGTAAAACATCTGGTGATTGTTGAACAGAATAAACCCACTGGCCTACTGTTGCAGGATCGGTTATTCTCAAAGCTTAGTACACGTTACGGACCTTTTCTCTATACTCAAAAGCCAGTCGAAAGGATCATGCACAAGCATCTGATGACAGTGGATAAGCATATGACCATCGAAAACCTGCTAACCTTGTTGGAAAAGGCTCAGTATGATTTTGGCGAAACCGTCATTATCACTGACAAGGATACTTATCTTGGATTACTGCCCATGGAGAACCTGTTTGACTTGCTGACAATCCTCCAGCATGAACATGCAAATAGCCAGGTGGCCGCCATTCAGGAACGGGTTCAGGAAACAGAAGCCGTTTCAATGATGGTTCACAACATGACACAGGCAGTTTCCTGTCACGAAGTTACCGGCATTAATATGATCCAGGTAACCGAACGAAGTGAAATGGCCCTTGCTGAGGTGATGAAACGTGTTCAAACCATCAATCAAGTTACTCAACAACAGGCATCTCAGTTGAAAGTGATGGAAGAAAAAATTCGTATGATTGCACCACTGGTTGCTGATATCAGAAAAATTTCAAAACAAACAAACCTGCTTTCAATAAACGCAGCCATTGAAGCCGTTAGTGCAGGTAAACATGGCACAGGTTTTCGTGTTATTGCTGATGAAGTCCGTAAGTTATCAGAAGAGGTAGATCATTCTGTAGTACGTATTGAATCCTACATGAATGCAACCTTGGAAGAAGCTGACAATGCAAGGCACACCATCGAGAAAGGAGGTCGTGACATCCAGGAATCCCTTACATTGATTCAGGATATGAAAACGGATTTTATACGATTATTCGACTCCTCTGGTTCCCTTAGCACATCTCTGATTGAATTAACTGCCGATACACAGCAAATCAATGCAGAAATCACCTTGTTGGCTGAACACATGAGAACTATGGTTGACTTTGTACAAAGCAACCTTGGCCAGTTATTCCGAATAGAATCTCTTAAGTCCAAAAATCAAACTGGAACTGAATCGACTGATATATATCAGCAAATTTCATAGCTATTTTTATAAATTCAAGGAGGTAAACAAATGTATAAAAAACAAACCATCGGTATCGATATCGATGCCACACTTACAGAAGCCTATTACTGGATTCCCTGGGCCAACGCTCACTTTAACCGAAACCTGACGCCGGAAGATATGGTGGATTACGAAATCCATAAAGTACTTTCTATTTCAGAAGAAAGGTATTTAGCGTTTTATGAACAGTACGGAGAGGCAATGCATGCAACCAGCCGTATACGTCCTGAGGCTCCAGAAATATTGAAGCAATTAACAGACAACCACCACTTGCATTACATCACTGCCAGGCATCCAAAAATGCAACACGTCACTGAAGAATGGTTGTCTTACTACCAAGTACCCGTGGATGGCCTTCACCTTTTAGGGTCCCACCATAAAGTGGAAAAAGCCCACGAACTGAAATGCAACCTTTTTATTGAAGACCGGTATGAAAATGCCCTCGCCATTGCAGAAAGTGGCATTGACGTATTGTTAATGGATTGCTATTATAATCAGGATCGTCCGCTTCCGTCTAATGTCAAGCGGGTTACTAATTGGCATCAGGTGAAGGAGTTTATTGATCTCATGAAAAAAACTGCAGCTTAACAAGCAAAAAGCCCGTGGACACAGGCTTTTTGCTTTATGGTTTACATTTTTTTCATATCTTATGTCGCTAATTAAGGGCAGTTTCAATGGCTTTTAGAATAACCCGGCTGCTATAGGTGGCACCGGAGACCACGTCTACCTCCAAGCTTTGGGCTTCAACCACTTTTTCAGGCAATACTTCTGCCGGCTGCCCCTGGCCATTGGAATGATCCGTTAGTTTAATCTCTATGATCTCATGGTTTTTCACTGTCACTTCAACAATGGCGGAGACGGGGAATGAACCGTAACTGCCTTCATAGATACCATCTTCAATGCTGTTCAGGTCTACATCTGCAATGGTCAAACTGTTCAGTTCATCCAGGTTGGATTCAAGCTTGCTGGTAACAAGACGGAAGGCCACCACCAGCACCAGAATCACCACCACTAATCCGATGAAAACTTTCTTTCCTCTGCTCATGTTCATGCTTCCTCCCACTACGAAAACAGGCGGCTCAGGTTATCAACAGAATTCCTGACGCTTTTTTCCTGCTTGGATTTTGACCAGATAGCTATTTCTGCCCCTTTGACACGGGCACCTTTTTCCTGGCAGATCTTTTTCATGGTTGAAACTGCGTTTGTACCACCAGTCCAGTTAAAGGGTAGCTGTTTCGTAACCAGAAAGGCCGCTTCTTTTCCTTCCATGGCAGGGAGTTGCTGTAAATAAGATTCCATCACCGCACATAGGCGAAATCCCTGTACAGGTGCACCAAAAATGACAGCGTCATAGGGATCGACATCTGGTGTGGATGTAAACGTAAACTTATCTGGTGCTGCTTCTCCACTGATGGTTACCTGTTGGATGGTAACATTTTTTCCTTTTTCTTCAAGTTGTTTTTTCAATTTTTCTGCCACCGACAAGGTGTGCCCCGTTTGTGAATAAAGAATAATACCAATGTTCATCTCGCTTTCCCTTCCTTCCTAATAAAACCGCAGCCCGTTCATGATGGATCAATTTCCTATCTGTCTTTTTCTACGAAGTTTATGCCTGATTGTCTGATTGTCTGCATCAATTCACTGGTTTTCATAGGAATTTCTTGCTCACAGGGAACATTAACCTGGCATTTTCCACAGCCATAGCGGGGACTGAATTTAACGACGGTTTCATCGAGATAGGCTCCACAGATCTCATGCTTCTTCCCTTGCTCATAGGATATGGCGTCAACAGGGCAGTTTTCCATGCAGGCACCACAGTGGTTGCAATATTCGTCAATATCGGTGTATTTTCTTTTATCCGTTGCCAGTGCAAGTGAGGTTATAACGCTTCCGAAGCGTCCTGCCATACCTTTTTTCGTAATAAGACCTTTTGAGAGGGAAAAGGTGCCCAACCCCGCCACAAAAGCTACATGTCTTTCTGACCAATTGCTGGTATAGGTGGGGGGTTTGTCATTCATTGAAAACCTGGGATCTGTGGCTGGAATAATATTAAAGTGGCCCGCTTCCCTGAGAATACTGTCCAGGTACCGGCATAAATTCAGCACATATGCCTGCCCTTCGATACGACCATGGAGCCATTCCTGTGAAGGCCAGTCTGTTATCAGCTTATTGCTGTCACGCACTTCTTTAGTAAAAGGAAGAAAAAATGAAATGACACTTTTTGCCTCTGGCAACCACTCTGTGGGAGCCAATGCATGCTGGCCAACAACAGAGGCTTCTTTCATTTTTTCAAAGAGAGGATCCATGGCGTTTGCCACGCCAAGCAAAGGCGGGTCAAAAATGCGCAGGCCAATCACTGCTGTAGACAGGGCTTTTTCACTTCCCACGTAATTGTAGGGGGATTTCCAGGTGTAGGTTTCACACACGTCTTCCATCCATTTTCGCTGCATTGATTTCACTCCTTTATCGCCTTATAACTAAAAAACAGAGTAGAAAAGAATTTTCTCTCTGTTTTAATGTTTCTATTTGTTAATGGACCCGCCTCTCTTGGTGCTTTTAAAAGCCTTGTTGGAACCACTCCCCATTTTATTAGGTGCAGTTGTTTGAAGCCCCTGCTGGGAACTCTTTTGCTTCTTTTCGTCAATCAGTTTTTTCATTTTTTCAATTGTCTCTTTATTCATCTTCTTGTTCCTCTTTTCTAAAACTTTCTTTAAATACTTACAATTTTATTATACCCCACCTGTTACAACTGTCAATCGGGTACCTTATGGATATGGTGGTATTTAAGAAGTCCATATGATATGATATTGACCGGATAAAGAATAAGGAGGATCAACATGAACACAGGATTAAAAAAATTAGTGGATCAAGGTTTTATGACGGAAGAGCAGGCAAACTATATTAGTGAGGCTGTTGAAAACAAATCAACCATTTTTGTTTCCGGACACAAGGGATGGGGGACTTTACCTTTGCTGGCCACCATCGGTAATATGGCAAAAGAAAAGTACAGCATTAAACAGGTAAAGGGATTTGAATGCCTTGCTGATGCAACAGATTGTTATCTCATTGCTGCTCCCAAGGAAACTGACATGGAACAACTGGTGATTAAGGCGCTTTCCAATAAAGAGACCAGCACCATCGCCATCAAAGACCCCGACCACCCTTACTCCATCATGAAAGCCTTAAAATCCTTTTACAAGGAAACCGGTGATGATACTAAAACCATTGAAGTGCTGGAGTGCACAAAGGCCGACGATGAAAAGAAACTTTGTAAAATCACACGGATGACCATGGCTGAAGGTGGCAAGATCAATAAAAAGGATTTTCAGTCTTAACACTTCAATTCTCTCCATCAAATAGCCTCTGGAACACGACAGAGGTCTATTTTTTTGACAAATCAATGAAAAGTGATAAAATTAACGTGGATGTTTTCACATTCATTTACCCATTTTCTATCTTCTAAAGGAGTGTGAGTTATATGGTAAGTTGTAGTAAGGAAAGACTTCAGGAAAAGATTCAAACCTTTAGTACATTTGGTGACACTGGCAACAAAGGCATTACCCGGTTATGTTTTACAGAACCCAACCTGAAAGCCCGGGAAGAATTCACCAGTCGTTGTAAAGCGCTGGGAATGGAAGTGAAGACCGATGACCTGGGTAATATCTACGCTACCTTAAAGGGCACAGAAGACCTGCCAGCTATTTCCATGGGCTCACACCTTGATTCTGTGATCAAGGGCGGCAATTACGATGGTGTTTTAGGCGTCTTAACCGGTTTAGAGGTTGCCGAAACCATTGTAAAGGAAAACATCAAAACCCGTCATCCCATCACTGTGATCGTCTGGACCAACGAAGAAGGTTCCCGTTTTCCGCCTGCCATGATGTCTTCCGGCATTTTGGCCGGTAAATTTGATGAAGAAACCATGATGGCTTCCAAGGACAAAGACGGCGTCACCTTTAAAGAAGCCCTTGAAGCAAGCGGCTACAAAGGTGACAGAGCCAATCGACTGAATGATAAAGAGTATAAAGCTTTTTTTGAACTGCACATCGAACAGGGCCCTGTGCTGGAAACGGAAAAAATGGATGTTGCTGTGGTTGAAGGGGTTGTGGGTATGGTAAATTATGAAATCAAAACCCGCGGCCAGGCCAATCATGCCGGCACTATCCCCATGCCCATGCGCAAGGATGCACTTTATGCCATGACCTGGATCATTGAGTACCTTCACGATGAGCTGAGTAAACTGGATTCCAAGTTGGTTTACACCACAGGTGAATTCAGTGGTGCTCCTAACGTTCACACGGTCATCCCTGACCATGTACGCATTACATTGGACTCTCGTCATCAGGACCCAGAAGTGATCAAACAGGTTGTTGAAGTGATCAAGCGCATCCCTGAAGTGGTACGGGAATGCCCTGTGGCTTACCGGGAACAGTGGGCCCGTGACACCGTTGATTTCAAGGCTGACATGGTTGACATCGTTGAAGCCGGCGCCAAGGCCTACAACTATTCTTACAAGCGAATGTATAGTGGTGCCGGTCACGATGCCCAGTACATTGCCGACATGATTCCCTCCACCATGATTTTTGTTCCCAGTATCAGCGGGTTCAGTCATTGTGAAGATGAAACAACACCCTTTGATCAATGTTGGAAAGGATGCAATGTATTATTGCAGTCCGTTTTGACCCTGGACCAACAATAATCAGTTAACTAGTCGTATAAACCGGGTTCCTTACTCATACAAAAAACCGCTGTCGGCCGGCTCTAATCTGGTCACAGCGGTTTTTTGCTGACTTTTGTCCGATGCTGTTTACAACAGCCATACCATTAGAAGGACAGAAGCGGCGGACAGTATGACAATGGTGATACCTCTGTACATAAGTGATGTCTTCTTGCTTTTTATCCCATGATAGTAGTAAGTGATGACGCCATAAACACATATTGTCACTGCCATTGACATTGCACTTCTTAAAAGCCATGTTTGTGTATAAAGGGCAACCGCCACCATGAGAAAGGAAGCACCCATGGCTGTACCTACGGCTGCATGAAGAATCATATAAGATCGCTTATCATCCAGCAGTGATTTGGTCTGTATGGGATATAAAGGAATCACTTTTGCAGATTGTATCGGCTTGGCCAGGGGCATTGTCTGCTGATAAAAAGAATTGGTTTGTGAATTCATTGGTCATTCCTCCTTGTGGTTCACATCTTTGTGATCTTCTTATAGACATTATCCCACGGAGGTGCGACATCCCCTGTCAAAAACAGATATATATTTTTAACTTTTTTATTTTATTTATTTTCTGCACTCTTTCATCACTTTTGCATCACAATTTGAAACGATGCTGTACTTAATCCACCTGATAAATGTGAAGATACTCAGGTGTCTGATCTGTGATAGTCATTGGATTAATGGGGAAAAAGAGAGATTCCAAATGATAATGCCAATCATAATAAAAAGCGTGGAGGATATCATTCCCCACGCCTTATAATGTCATTTATTTGCCTGCTTTCATCTCCAGGTTTCTATTCAAATCCTCTTCAGACCTAAAATCCCTGGACAGCATAATTAATTCATCGCTAAAACCTTGGTAAAAATGGTAGCGTTGCGACAATACATGATCAATCCGTTCTCTGGTAGGCTTTAACATCTGGTTACCTTCTGGGCATCCATATTTTTCATTGATCAGGCAATAACTGTCTGCCGCAAACACAGCCACTGCCACTTTATTTTACTTGCTTAGAAAGAGTTTTAGCGGTGGTATATCATATCGGTAACGCTTTTAGAATTTAAACCTTGAGACTGCTGATTGCATCTCTACTGCCAGTTTAGCCAACTCTTCACTGGTATTGGCGATTTCATCCATGGCAGCTGTTTGTTCTTCAACTGATGCGGAAGCTTCCTGGGTTCCTGCTGCATTTTCCTGAGAAATGGCCGACAGGTTTTCAATCATCTGGATTATAACTTCTTTTTTATCTTCCATCTCTTTACCAGATATATTAAGATCTGCCAGGCTTGTTTTCATCCACTCAATGGCTTGGGTAATCCCTTCGAATTTGTCCTGAGTGGAATCAACGCTTTCACGCTGCTCTTGAACAATTTTCCCAACAGTTTCCATGGTGTTGACTGCTCTTCCAACTTTACCAGACAGTTCATCCACAATGACTGCTATTTCATCAGTAAATTTATTGGATTGCTCTGCCAGTTTTCTTATTTCTTGAGCCACTACCGCAAATCCTCTGCCTGCTTCGCCTGCTCGAGCTGCCTCAATGGCAGCGTTTAGTGCCAAGAGGTTTGTTTGTTCAGCGATACTCCTGATCATTCCACTGGCACTTTCAATTTTTTCTGCACTGGTACTGGTTTCAAGAATCACCTGATGAACTTCATTGGTCGCCTCTTTGCTCTGCTGCGTTTTTTTCACCAAGTCTTCCATTGTCACAAGTCCTTCATCTTTTAATGCGTCAACATTCTTCACTGCATCATTCATACCTGCCAACAGCTGCTGGTCTTTTTCAATGGTCTGTCCCAACTGGTTAACGCTGATGGCCCCGGTTTCCGTTTCCTTGGCCTGGTCACTGGCTCCCTTTGCAATCTCTTCAATGGTTTTTGCAACTTCATTGGCCGCAGAGGCAGATTGTTGGCTGGTGGATGTCAGTTCCTCTGCAGAAGCCGCCACCTGGTCTGCTTCATCATATATTTCTCGAATTAAGCGGGTCAGATTTTCCTGCATGACAGTGAGCGATGTTGTAATTTGTCCAATTTCATCTTGGCGAATTGCGTATTTTTGTACTTTATCATTTTTATTAATGGTCAGGTCAAAATTGGCCAACCTATCAATGATTTTTTGCAGTTCCACAATGGGAGATGCAAAGGAAGCGCCTACAAATCCTGCAATTAGAGCCCCTATGATTAACATGGCTGCTGCCAACATCAGCAAGAGATTGCGCATGGCATTGGCCTCTGCCAACATTTCGTTTTCTTCAGCCACTACTGCCAATACCCATTCAGTCTCTTCAATGGGGGCAAAGCCTGCATATACCTGCAGGTTATTGAAAAAATAATCTCCCTGACCCCTTTTTTCCCTGACAATCGTTTCGAACAGTGTAGCCAGAGGCTGCATTGAGGCATCCTGTTTAACTCCTTCAATAGGGTTAAAGGCATCAATGACCAATTCACGACGGGGATGTCCTATCACAGTACCCTGTTGATCAATGATATAACCATAACCAGATTCGCCGTAACCCATGTCGTCAACAATCTGACTGAGAAAATTGCCATCGCCGACGGCCACCAAGACTCCAACGATGCTGTTGTTAAACGTGAGGGGTACCGAGTACACCATGATCACGTTTCCTCCATCATCAGGATTAACACTTACAGAGGGCGTCATGATGGCACGACTCCCCTCCAGGGATTTTTGATAATATTCTCGTTCTGATATATCAACAACACTTCCGCCGATGCCGTAGCTGTCTGATAAGTAAAGGTTACCCTGAAGGTCTGAGACGCCTATTCGAAGAAAACCACTTTTCTCAGCTTCTTCCAGGAGCAACTCCATTTTCACATTCAAATCTGCCTGGGGATCATGTAACCGTTGTATCTTTGCCAAACCTTCCAGGTAGGCAAATTGGGCATCAATACGTGCTTCCGCAATGATGGCCCCTTCACCTGCCAAGTCTTCCAGTGCCTGAACTGATCGATTCACCAAAGCCTTGCTCGCGGTGGAGATGGAGGTAGCCGATAGAATGCCACTGATTAACGCAACAACTAACACCATCACCAGAATCATTTTTACTTTTATAGATTTCATTTTTATCCCCCTTTTAGCTGCCAGCACATGATAATAGCATTTATTTTATCACAAAATTCGGTTATCTTCATCATTCTTTGTAAATACATTCTTTGAAATAACTGTTTTTTATCCATTCATTCGATGGATAAAAAATAACGATTTTCACCTTATTTTGAAAATCGTTGGATGGTTACTTTTATTGTGTTATACGAGCTTCATTCACATACACTGAGGGAACAGGTAAAATAGAATGTGCTTCCCTGATCTCTGGTGCTTTCAGCCCAAATACGACCACCCATCATGTCAGCAAGGCCTTTGCAGATGGAAAGCCCCAATCCTGTTCCTCCAAATTCTCTGGATGATGATCCGTCAACTTGATGAAAACGTCGAAAAATACTATCCAATTCTTCTCTGTCAATACCAATGCCTGTATCTTTCACTATAAATGCAAGTTCCATGTCATTTTTCTTCAAAGTTGATTTTACTTCAATGCGGAGCTCCACATAGCCACGACTGGTAAACTTTACTGCATTACCTAGCAGGTTGGTAATAATCTGTCGAAGCCGAAAAGCGTCTCCTTCAAATTGATCTGGCAATGATCCATCTGGTTTATACCTCAATTCAACGTTCTTTTGCTCCGCTGAATACCGAAACATGTTCAATGACTCTTCAATTAGTTTCGACAATGAAAAGGGGGTTCTGTAGAGTTTTAGCTGGCCGGCCTCAATTTTGGCCATGTCCAATATATCGCTCATAACCTGGACCAATATATCAGAAGATATCATGGCATTTTCAACATATTGTTGCTGTTCCTGGTTCAACTCTGTTAACTGCAGCAGCTGCAACATTCCCATAAGGCCATTCATGGGAGTGCGAAGTTCGTGTGACATGTTGGCCAAAAATTGGGTTTTGGCTTGATTCGCAGCTTCTGCCTTAATTTTTTCTGTTTCCAGTTTTTCTTCAACCAATTTTCGTTCAGTTATATCAATGTGTACACCCACAGTTAAATGGGTCGGCCTGCCGGCGCCGTCCATGATGGTGCGGCCTCGGGATAGAATCCAAGCCCATTCACCATTTTTTCTTCTCAATCTAAAGGTCTGTTGGTACAGCTCCCCCGAACCGCTGGCAACATAACCCAGAAAGTTTTCCCTGGCCCTGGTTCTGTCGTCTGGATGAATGAGCTTTAACCATGCATCCGGGTTTTCTGCACTGGTTAATCCTTCTGTTCTTACACCAAAATCAGACAATTCGTAACCCAACATAAAAAAATACTCAGGACTATACCAATCTCTGCCTACGTTTGCGTCATACTCCCAGGCGCCGGTATGTGAGACAGCTGCAATGGTTTTATAACGTTCTTCACTGACATTGAAAGCTTCTTCCACCAACCTGCGGTCATAGATTTTGAGAAAATCAGTCATGTTTGTTTTCCTTTCTCTCAGAAATTCTATTGATTACGCCATTCCCTGGACTTCTTTCATCACACGATGCAAGGTTTCTTTTTGAAAAGGCTTCACAATATAGTTCACGGCACCCTTTTGAATGGCTTCCACCACAATGTTTCGCTGAGCCATTGCACTGCAAATCACAATTTTTATTTCCGGGTTATGCTTTAGCAGTTTGGGGATAGCTGTTAATCCATCCATGCCAGGCATGGTGATGTCCAAAAAAACCACTTCCGGCATCAGATTCTTGCACTTCACCACTGCATCCAGACCATCCACAGCTTCACCAATCACATCATAACCCAGTTCACATAACATGTTCGTCAGCAGCAAACGGGTAATGGCTGCGTCATCAACGATTAACACTTTCAAAGAAAGGCCTCCTTTGGTTCACAGATCTGTTTTTGCGTTCAATATTACCCTTATATTATACCTTATAATTCAATGTTATCCACTGTTTATAATATGATGTCTTTAATGACGTTTATGCATCTTTATGTTTTGTTAAACCAACTACAAAGTCTCATTCCATCGCTGAAATATGTTATAATAGGCTGAACATTGAGAGGAGATTAACTATGTACCAACTGCTTACAACCTTTATCACGTTCTTATTCATACCGGTTTTACTGCGGTTTAAAATAAGACTAAGTCACACCATCGCCATTACAGCCATCATACTGTCACTGCTCTCGGGCATCGGTGCTAATCGTATTATCACGACTTATGTCGGTGTTTTCCTGAATCCATTGTCCCTGGACACCATCCTGACAGTGTTTATGGTAAGCCTGGTAGGTGGCACCATGAAACATTATAGGCTCTTGGACCGTGTCGTGGCCGCCATACTCAAATTAATCCGAAGCCGAAAAACAGTGTTAATGGTGATTCCTTCCCTCATCGGTATGCTCACAATCCCTGGAGGCGCTGTTTTATCTGCCCCCTTTGTGGATGACATCGGCAAGGATGTTGGTATGATCCCTCCTCAACGGGCTGCTGTCAATTTGATTTTTCGGCATATTTCCATGTTGGTGTTTCCTTTTTCAATGGTGATTCTTTTTGTCCGGTCTGCCATGCCTGACATCAATATCTATGTTATCATTTTTTACAACCTGGTCTTCATGGTGTTATTACTGAGCTTTGCCTACCTTCGATACCTTCGAAAGATTGATGAACCGCAGACTGAACCAAACAAAGAAGGAGGTAAGTTCAGCCATTATTTTAAAGAATTACTTATTTACACATCACCCATCTATATACCTGTTGTGTTAAACGCAGTACTTGGCATTCCCTTTTCAGCTGCCATGATATTAAGTGTGGTCATGATTTTTTTGCTTTCGGACAGAAAACAGTTTGGATGGGTGCTTAAAAAATCTGCCGGTTGGGATACGGTGCTGATCATCGTCTCTGTCTTGATCATAAAAGACATTATTTTACAAATGAATGGTATGCTTGAAGTGTTTGACCTAATTTTCAGCGCAGCAGGCAGTCATCTTTCCCTGATGGGGGTTTTTATTGCCACCTCTTTGTTCTTTGGTTTTATCACAGGCAACATGAACGCCCCGCTGGCCATCACTTTGCCCATGCTTACACGGCTTAGCAGCAGCAACGGGATGAGCATCAATCAACTGCATGTATTTACCTACTTCCTGATGATCAGTGCCTTTCTTGGCTATTATTTTTCGCCGTTGCACTTGTGCCAGACTTTTACACTTAAGGTTATGAAGGTTTCCACCGGTGAACTATATAAAACCTATGGATCTTATGTATTTGTTGCTTTGGGATTACTTGTGTTCTCCACCATGACGCTGCTGGCTTTTGTTTAAATTGTTCTTAAGGTTAATTTTGGGGTAACATATAACTGTATGTTGAAGTTGTCCAACTCCATTGTGATGATTGTCTTCTAAGCATGATAACATCGAGGTGAGAAATATGGAAAACATAAAAACCATGACCCGGCACGAGCTGCACCAAATGGCTGAAACCATCCCTGTTCCCTTTGTTGTCTTAAATAGCACTGGCGTTCTTTTTGCCAATCCTCTTTTCCGGAAACTGACAGGTTATGATGCCAGCGATCTAAATTGGCCCGACATAACCCATGCCATTCACCCGGACCAGCGAAATGGTTTTTTAACTAATTTGGAAAGGATCCTAAACCTTCAACCATCATTAAGTGACCGGGAATTACAAATATTGTCCCAGGATGGACGCTTTCTCTGGATTGAATACCAGACATCCCTCGTGGTTATTGACGAAACTAAATGGGTTTTGGCAACCCTAACAGACATCACAACTAAAAAGTTGAACCAGCAGGCCCTTCGCCGTCTCATTAAGCTGCGAGAATCCATGCTGGAAATTACTCAATCCATTATTGGCATTGTACACATGGACCATGTCTATCGTCTGGTGCTTGAAAAAGCCATTGAAGCCATTGAAGCTGCTGAGGTAGGCTCCATACTTCTGCGGCAGGGTTCTATGATGAAAGTAATCGCTCACCAGGGATTTCATAATGATTCCATCGCAGAATTTCAACTGCCTGTTGAGGAGTTGTTTTTATACAAGGCCACTCACGGAAAACTAAACAGCATCGCAAAAATCGACGACATTTCAAAGTTGGAAGATGTTTACACCATACCACTGGAGGGCGAACTGGAAAGCAATGAATCACATATAATTAATTCTTCCATCTCGGCTCCCATCATGATTAACGGTACTTTTTTTGGAGTGGTGGGAGTGGAGTCCACTCATTTAAATGCTTTTACAGATGATGATGTGAAGATTATGCAATTTATCCGCGACAATGTGGAAATTGCCATTTCCAGTTATCTATTACAGGAAGAGAAACATATCCTGTCTCAATACGATTCACTGACCGGACTCTATCACCGGACCTTTTTTGAAGAAATTTTCGAACAAATACTGGAAAAATCTAAACGTTACAGCGAATCTTTCCAACTGGTATTGTTCGATCTGAATGATTTAAAAACCGTTAATGACACACTGGGTCATGTGGCAGGAGATCAAATTATCAAATATTTTTCTGACGGGCTAAAAAAAATCACTCGTAAGAGTGATGTGCTGGGGCGCTATGGCGGTGATGAGTTTATTGCTGTTTTTCACTATGCCCAGCCAGAGGAACTGCACAATAAGTTAATTCACTTGCTTAGTTCATTGGAAAAAGAACCCGTGGACGTGGATGGCACTCCTTGTACCTGTTCTTTCAGCTATGGCATTGCCACCTTTGACAAGGACGGTTTGTCCCTTAAGGAACTTGTCAAAAAAGCTGATGAACGAATGTATCAGTTTAAGGAGTCTTACAAAGCAAACCATCCCTTCTTTTCCCCTAAACCATAGGTTTTATCCCAACAATATCAGAATGGCGCCCTGAAAAAAGCCGATGATCATGCCCAACAGCCCACCAATCCATTCAATGTGTTTTAACTCACGGTCTGCTACTGTTAATACCATGTTCTCCAGCCTTTCCATAGGGAAGGCGTTTATTTTTTCCTCCACCATGACTGCCAGTTTTATATTGGCTGAGCCTTCTTCCACCAGATATTCAAGTATTTCATTAAGCAGTTGGTCACTTTCCCTTTCCATCATATCAGACACAAAATGATTCACAGGTTTTTTCATCACATCTTTCAGGAAAAAAGGAACCTTCTCTAAAAGCATTTCGTTAAAATATAGTCGAAGAAACAGTTTCAGTTCCTTTTTTTGTTCTGGACTTCCAAAAGCAAGAAGTATTTCTTCCACCGACAACAGCTCCGTTTCAATCTGCACTCCCACACTATGAGCCAGGTCTGCTTTACGCCGGGGAATTAACCCCTGGAGGATGAAACCCAAAAGTGGAATTCGAACAGGTTCATAGGGTTTAAAAAGCAAGCGTATGGCCATTCGATTTGTAAACCAACCAATGAGACCTCCCACCAATATCAACAACATCCATTGTAAGATTATCATTTAGTCCACCTCTTCATCCATTTAAATCAAATTGACTGCTACATTTATCCAATGCACCTGGAGCCTTCTTTTATAAGTCTTTTATATGCAATAGCAACAGGTTCTTTATTCTTTTATGATATTCATTGTAGCATAGATCTGGCCCATGTGCGAGCAGCAAGGGATCAGTTGCTGCAAGGCGTCAGATCGTTAGTTGTTTATCATAGTACGTTTGTTTTTAATACCTGTGGGTATGTTTACAATAGACAGGATTGATCATTGATAAGTCTTTACGTGAGGAGTGAAATAAATGAAGTTGTTACTTTGTGTGGATGGTTCAAAAGAAAGCGAAAAAGCCCTTGATAAAGCCGTGATGATTGCTTCCGGGTGTAAGGCTGACCAGGTGACTGTGCTACATGTTTTTGAAAAGATCACCTCACCCTCCCACGTGGTGAGCACCCACCAGGACGCCCCTGAACACATGGAACTGATCACCCAGGCAAATGATGAACTGCTAAAAGATCACGAAGAAATCCTTGACAAAGCGATAGCAAAAATAGTGTCACATGGCATTAAAGCAGATAAGATGATGGAGGAAGGACATCCGGCGCAGACCATCTCCAGAATTGCTGAAGAGGGTGATTATGACATGGTGATCATAGGCAGTCGGGGTCTCAGTGGTTTGAAGGAAAAATTACTTGGCAGTGTCAGCAATGCTGTGTTGCAACGTACCCATACCAGTGTGTTGGTTGTTAAATAAGGTTATATAAAACTAAAACTCTCCCCTTCGCTGTATTCAGCTGACAGGGAGAGTTTTTTATCTTTCTATAAACAGGATTTATTTCATATTCCGTTATTAATTCAACGTTTCTTCCATGATCAAATCTTTGATAAAGGCTCCCGGAGGTACCATGGGGAATACTTTATCATCCTTATCTATGGGTACGTGGACCACTACAGGTCCATCCTGCGCCAAAGCTTCCTTTAAAACAGATTCCACATCTTCCACTCTATCCAGTCGATAACCCTTGGCACCAAAGGCTTCAGCCAATTTCACAAAATCTGTGTTTCGTTCTATGGTGGTGCCTGAAAAACGCTTATCAAAGAAGAGGTCCTGCCATTGGCGTACCATACCCAAGACGCCGTTGTCTAATATGATGGTGAGCATGGGCAGTTTGTAATAGACCGCGGTTGCCAGTTCGTTGCAGTTCATCAGAAAACTTCCGTCACCGGCAATGTTGATCGGTTTTTTATCCGGACGTCCCAAGGCAACTCCCATGCAGGCGCCAAAACCAAATCCCATGGTGCCTAATCCACCTGAAGTAAGGAAAGTACGGGGTTCGCTATGTGTGTAATACTGGGCTGCCCACATTTGGCTCTGCCCAACTTCCGTGGTTATGATGGCTTTTCCGGAGGTGAGTTCACTGAGTTTACGCAGAATAGTATGAGGTTTTATTTTTCCATTCTGGTTAGTGTCCAGTGGAAATTCTTGTTTCCACGACTGTACCTGGTTGACCCAGATCTGTCGTTCTGTTTCGTGGACAGGCTGAAGTCCTTCATTGATTTTCTGAAGCGCAACTTTTACATCACCACTTACATGGTGAATGGCCTGCACGTTTTTGTTCACTTCTGCAGGATCCACATCGATGTGCAAAATTTCAGCATCCGGTGCAAAACCTTTGACATTACTAATGACCCTGTCACTGAACCTGGAACCAACAGCCACCAGCAGGTCACACTGGGTAGACGCCATGTTGGAAGTTTTACTGCCATGCATGCCAATCATTCCTGTGAACAATGGATGTCCGGTATTGATGCCTCCCAGACCCATTAGGGTGGATGAAAAAGGTGAATTCATTTTTTCAACGAATTCCAATACTTCTGCCCCGGCATCTGCACGGATCACGCCGCCACCAGTGAGCACAAAGGGATTCTTGGATTTTTTTAGTATTTCCATGGCGTTGGCCAGGGATTCTTCAGAAATATTATCATGCTTTTCAATCACACTTGGTTGTTCCGAGATATATTCTGCCATTGCAACAGATAAATCTTTGGGGATATCAACCAATACAGGACCGGGCCGTCCGTCATTGGCGATATAAAAAGCACGGCGGATGGTTTCGGCGATTTTATTCACATCTTTGACAATAAAGCTATGCTTGGTAATGGGCATTGTTACCCCGACAATGTCCACTTCCTGAAAACTGTCCTTCCCAAGGAGGGGAAGGGCCACATTCCCTGTGATCACCACCATGGGAATGGAATCCATGTGTGCTGTGGCAATGCCTGTGACTGTATTGGTGGCACCGGGGCCTGAAGTGGCGATGACCACACCGGTTTTTCCAGTCGATCGTGCATATCCGTCGGCAGCATGTGTGGCTCCCTGTTCGTGGGAAGTCAGGATATGCCGTAAACGGTCTCTGTATTCGTATAATGCATCAAATATATTGATCACGGTACCGCCTGGGTAGCCAAATACAGTGTCAACACCCTGTTCCAGCAGGCACTCCATGATAATTTGCGATCCATTGAGTTGCATGATCATGCTCCTTTCTTTTCAAGTTCTTTCAATTGACTCACCACAGCCAGACCCATTTCTTTGGTGCTGGTCATTTGTCCACCAGCAGTAAAAATATCCCCTGTCCTCAGCCCTTTCTCCAATACCTGGTTGACGGCTTTTTCAACCATTGAGGCAGCTTCTTCCATTCCGAAAGAAATACGCAGCATCATAGCAGCCGATAAAATGGTTGCCATGGGATTGGCTTTGTTCTGTCCTGCGATGTCCGGTGCCGATCCATGTACTGGTTCATACATACCCCCCTTGTCTTCCCGCAGGCTGGCGGAAGGCAACATGCCGATGGATCCTGTTATCATGCCGGCTTCATCAGAAAGAATGTCCCCGAACATGTTCTCTGTCAGTATCACATCGAAGGTTTGTGGGTGTTTTACCAACTGCATGGAGGCGTTGTCCACATACATGTGATCCAGTGTGATCTCCGGGTATGCTTCTGCTTCTTCCAGTACTACTTTTCGCCACAGACGTGAGCTTTCCAGTATGTTTGCTTTGTCCACACTGGTCACTTTGCCCTTGCGTCCCTTGGCCAGGTCAAAGGCCACCCTGGCAATGCGGCGAATCTCGTCTTCATGGTAAAACATGGTATCATAGGCAAATTCTTTGCCTTCCTTGTCTTTCAAACGTTCCTGTTTTCCAAAATACACGCCACCGGTTAATTCTCTCACCACCATGATATCAATTCCTTTTTCAGCCGTATCAGGATGGAGTGGACAGGCTTGTTTCAGCGCTGGAAAGAGAAGGGCTGGCCGCAAGTTAGCAAACAGTCCCAGGCCTTTTCGAAGGCCCAGCAAAGCCCGCTCCGGGCGTAAATCACCTTCAAGGTGATCCCATTTTGGACCGCCCACAGCCCCCAGTAAAACTGCATCTGCAGCCATGGCTGTCTGTAGGGTTTCTTCAGGCAGGGGATGGCCTGCCGCATCCAACGCAGCTCCGCCGGCCAGAAGCATGGAGTAAGAGAAAGTGTGTCCAGTTAAAGTTGCCACAACCTCCAGGACTTTGATGGTTTCATGAACCACTTCCGGTCCGATTCCGTCTCCGGGTATGGTCGCTATGTTGTATTTCATGCTTTCCCCTCCAGTTCCTTTTTCGCCCAGCCCACCAATCCGTCCGCTTCAATAATCGCTTGTATAAAGGTGGGAAACGGCTGTGTTTCATAGGTTTTGCCTTGTGTCTTATTTGTGATGGTACCTGCTGTAAAATCAACCTCCAGCTGGTCACCCTTTTTGATTTCCCTTGCTGCTTCCCCACATTCCAGGATGGGCAGCCCAATGTTGATGGCGTTACGGTAAAAGATCCGGGCAAAGGTTTCTGCAATGACACAGGACACACCAGCCACTTTTATGGCCAATGGCGCATGTTCACGTGATGACCCACACCCAAAGTTCTTTCCTGCCACGATTACATCTCCCTGTGCCACTTCTGTGACAAAAGCAGCGTCAATGTCTTCCATACAGTGGCTGGCCAATGCGGCTGGGTCGGAGTTATTCAGGTATCTGGCGGGAATAATGACATCAGTATCCACATTGTTTCCATATACAAAGGCTTTTCCTTGTGCAATCATAATCCACTTCCTCTCAGAATCAGTTCCAGTTTATAGGTGTTCCGGACTGCTTATTTTTCCAGTAATGGCTGAAGCCGCTGCCACAGCTGGACTTGCAAGATATACCTCTGATTCCGGATGGCCCATACGGCCTACAAAGTTACGGTTAGTGGTGGACACCGCCCGTTCTCCCTTTGCCAGTATGCCCATATGCCCTCCCAGACAAGGACCACAGGTGGGTGTACTGAAAACTGCTCCAGCTTCTACAAAGATTTCTGCCAACCCTTCCCGCACAGCTTCCAGGTAAATTTTCTGGGTGCCAGGGAAGATGATGCACCGTAAATGTTTTGCCACTTTTTTTCCTTTTAAAACTTTGGCAGTCATACGTAAGTCATCCATGCGTCCGTTGGTACAGGAACCAATGACAACCTGGTCCACCTTTATATCCCCTACTTCTGACACAGGCCGGGTGTTTTCCGGCAGGTGAGGAAAGGCCACTGTGAGGGGAATGGTACTTAAATCAATTTCATGTACTTTTTCATAAACAGCGTCTTCATCTGCTTCATACACTTTGTAATTTTTGGTGGAGTGATCCTTCACATACGTAAGAGTCTTATCATCCACAGGGAATATCCCATTTTTGGCACCAGCTTCAATGGCCATGTTGGCCATGGTAAACCGGTCATCCATTGTCAGGTTGGCCACACCATCTCCGCTGAATTCCATGGATTGATACCTGGCACCATCAACACCAATTTTTCCAATAATATGCAGGATTACGTCTTTTCCCGTGACCCAGGGTTTCATTTTCCCTGTCAATTTGAATTGCTGGGCTTCCGGTACCTTGAACCAGGTTTTGCCCAAAGCCATGCCCACGGCCATGTCAGTGGAGCCAATGCCCGTGGAAAAAGCTCCCAGGGCTCCGTAGGTGCAGGTGTGAGAATCAGCTCCGATGATCACATCCCCTGGTACCACCAAGCCTTTTTCCGGCAACAGTGCGTGCTCTATGCCCATTTCTCCCACTTCAAAATAATTTTCCAGGTCCTGCTCAACGGCAAATTCCCTGATCTGTTTGCAGTGTTCCGCTGAATGAATGTCTTTGTTGGGTGTGAAATGATCCGGTACAATAACCACCTTTTCTTTGTCAAACACTTCCGTAGCGCCTATGCGCTTAAATTCAGGCAAGGCCACTGGAGTGGTCACGTCGTTACCCAACACTAAATCCAGCTGCGCTTCAATTAATTCTCCTGCAGTTACCTGTTCCCGACCGGCGTGATCTGCCAGGATTTTTTGTGTCATCGTCATTCCCATTACTATTCCTCCTGTCCGTGCTACATATAGGCACTTGCTTTTTCTTCGATGTTTTTCAACAGCTTGTATTCGATGGAATCAACCAATGCCAGCCAACTGGCCTGAATGATGTCACTGGAAACGCCCACCGTACTCCACACATAACGTCCGTCACTGGATTCAATCAGTACCCTAACCTTAGAGGCAGTGGCTGCTCTTGTGTCCAGCACCCGCACTTTGTAGTCGGCCAGGTAGACTTCTTTCAATTCCGGGTAGAAGGTTTCCAGGGCTTTTCGTAAGGCCTTGTCCATGGCATTGACTGGCCCATTTCCTTCCGCCACCGTGACTTCATCCTTACCATCCACCTGTATCTTCAGAATAGCTGAGGAGGCATGGGTGCCGTCTGGCAGTTGTTCATCCATAATTTTGTAGTAATCAAGTGAGAAAAATGGTTTGTACTTTCCCAGTGTTTTCCGAATCACCAGCTCAAAACTGCTTTCCGCCCCTTCAAACTGGTAGCCCTGGTGTTCCAGTTCCTTCAGTTTGTCGATAATTTGCCTGGTTTCTTCAGAATCTTTCCGAATGGCCGGGTTTACTTTTCGGATCTTTTTTAGGATAGTGCTTCTGCCCGCCACTTCTGACATGAGAAAACGACGTTTGTTCCCGATTTTCTCTGGATCAACATGTTCAAAAGACATCACATTTTTATGAACCCCGTCAATGTGCATACCGCCTTTGTGGGCAAAGGCACTGTTGCCGATAAAGGGCTCCCGCTCGTTTAGGCTAACGTTGGCCACTTCGGCAATGTAACGAGCGGTGGGTGTTACCTCTTTCAGTTTATCTTCCGGTAAACAGCTCATTTTTTTCTTTAGCTGCAAGTTGCTGATGACAGAGCAAAGGTTCACATTGCCGCAACGTTCTCCAAACCCGATGTAGGTTCCCTGAACCTGTGTTGCACCTGCTTCAACAGCCATGATGGTATTGGCCACAGCCATACCTCCGTCATTGTGACAATGAATGCCAACTTTACCGCCAATCTCCTGTAACACTCTGGCGGTGGCATCGAATATTTCCTGGGGAAAAGCTCCGCCGTTGGTGTCACAAAGCACAATCCAATCAGCCCCACCGTCTTTGGCCGCCTGTAGCGTCGCCATGGCGTACTCCGGATTGTTTTTATAGCCATCAAAAAAATGTTCTGCGTCGTAGACCACATCTTTTTTTAAGGATTTAAAGTAGGTCATGGTATCCCTGATCATATCCAGATTTTCTTCCAGTGTGGTGTTAATAATTTCTGTCACGTGAAAGTCCCAACTTTTCCCAAATATGGCTATGGCAGGTGTTTCCGCCATCACCAGGTTTTTAATGTTGTCGTCCTCAGATGTCTCAACTCCGGGGCGTCGTGTACTTCCGAATGCTGTCAGAACTGAATGTTGAAGTTGCATACCTTTGATGCGCTGAAAAAATTCCAAGTCTTTGGGGTTGGAACCAGGATTTCCCGCTTCAATGTAGGCCACACCCAGTTCATCCAATGCCCGGGTTATTTTTAATTTATCATCCACCGAGAAAGAAATGCCCTCTGCCTGGGCCCCATCACGAAGGGTGGAGTCGAAGATGGATATGCTGGTGTTTCCCACTGACTTTTTCATTGTTTCACGCTCCTTACTTCTTTGTATCGCTTACCATACGGTTAATGGCGTTCAGGTATGCCTTGATACTGGCTTCAATGACGTCGGTGCTGACACCGCTGCCATGGTATTTTTTATTATTGCCTCTTATCTGTACAAATGCTTCACCCAAGGCATCCTCACCTTCAGTTAATGCCTGGAGAGAATAGTCCTCCAGTGAAAACGCAAGGCCCACCAACTTATCAATGGCCCCGAAGGAAGCATAAATGGGACCCGTGCCCGTTGACACCTCTTCCATTTCCTCGCCGTTCACCAGCTTTACGGTGGCGGTGGCGGTCATTTGGTTACCGCAGTTAATAACAAACTGCTTTAATTTATAATGTTCTTCCATTTTCATGGTCTTATCCTGCACCAGTGCTTCCAAGTCCCTGTCATAGACCACTTTTTTCTTGTCGGCCAGTATTTTAAAAGCCTGAAATACGGTGTCCAGCATTTCTTTTTCCAAGGTATAACCCAAATCTTTTAACCGGTCTTCAAAGGCATGCCGGCCGGAGTGCTTGCCCAGTACCAGCTGGTTGGTGGGTACACCCACCGATTCAGGCGTCATAATTTCATAGGTGCTTTTATTTGCCAACACGCCATGTTGATGGATCCCTGATTCATGGGCAAACGCATTTTCCCCAACAATGGCTTTGTTCCGTTGCACCCGCATGCCTGTGATCTGGCTCAGCATACGGCTGGCCGGGTAAAGTTGTGTGGCTTCAATGTTGGTGTACACACCGTTAAACTGATCTGCCCTGGTGTTAAGTGCCATGACAATTTCTTCCATGGCAGCGTTTCCTGCCCGTTCACCGATACCATTGATGGTGCATTCCACCTGTGCAGCCCCTGCTTTAACGGCTGCCAGGGAATTGGCCACCGCCATGCCTAAATCATTGTGGCAATGAACTGCGATCACTGCTTTATCAATGTTGGAGACGTTTTGACGAATACCCGTGATAATGTTGTAAAATTCATCCGGCGTGGTGTAGCCAACGGTATCGGGTATGTTCACCGTGGTAGCACCGGCTTTGATGACCGCTTCCAGAATTCGATACAGGAAGGCGGTGTCTGTTCGAGTGGCATCTTCAGCAGAAAACTGCACATCACTCAAATAATTTTTGGCATATTTCACCATGGCCACCGCACGTTCAAGCACTTCTTCCTTGGTGGATTTTAGCTTGTATTGAATGTGGATGTCTGATGTGGCAATGAAAGTGTGAATTCTTGGTGCCTCTCCCACCTTCACCGCTTCATAGGCTCTGTCAATGTCCTGTGTCATGGCTCTGGAGAGACTGGCAACGCGTGTATTTCTGACAGTTTGTGCCACAGCCTGCACGGCTTCAAAGTCCCCGGGAGAAGCAATGGCAAATCCGGCTTCGATCACATCCACTTTAAGTTTGTCCAGCTGGCGGGCCACCTCAAGTTTTTCTTTCAGGTTCATACTGCACCCCGGTGACTGTTCTCCGTCCCGCAGCGTGGTATCAAAAACCATCAGATGCTTACGTTCCATTATTTTCATCTCCTTTTCCATGTAAATTGAATAAATTCATTTTTTTTTTAGGATTTCTTTAACCAACTCATCATTTTTCGAAGGTCTTTGCCCACCACTTCAACTTGGTGTTCCTGCTCCATTTTTCGTCGAGCTGTGAAACTTGGACGATTGGCCTGGTTTTCCAGGATCCAGTTCTTGGCAAAGGTGCCGTCCTGCACTTCTTTTAGTACCTGTCGCATTTCATTTTTGGTGTCTTCTGTGATGATACGTTTGCCGACGCTGTAGTCACCATATTCAGCTGTGTCACTGACAGAATACCGCATGTAGCTGAGACCGCCCTGGTTTACCAGGTCCACAATGAGTTTCATTTCATGCAAGCATTCAAAGTAAGCACTTTCAGGCTGATATCCAGCTTCTACCAGTACTTCGAATCCGGCTTTCATCAGTTCACTGACACCCCCACAGAGCACTGCCTGCTCTCCGAACAGGTCTGTTTCCGTTTCTTCTTTGAAGGTGGTTTCCAGTACTCCGGCACGGGCACCGCCGATGCCGGCGGCGTAGGCCAAGCCCACTTCCAGGGTGTCACCGGTAACATCCTGGTACACAGCCACCAGACATGGCACTCCCTTGCCCTCTTGGTATTGGCTGCGTACAGTGTGACCAGGACCCTTGGGTGCCACCATAAAGACATTGACATTCTCAGGTGGTACAACTTGACCATAATGAATGTTGAATCCATGGGCAAAAACCAGGTAATTACCAGGCTCCAGGTTAGGTTCAATTTTTTCTTTGTAAAGCTGGGGTTGTTTTTCGTCGTTAATGAGGATCATCACGATGTCTGCCTGCTTTGCTGCTTCTTCTGCCAGCGTAACCTTTAACCCTGCTTCTTCTGCCAGTTTCCATGATTTACTCCCTTCATAGAGACCTACCACCACGTTGACACCAGATTCCTGTAAGTTTAGTGCATGAGCATGGCCCTGGCTGCCATAACCAATCACTGCAACAGTTTTACCCTGTAATTTTTCCAGTTTGCATTCTTCTCCATAGTACATTTTCGCCATTATTAATTCCTCCTCAAATTTTTTTCATTTCGACTATTCAGAACATTTTTGATAAAACATTAGTTGTCCTTTCTTCCTAAAGCTGTTAATCCGGTCCGGACGATTTCCTTAATGCCATGGGGTTTCATCAGGTCAATAAAAGCCTCCAGTTTTCGATGTTCACCCGTTACTTCCACAATCATACAGTCCGTTGCCACGTCGATAACCTTGCCTCTAAAAATGTTCACCACTTCCAGTACAGAAGCTCTGTTTTCATCGTTGGTGCTTACCTTTACCAGCGCAAGTTCACGGTAGACCGAATCTTGGGGTTTCAGTTCTTTAATGCTGACCACATCGATTAACTTGTTCAACTGTTTTTGAATCTGTTCCAATATTTCCCTGTCACCGTTTACTACCAATGTGATCCGTGTCATACCAGGTAATTCTGTACTGCCGGAAGAAAAGCTTTCAATGTTATAGCCCCTTCGGGTAAACAAACCTGATATTCTGCTGGTGACACCCGGTTGGTCTTCAACCAGTAAAGACAACACATGTTTTTCCATTCCTGTTCCTCCTTTTTTTCATCAAAAAAGCCCCGTCTCTGCATATTTGCAGGGACGAGGCTATGCCACGCGTTACCACCCTAATTGTCTTTGTGGTACACCACAAAAACCTCTCCATCAGGTTCAATCAAACCCTTTGCCTGTAACGGGACTTCCCGTTGACTCTTACTGGCCATCTTCAGAGTCACTGCTCCGGAGTGAGTCGCGCCTTTCCCGCAGTACCGATTCACAGCTGCCACCGGCTCTCTGAGACTGCTTTGGTTTGGACGCTAATTCCATCAACGCATTTTCTTCTGATCAGGTTCAATCAAACCTTTAGCCTGTAACGGGGCTTACCGTCTACCCTTACTTGCGGCACTCAGACCATTTTTTGGGGGAGTCTGCTCAGGAGGGATTCTCTTGTGACAACAGTATCGGTTCGCAGCAACCACCGATTCTCTGAAACTGTCATTTTGTCACCCGACTGTCTCCGTCTTCGCATTTCGTAATTACTAATTTAAAAAGAATTGTAACAGGGAAAAAGACCCTTGTCAACCACGAAATTGATAATTTTTTAAATATTTGCCACTTTTCTTCTATTCTGCTTATATGACATCGTTTTCCTACTCTCTGGTCGTGGCTTCTTTCAACAACACTTCCATTTCTTCCCGGCTAAACTGGTAAGCTGATAAACAAAAGTGACAGGTTATTTCAGCACCGCCATCTTCATGAATCATGTCGTGAATTTCCTTTTCCCCAAGGCTGATGAGGGCCTTTTCCATTCGCTCCCGGCTGCAGTCACACAAAAAGTGAGGTTCAAGCTCTTCCGTAATCACAGGATCAAGACCTTCCATAATCACTTCCATCAACGCTTTGGCATCCATATTTTCTTCAAGGATCTGACTCAGCGGTGGTAATCCAATTAAACGTGCTTCCAGTAAGCGAAGCGCTTCTTCTGTAATATCAGGTAACACCTGAATGATAAAACCGCCTGCCGCCTTGATGTGGTAATCCACATCCACCAAAACACTGAGTCCCACAGAAGAAGGTTGCTGTTCTGAATACATCAGGTAAGCTGTCAGGTCTTCAGCGATTTCACCTGTGGTAAGTGCATACGTACCAATGTAGGGTTGTTTCATTCCTAAATCTTTGATCAAAGTGATTTCACCATCGGTGCCCACCGCTGCACCCACGTCCATTTTTCCAGGTGCTTTATTGACGGTTTCCACCAGCGGATAATCAACCAAACCTTTTACCGTGCCGTTTTTCTGAGCTACACTCAATATGGTGCCAATGGGGCCGCCACCATTAATGCGCAGTGTTACCTTTTGGTTTTCACTTTTCAGGGTTTGGGCCATCATAATAGCCGCTCCCAAACTGCGGCCAAGGGCGGCCGAAGCCACTGGTGATAATTGGTGAATTTCTCTGGCTTTTTCAACGGTTTGTGTATGCTGAATAAAAAAGCCTCTAATCTGGTTGTCGGCTGCTGTAATTCGGATTAATTGGTCTTTCATCTTTACGCCACCTCCTTTATAAACATTAACACATAGATCGAAGACAGTAACTGAATATATTATTTTTTTCTTATCATCAAAAAACAGGCTGGTAACTCCAGCCTGTTCAGGTTCGGGTTTATTTGAAATCCGATTAGGATTAAGCCCTTTGAACGTTAGTTGCTTGAGGACCTTTATCACCATCGACAATTTCAAAGCTAACTTCTTGTCCTTCTTCCAGTGTTTTAAATCCATCCATCGTAATTGCAGAGAAATGAACGAACACATCTTCACCATTTTCTCTTGAGATAAATCCATACCCTTTTTCTGCGTTAAACCATTTTACTGTACCTTTTTCCATTCTTACATGACCTCCTAGATCCTTAAAAAATTAATGAAAATATCGTGTATTCCCACCAATTAGAATAGTAACACAGTTGTTCGACATTTGTCAACCAATTTGATGAATTTCGGGTCGAAAAAGAAATCGTTTGCAAAAACCAAGACGCTGGTTAGAACCGTCCCAACAACATGGAAATTTGAATAACCGCCACATGAATAAAGAGGGGAATCACTCCGGTTAAGGGAAAATACTCCCACCACTGAACAGAATTATCACTTTCACCATCTTCTGTTGTTTCAGCCTCTGGAATTTTTGATTCAGAATCATTCTGAATTCTTTTTTCCACTACGCCAGGGATTACTTTCTGTTTCTGATGAGGTTCATTCTCCAATGGCAAGGTGAATGATTCTGTCGATTGATCATTGTCCACAACAACTGTGAGCGATTTCAATTTATTATACAGGTAGTAAGAAATAACCATCCCCACTACAGCCAGCACACCAAAGAATATCAGGCTGACCAAAAGTGAATCACCCAGCGTCACTTCTGCCAACTCCATTTCTTCCGCTGGCAGAACACCGGCTAATAGATTGAACACATACCCAAGGGTTATGGCAAGTGCATTGTTCATAATGTGTCCAATAATACCTGCATAAAGGGAATTGGTTACCCAAACCAAAGCCCCAAAAACCAGTCCCAGTACTGTGGCACCTAATAAATTGTAGAGATTATAATGGAACAACCCAAAAAGGATACCACTAATGAGAATAGCTTTCCCCTGCCCCAATTTTTCATATCCTCTCAGAATAAAACCCCTGAAAAAAACCTCCTCACAAATACCTGCCAACAGGGAAACGATGAGCATGAGGCGAATGTATTCAAATGGAGTGCTTGCGGTAGGCATTTCAGGGATATCAATGGTACCAATACGTGTCAGTATGTTAAACATGATCAAGTTTCCTGTAACGGCTGTCGGGTACATAAAAACGGTGATTAAGGCTGCCATAGCTCCCTGCTTCAGGGTTATCCGATTAAAGCGCAGAATTTTACGTACATCCATTCGAAATATTTCAAGATAGAGAAAGGGAGGTAATAACACCACCGCCAGTTGTGTTATGATGAGACCGGTGTATAATTCCCGTTGCTGCACCATATAACCAACGGTAAAAAATAATAAACTGCCAATGAGAAATAGTAAATTGGCATCAAATACGCGAAGGGTTGTCCTTCTAACCATGTTGATTTCACTCCCTTTTTGGTGTCTGCCCTAAAAATCAAAGGCTGCCTTGTGTATCAAAATGTTTAAAAAAGCCTGAACACCTGTGGCCAAAACCTGTTCATCAAAATTGAAACGGCCATGGTGCAATGAGTGAATCAAACCCTTCTCTTCATTTCTGGTGCCCAGAAAGAAAAAGACCCCTGGAAATTTTTTCTGATAAAAGGCAAAATCCTCTGCCAACATCACTGGATCCGTCAGTACCACATGTTCTTTCCCCTGTGCTTGAATCCATTCTTCCACCAATTCTGGCGGGTTATTGACAGCCGGATACATTTCCCTCAGGTCCACATCAATTTCGCAGTTGTAAGTGATTTCCATGCCATGGGTGATTGCCAGCAGTCGCTGTTTCAATGTCTCATAGGTTTCTTCACGAAAAGTCCGGATGGTGCCTTCCATAGTAGCCTTTCTTGCCACCATGTTGCGCACCTCGCCTCCCTGTATTTTCCCAAAACTGATAACAGCAGGGTCCAGGGGATTCAGGTTGCGGCTTAAAATGGTTTGATATGCCAACAGCAGATTAGCTGCTGTGACCAGGGCATCCTTGCCTGCATGAGGGGTGCCTCCGTGAGCGTTTTCGCCCCACACCGTAATGTCTATTTCACTGTTCTGGGCCATCATGGGACCAGGTCTGATTCCTAATTTTCCTTGCTCTATTCCAGGAAATAAATGGAGTCCATAAATTTCATCCACCTTCAGTTCATCCAGCAGACCAGTATTGATGATCTTCTCCGCGCCACCGGTACCTTCTTCTCCTGGTTGGAACAATAACAGTACATTATCACGCAACTGGTAACCGCCTCTGGTTAATACTTCAGCAAAACCCAGGAGAATGGCCATATGACCATCGTGGCCACAGGCATGCATCAATCCTGTGTTGTGCGAACGAAAAGGCACTTCATTCAGTTCCATCACTTCCAAAGCATCCATGTCTGCCCGAAAACAATAAGTTTTTCGACCTTGACTGCCGGCTATAAAAGCTGCAATACCTGTTTCCACAATTCCAGTACGGCAATCAAGTCCCAAATCTTCCAAGCGAGTCTTAACATAGGCTGCAGTCTTGTTTTCATGAAAAGCAAGTTCTGGCATCTGATGAAGGTCATATCGGGTATGAATGAGTTTGTCCATCACCTTATCAACTTCTCTTGACCAGGGCATTCCCCGATTCATAGCACATCCCCGCTTTCACTGTTATTTTGATTTAGTTCCGACTAGCGGTCCTGGTCTGTCACCACAAAAACATAGGGTATATTTCGATAATAGTCCCCATAATTCAGCCCGTACCCTACCACAAACCGGTCCGGTATGGTAAAACCAATATAATCAGGATTCAGTTCCACTTTTCTCCGAGATGGTTTATCAAGTAATACGCAGGATTTTACACTGTTTGGATTCTTTGTTTTCAGGTGGTTCATCACATAACCCATGGTCAGTCCTGAATCTGCGATATCATCCACCACCAGTACGTCAAAACCAGTTAAATCTTCTTCAATATCTTTTAAAATCTGAACCGACCCACTGCTTTCCTCGCCATGTTCATAGCTGGAGCTGGTCATGAAATCCACCTTCAATTTCAGATCAATTCGTCTAACCAAATCTGCGGCAAAGACAAAACTTCCCCGAAGCAATGATACAACAAACAGGTTTTTATCTTTGTATGCATTGGTAATTTCTGCACCCAGTTCCCTGGTGCGTACCTGGATTTCTTCTTCAGAACAAAGCACTTCCCATACCTTTTTTTCGATATCCACTGTTCAATCCCCCTCTTTGTTTAATTAACAATTATATCCTCCTGAATTCCTGGATAATGCATTCTATGCTGCAGACGAAATAAACATTTAACATGGAGCCAACAACACTGTTGAAGATAACGAAAGAATGATTTCTGTTCATTCTATTCGATAAATCTAGGTATGTCAATGGGTACAGCAGTCAAAGACAGTGGGTTGACTAAAAACTATGCGAAAGGTGGATTTTGGTCATCTGATTCATCTTTATCTAATATTTTTTTTATTTGAGTCAACAGATGAACAATACGGTTTAAGGCGTATTGGATGGAAATTAGAATGATAAACAAAACCACCAATGGTACGATGATCATTTCAACGGTAAACATAAACACTCTCCTAACTTGGCATCTTTGATCGTTTAGTCAACCTTATTTTTTTTTAGGTTGACAATTAGCCATTGGATCATTATACTCTTTATTGTAAACGATCTGAAGGAGGTTCGTCCAATGAAATCACGTTTAAACGTCATTGATACAACCCGCATTTCCCTTTTTGCCTCGCTTATCTGTATTTCAGGTTATTTGATCATACCATTACCCTTTTCTCCTGTACCTGCAACAGCCCAATCCTTGGCAGTGATGCTGACAGGAAGTTTGTTATCCCCACTCCATGCATTTGTTACATTGTTGTTGTTCATTCTACTTGGCATCATTGGTTTACCTGTTTTTGCTGGGGGTGCTTCCGGCATTGGTGTTCTTTTTGGCCCTACCGGAGGATACCTGGCAGGATTTCTATTTGGCGCAGTGGCCGTTAGTCTGTTAAAAGGCCGAAAACCTGACCTCCTTCGGTACGGACTGGCAAATCTGATAGGTGGCATTGTGGTGGTCTACCTGCTGGGCATACTGCGTTTATCACAGATGACCGGCATGACATTGAACAATGCCTTTGTGGTCGGTGCAGTGCCTTTTCTAGCGGGAGATGTGGTCAAGGTATTTCTGGCGGCTACCATTGCCTGGAAAACAATGCCCCACCTTCATCGAAAATACTAAGTCCCACCGGATGAACAGAATCGTCTTTCCCTGTGTAAATCTGTCGATTTAAGGGTAATCTATTGACAAATTTACCTGAGAGGATGAGTTCAGTGGCGAGCCAAACTGTTATGTACCCTTGGTTTATTACTTTTCTATTTTTAGCTGTCTGCGGGATACTGGTTTTTGCACTTTATCGCAACCGCCGAGAGTATAAACAAGTTCTTTTTTCTTTGGAAAATGAAGAGCAAGGGTTGAAAGCAGTAATGGAGGAACAAACAAAAGAATTGCATCAAGTCAAACACCAGGAGGCGTTTTATAAACGTCTGGCCGAGAATGCCATGGACTGTATCTGGTTATTGGATCTACAAACATACACCTTTGAATATGTCAGCCCCTCTGTTTATCAGCTGAGAGGCTTAACAGCTGAGGAAGCCGTTGGCGAAACTTTGGAAGATGCATTTACCCCTGATTCCGTTTCAAAAATTTATAAAATGCTAAACCAAACCATGGAACAACTGATGTCAAAGGAAGAAGAAGATGTCTCTACCGGTATTGTCTGCCAACTGGAACAATACAAACACGATGGCACCATTGCTTTCATGGAGGTTTCCATACGGATGATTTTTGAACAACAGGGAACATTAAAGATACTGGGTGTCTCCCGGGATGTTTCAGAAAAACGCCAACTGGAAGAAACCTTATCCCAGGAACAGGAAGAAGCTAAAGTACAAAGCTGTATTTATGAAGCACTTTTTAAGAACACCCGTGATGCAGTTGCTTATTTTGATGATGAGGAACGGATTGTCGCCATTAATGATCGTTTTTCGTCCCTCTTCGGCTACACCCGTGAGGAAGCTAAGGATCAATACATAAACAATGTGGTTTTTAGTAAAAATCGCAAAGCTGATTCAGAAGTAATGCCAATTGCACTCGAAACCATCCAAGCTTCTACTGTTGAACTTCAAACCACTCGCTATCACCGTGACGGTACACCAATCCACGTGCTGGCCAAAGGGGTGCCCATTTATATTAACGGAAAATTCTGGGGCGGTTATGGTGTTTACACAGATATTACCCCTTTGAAGCAAACGGAGAAAAAGCTGCAGCTTTTAGCCACCACAGATGCCCTGACAGGTTTGTTTAATCGCCGCCAGTTTATGGACTCCGCCAGTACAGAACTTCGAAAAGCCATGCGTTATCACTTACCCCTGTCACTGATCTTGTTAGACATTGACCATTTTAAAAGCGTTAATGACAACTTTGGCCATGATGTTGGTGACATGATCCTCGTCTTGTTAGCCAATCAATTGAAACAACATGCACGGAACACGGATGAAGTTTTCCGTCTTGGCGGCGAAGAATTCGGCATGTTGCTGCCAAGTACCAATGCAGAAGGTGCTTATATAGCTGCTGAACGTTTACGCAAAGCCATTGAAGGCGAGAAATACATGAATGGCCTTACGGAAATTCGCTTTACCATCAGCTTGGGAATTGCTCACATGTCAGAAAAAATCACTGATGTAGACACATTGTTCAAACAGGCAGACAATGCCCTTTATGCTGCAAAATCCAGGGGTCGTAATCAAGTAGTGCTGGCCGAACAGTAGAAAATTTTACACTTCTATCAACATTCAACCCCCTGACAATTTAAATTGCCAGAGGGTTGTTATTTTTCTCAGTTTATTATCCCAGCACTTTTTTAGCGATATCGACAGATGCTTTGGCATCTTTTGCATAGTAATCGGCACCAATAAAAGCCGCGTATTCAGGTGTGAGCACTGCTCCGCCTACCATCACTTCGCATGCAATCCCAGCCTCCCTCAAAGCCAGGATGGTCTCTTTCATAGCACCCAGGGTTGTGGTCATCAATGCACTTAGCCCCACAAGCCTTACCCGGTGCTCAACTGCAGCTTTTACAATTTGTTCCGGGGATCTGTCCCGGCCAAGGTCAATGACCTGGTAGCCATAATTGGCCAGAATGGTCTTAACAATGTTCTTCCCGATATCATGAATGTCTCCCTTTACAGTGGCCACAAGAATTTTATCTTTTTTTACGTCTTCCTGTCCCAATGCTTCAAGATGTGTTTTAAGAACATCAAAGGCTTCCACTGCCGCATTGGCGCTTTGCAGGAGCTGGGGCAGGTAGCAGGTGCCCTTTTCAAAATCATTCCCTACAATGTCCAGGGCAGGAATCAGCATCCCGTTAACAATGTCCTCCGGCTTCAAGGTCTTCAGGGCTCTTCTAGCTGCCATGGCAGCCGGTTTTTTGAGACCCTGCAACACAGCATCCTGCAAAGACATCTCCGTATCCTGGTTTTCCACCGGTGGCGTTGTCCCTGCATAACACTCCAGGTATTCTTTTGCCTGCTCATCATAATTATACAACACATTAAAGCTGGCGATGGACGCCATCATGGGTTCACTCAGGGGGTTAATAATTGGCATGTCCAAACCATGAGCCAGTGCCAGGGTTAAAAAACTCGTGTTGATTTGTTGGCGGTTGGGCAGCCCAAAAGAGATGTTTGACACGCCCAAAACTGTTCTGACACCCAGTCTTTCTTTCACCATCTTCAGTGCATCCAACGTTTCTTTCACATCTTCCTGTTGGGCACTGGCGGTGAGGGTAAGGCAATCGATGTAAACATCTTCCCGTGTCAACCCATGTTTTGCTGCTTCATTAACAATTTTTTCAGCAATGATGAATCGCTCTTCAGCACTGGTAGGTATGCCTTTTTCGTCCAATGTCAGTCCCACCACAGCAGCTCCGTATTTTTTACAGATGGGGAGCAGTTGATCCAGTACTGCCTGTTCTCCATTCACAGAGTTAACAATTGGTTTTCCGTTGTAAACCCTCAGTCCGGCTTCAATCACATCGACCCGGGTGGAATCAATTTGCAGGGGTAAATTACTGACACTTTGAATTGCCTTTATCGCTGAAACCATCATGGATACTTCATCGATTTCCGGCAGCCCCACGTTCACATCCAACACTTTTGCCCCCGCTTTTTCCTGGGCAATGGCCTGTTCTAGAAGATAATCCATGTTTCCGTTGCGAAGTGCTTCCTTCAAGCGTTTTTTTCCTGTGGGATTTATGTTTTCTCCAATAACCGTTACCCTGTCCACCGTTACCGCTTTTATCGCGCTGCAAACAACACTTTTTCTGACGCTTACTTTCTGTTGAATTACAACTCCCCGAAAAGAAGCGGCTAACAGCCTTACATAATCCGGGGTTGTTCCGCAGCAGCCTCCTATAGCCGCGACTCCCAGCGCCTTGTACTCTTTCATTTCCTCACAAAACTGCTGGGCTGAAATATTGTAAACCCCTGACCCCGGGTCAGGCAACCCTGCGTTTGCCTTGATAAACACAGGTAAACTTGCTACCTCACACATGCGGCGGGCTAAAGGAAACACTTCCACCGGTCCAAGGGAACAGTTAATGCCCAATCCGTCGACACCAAGCCCCTCTAAAGTAGCCACCATTGACTCGATGCAGCAGCCTGTGAAAGTGCGTCCATTTTCCTCAAAGGTCATGGATGCCAGCACCGGGAGATTGGTGTTTTCCTTTGCTGCCAGTACACCCGCCTTCACTTCATATAAATCCGTCATGGTTTCAAACAAAATCAAATCGGCGCCGGCTTCTTCCCCCGCCACCACTATCTCTCTGAAAACACTATAAGCTTCTTCAAACTCAAGGGTTCCTGCAGGTACAAGCATTTCACCAATGGGACCAATGTCAAGCATCACACGGGAATGGGTGCCTTCACAGGCTTTTCTGGCGCAAGCAGTTGCTGCAAAAACGATGTCTCTCACTGAGTACCCGCTGCCTTCCAACTTTTTAGCATTTGTTCCGAAGGTGTTGGTACAAATCAGCTCCGATCCTGCTTCCACATAAGCACGGTTAATCTGTGTCACAATGTCTGGATGTGTCACTGAGTATAGATCCGGACGCTCACCTGGAGATAATCCCTTGCTTTGCAACATGGTTCCCATGGCGCCATCCATGATCAACATTTTGTTGGATTTTAATAGACGATCTCGCACAGGTATTTCCCTCCTTCTTATTCTGGCAGACAGATTCCAACGCACATGTATCGCACCCCGCCAGATGGCCTGTCACAGGTTGTGTGGAAATACCACACACAGCCGTGATGCTTTTACGAGGTGTCAGGATGTGGGTGGGTGTTGCGTAAAGACCAATTTTTCTGCCAGCGTCAAGCAGACGCAGTAATTCATTTTGCACGGTGATGGGAAAATCCCCATACCCAGGGGAAAAACGCGACGTGACGTAAAGTCCCTGTTGGTGATATTCATCCCTCACCAATGCTTCAAATTCCTCCACCACCCCTTCAATCAGAATACTTGTCACTGCATCCATGATGACTGCTTCATTCATATCACTCACAGAGGCTTTGCGGATCAGTGTATCGATTTGCGACCCCAGGGTTGCGGCAATCAACAAGCATTTGTGGCAATGAACCAGGTGCCTGTCAATGTCTTTTCCAGTAAGGAATGGCTCAAGAGATATAACAGTAAACTCCTTTTTAATTGACCTGATTGCAGCTGTTTTCATAACCTGGTCCATAACTTCATTTATTTTTTGACAAGTATATTCATCTGGTTTGTTATCAACAGGGTATCCCAAGCGTCTGTACACATCTTCAAGAATGATCATTTCTGTCAGTATCATGTGTTGTTCCTTTCCGGCAATAAATCTGAGATGCCTTCATACACCTGAGAGGCAACCTCTACATTGTTCATAGCGTAGAGATGAATACCATCAGCACCGCCTATGATCAAGTCGCGTATTTGGTGAATTGCAAATTCAATGCCTGCTTCGTAAAGGGAAGCGGGATCATTGTCGTATTTACTAAGCATCTTTGTCAAAGTTGGCGGCATACTGGCAGAACTTAGGGCAATGGTACGCTGTACCTGCCGCGTATTGACAATGGGCATCACCCCCGCCTGCACAGGCAGGCAGTACCCAGCTTTTCTTGCCATGTTGAGAAAACGATAATAGCTTCCGTTATCAAAAAACAGTTGGGTGACCAAATGTGACAATCCTGCTTTTATTTTTTGTTGCATATTCTTCAGGTCCTGGGTCAGATCAGAGCTTTCCACATGCCCTTCCGGATAACAGGCGCCTGCCACGTTGAAAACTCCCTGGCTGTGAATAAAATGCACCAAATCACTTGCATATAAAAAGTCTGTTTTTCGGGGAAGATGTGGGTTTATATCGCCGCGCAGTGCCAAAATATTTCTCACATCATGCTGCTGCAATTTTTGCAATGTATCCACCACCTGCTCCCTGTCAGCATTAACACATGTCAGGTGTGCCAACGGCTCTATGTTCAGGTTGTTCTTCAGATAACAGGCAATCTGGCAGGTGTCATCGCCTGCTGTTGTTCCTCCTGCTCCATATGTGACACTGATATAGTCCGGCTGCAATTCAGCCAATGCATTCAAAACCGGATAAAGACTCTCCGGTGTGCCATTGGTTCTTTTAGGTGGAAAAACTTCAATGGAGAAAACACAAGGTGACTGCTCAAACCTTTCATAGATAAACATGCTCATCATCCCCTAAATATTTAAACTCTATTATAGACCCGCGCTTTAGTATTGTAAAGCATAATTCCACAAGTAATTGAAAGAAGATTAACTCAATTATGACGAAACATTCATTGTATACAAAAAACCCCTGGCACGATGTGTGCCAGAGGCTCATTTAACTACTATTTTATCCGATGCATATTGTTCGTGATAACTGTTTATCCTAATTGTTCGTTAAGGATTTCAACCAGTTTACGTGTTACGTCAGCGGTAACACCTGCACAGCGGCTTTTTCTTTCAGGATCGCCATATTCACAGCCTTGTACTTCCATAAACTTGTTGACAGACACTTCGCAAAGTGTTGATCCTGCAACGGTTGTGGGC
>JAABSW010000019.1 GCA_011390155.1 Clostridiaceae bacterium
GGCCCGTTCGATTGGTCAAATCAAACGTCGTATACACATTCCTATTGCAGCAGACATTCATTTTGATCATCGGCTTGCACTTATTTCCATGGAGCAAGGCGTTGACAAACTACGAATCAACCCTGGTAATATTGGTGATGCTGTCCGTGTACAAAAAGTGGTAGACATGGCAAAAGATAAACAAATTCCCATACGAATTGGCGTTAACGCAGGTTCCCTTGATAAAAAAATACTTTTACAATATGGAGGACCTACTGCAGAAGCGTTGGTGGAAAGCGCAATGGAACATGTTCATATTCTGGAAAAACTCAATTTTGACAGAATCATCATTTCACTAAAGTCAAGCAATTTGCAAGTTATGAACGAAGCATATCGTAAAATATCAAAAAAAATCGCTTATCCCCTTCATCTAGGTGTAACTGAAGCAGGCGGTCTTAAACAAGGCACGATAAAATCTGCCATTGGGATTGGAGCATTATTACTTGACGGGATAGGAGACACTATACGAGTCTCATTAACCGCTGACCCTGTGGAAGAAATTGAAGTGGCAAAACAGATTCTAAGAGCTACGGGTTTGCTACATGACAGGGTTCAAATAATATCATGTCCCACATGTGGAAGGTGCCAGATCAACCTTATTGAGTTAGCTGAAAAAATTGAAACACACTTGGAAAATCTCAATAAAAACATAACTGTGGCTATAATGGGATGTGCAGTGAACGGTCCTGGCGAGGCAAGGGAAGCAGATATTGGTATTGCAGGAGGTAAAGGATCAGCACTGCTTTTTAAAAAAGGAAAAATTATTAGAAAAATATCTGAAGAAGACCTGGTTTCGGAGCTCATTAGCGAAATTAATCAAATGTAATGGCGGTGTATGTATGAGTAATAAATCAAACTTTATGTTTGTCGAGTTGTTTCATCGATTAAACATAATATTTGCCGATAGCAGTTTGTTAACAGACTGCTGGATAAAAAAGATTGTTCATAAAAAGAATAACGAAGAAGTGGTTTTTCATATTCAGTCGAATGCTCCTGTTTCACTTGAAATATTAAACAATGCAGTAAAACTTATAGGAAATAAAATGGGTCTGGGTGATAAAGTCAATCTAACATTTACCAATGTTACACCTGTCGTTGAAAAAGATTTATTACAGGAAAACTATTTTAAAGAAAACATGTTGTATACATTGTCGATTGTATACCCGTCGGGAGCTACTCAGAATGACAGTTTTATCTGGAGGTTTGAAAATCATCTACTTCGTATCGTATTGAATGACCCGATTTTGTCACAAAAAGCTGAAGAAAGAAGAGTAGCAGAAATTATTAGTCGCATGATTAAATCTGTCTATGGTATTAACATCAGATGTCAGTTTGAAAAAGATGAATTAAAATCATTCAATCCGAAATCGTATACAGAAAAAAAGAATCTACTTGAAAACAGGCTCATTGAAGAAGCTCTTGTAAGTAATAGTGATTTCAATGGTGTTACAGAGAAGAAACCGGCGTCATCAAAAACAAAAAATAGTAACAATTCTAAACAGGTATGGGTAGGTAAAGTATTTAATTCGCAAATACACAAAATCGGAGAGATTTCTGAAGAAGATTCCAGTGTCACTGTTGCAGGTGAAATATTTGCAATTGATATAAGAGTTCTTAAGAATAATCGTAAATTATATATTCTAGACATTACCGACTACACGGGTTCCATAACCCTGAAATTATTTGAACCAAGAAAAAAACTGGTTGAATTGGAGGAGAATTTACACGTTGGCGTTAGTGTAGCCGTTAGAGGAACCCTTCAATTTGATCATTATAATAAAGAAAACATTCTTATGATCTCTGATTTAATGCCTTATCATTTTGTCGAAGAGCAGGACAAAGCACATACAAAGAGAATTGAGTTTCATTGCCACACAAACATGTCACAAATGGACGGCGTTTGTTCGCCATCAAAAATTATTAAGCAGGCAGCAAAATGGGGTCATCAGGCAATTGCAATAACTGACCATGGTGTTGTACAGGCTTTTCCTGAAGCGGCTGAAGCAGGAAAGAAACATAACATTAGAATTCTTTATGGAGTGGAAGGATACTTGGTTGACGACGAAACCAAAATAGTCAGAGGGAATGAGGACAGAACATTTAATGATACTTTTGTAGTCTTTGATATTGAGACCACAGGTTTATCCAGTGCACATGACCAAATCACAGAAATTGGAGCGATTAAGATTGAGCAGGGAGAAATTGTATCAGAATTTAGTCAGCTTATTAATCCTGGAGTCAATATTACCACTGAAATAAGTGAACTGACAGGAATAACAAATGAAATGGTGGCCTCTGCTCCACCAATTGAAAACGTATTGCCTAAATTTATTGATTTCTGCGAAGAAGCTGTCTTAGTCGCACATAATGCTAATTTTGACATAGGGTTTATTCGTGAAAATTTAAGGAAAATGAATAAACCATTTACTTTTTCTGTTATTGATACGTTGACATTATCCAGGATTCTTTTAAAAGAACTTAAAAGACATAAACTAAATTTGGTTGCAAAAGCTTTGGGAATCAATCTTGAAAATCACCATCGAGCAGTTCATGATGCACGGGCAACTGCAGAGATTTTTCTGCATCTCGTAAAACTGATGAAGAATAAAGACATTCACACTTTTAGAGATATGAATATTAAGTTGGGTCTGGATGTTGATATTACAAAACTGAAGCCATATCATTTCATAGCAATTGCCAAGAACAAAACAGGGCTCAGAAATCTATATGAATTAATTTCAACTTCTCACCTTGAATATTTTTATAAAAAACCCCGGATACCTAAAAGTTTATTGCGCAGCAAAAAAGAAGGTTTGTTACTGGGAACAGCTTGCCAGGCTGGTGAACTTTACCAGGCAATTTTAAACAGGGAAACAGATGAAAAGATCAAGGAAATAACAGGTTTTTATGATTACTTGGAAGTTCAGCCGGTTGCAAACAATTTGTTTTTAATTGAAAAAAGATTGGTTAAAAACAGAGAAGAACTGCAGGAAATTAATAGAACCATTGTTTCTTTGGGTGAAGTTTTAAACAAACCAGTCTTGGCTACTGGAGATACACATTATGCATCCTCAACAGATAATGCATTTCGTAAAATTCTGCAAACTGGCATGGGTTATGACGATGCAGAAGATGTTGCGGAGTTATTCTTAAAAACAACAGATGATATGTTACTGGAGTTTTCCTATTTGGGAAGTGAAAAAGCTGATGAAATTGTTGTGGCCAATCCTGGCAAATTAATGGATGAAATTGAAGAGATGCTTCCTGTTCCTGAAGGCACGTTTCCTCCATATATTGAAGGTTCTGAAGAACAACTAGAAAAATTATGCAGGGAAAAAGCAGAATTGATTTACGGTGACCCGTTGCCAGAAATTGTATCAAAGCGCCTTGAACGAGAACTACGTTCAATCATTGACAATGGTTATGCAGTGATGTATATGATTGCTCATAAACTAGTCGCTAAATCTCTATCAGACGGGTACTTGGTTGGATCAAGGGGATCTGTGGGCTCTTCTTTTGCAGCAACAATGAGCGATATCACTGAAGTGAATCCGCTGCCACCACATTATATTTGCACCAACTGCAAGCATTCTGAGTTTTTCACGGAAGGCCAGGTGGAATCTGGAGTGGATTTACCGAATGCTGTATGCCCAATATGTGGGGAAAACTATAAAAAAGATGGACACCAAATACCTTTTGAAGTGTTCCTGGGATTCGAAGGAGATAAAGAACCGGATATTGATTTGAATTTTGCGGGAGAATATCAATCAGAAGCACATCAATATGTTGAATTTTTGTTCGGAAAAAGCAAGGTATTCAGGGCAGGAACCATTGGTACCATAGCACAGAAAACGGCCTATGGTTACGTGAAAAAATATGGTGAAGAAAAAGCTCTGCAACATAACAATGCAGAAATAAAAAGACTCACAGAAGGTTGTACAGGGGTTAAAAAGACATCAGGGCAACATCCAGGTGGTGTTATGATTGTTCCTTCTGATAAGGATATCCATGAGTTTACACCGATACAATACCCTGCGAATGACTCAAAATCTGGTGTAGTAACAACACATTTTGATTACCATGCATTAAGCGGAAGACTCCTAAAACTGGACATTTTAGGACACGACGTGCCAACAATGATACGAATGCTTGAAGATTTTACAGGAACAAATGCACTGGATATTCCCCTGGATGATGCAAAAACTAAAAGCATATTTATTGACTCATCAGCATTGGAGTTGAAAGATGATCGTTTCCAATCAGAACTGGGTAGTATCGCCATTCCTGAATTTGGCACCCGGTTTGTTCGCCAGATGTTGCAAGATACTCAGCCATCAACATTTGGTGAACTGGTTAGAATCAGTGGTTTGTCCCACGGAACGGATGTGTGGCTTAATAATGCACAAGAACTGGTACACAAAAAAACGGCAACACTTAAAGAAGTAATTTGTACTCGTGATGATATTATGAACTATCTCATATTAAAAGGATTACCTGCTAAAGATTCTTTTAAGATCATGGAAAAAGTTAGAAAAGGAAAAGGCATAACCGAAGAAGAAGTAGCCTTAATGCGTGAAAATGATATTCCTCAATGGTATATTGACTCGTGTAATAAGATTAAATATATGTTTCCAAAAGCACACGCTGTGGCCTATGTGATGATGTCATTTCGTATAGCATGGTTTAAGGTATATTATCCAGAAGCCTTCTACGCTACGTACTTCAGTATGAAAGTTGATGATTTTGATGCGCAATTGATGATTCAAGGAATGGACGCTATACATGATAGGGTAAAGCAACTGGAAGCTCAAGGTAATGAAGTGACTGCGAAAGAAAAGAATCTGTTGATTGTACTGGAAGTTGCACTGGAAATGTTTAGTCGGGGAATTAAAATACACCCTGTTGATCTCTACCATTCACATGCAGAACAATTTTTGGTGGGGGTTCAATTAATTAGACCGCCACTGTCATCACTACAGGGTGTTGGACAAAACGTTGCTAGAAGAATTGCTGAAGAAAGAGACAAGAGTGAATTTTTATCTCTGGAGGATTTAAGGCAAAGAACCGGAGCTTCTAAAACAGTAATCGAAACATTAAAAAATCATGGAGCATGTCAACATCTGCCAGAGACAAATCAGCTGTCATTATTCAATCTGGCCGTTGAATCTTGATTTAGTAGCATTATTATGTTATAATTACGCTGATATGGATCTTGTGATGGGAAGGCTAAAGGCTGGAATCGCATATCAACGACGAAAAGAGTGGGTGTTCCCCACTCTTTCCTGTTCATCACAATAAATATGAGACTGGAGGATCCTTCATGAAACGAAAGGAAATTGAACAAAAGGTTACAGAATTAGTTAATAATCTATTATCGGGTGATATGGTTGAACTAGTTGATGTGGAGTATGTAAAAGAAGGTCAGGACTACTTTCTCCGTGTGTTCATTGACAAACCTGATGGAGTGACAATAAACGATTGTGAAACATTAAGCCGCAGTATGGACGGGAAACTCGATGAATATGACTGGATCAAGGAGCATTATTACTTGGAAGTTTCATCGCCTGGCCTAGACAGACCATTAAAAAAGCCTGCGGACTTTCAGCGAAACATAGGAAAACGTGTTGAAATAAAGCTTTATCAATCAATAGATGATAATAAGTTATATGAAGGAGTGCTAGTCAGTAAGGATGGCGAGAAGATCGTTATAGAAACAGAACAGGAGAAGCAAATAACTTTTACTGAATCTCAGGTAGCGTTGGTGAGACTGGCCATTACTTTTTAGGAGGCATCTGCATGAATACAGAATTTATTGAAGCATTGGAACAAATTCAACAAGACAAAGGAATATCTAAAGATGTACTGATTGATGCGATTGAAGCAGCCCTAATTTCCAGCTATAAAAGAAATTTTAGTTCATCTCATAATGTCCGGGTCGAAATTAACAGGGAAACCGGGGAAGTGAGAGTTTATGGGCAAAAACATGTTGCTGAAGAAGTAGAAGATGATATTCAGGAAATATCCCTGGAAGAAGCAAAGGAAATAGATCCGAATTATAAAACGGGTGATATCGTTGAAAAAGAAGTAACACCCCGTGATTTTGGAAGAATTGCGGCTCAAACTGCAAAACAAGTTGTGGTTCAACGAATTAGAGAAGCAGAACGTGGTGTTGTATTCGAAGAATACATTAGCCGGGAGTCAGATATCATCGCGGGTGTTGTGGCAAGAATCGTTAGAGGAACTGTATTCATTAACCTTGGAAAAACCGAAGCAATACTCGGACATAATGAGCAAATGCCTGGTGAGAGCTATCACCCTGGAGACCGTATTAAGACTTATATTGTTGAAGTTAAGAAGACAACCAAAGGACCTCAAATATTGGTTTCAAGAACACATCCGGGACTCATTAAAAGATTGTTTGAATTAGAGGTTCCTGAAATTCATGATGGAGTTGTTGAAATTAAAAGCATATCAAGAGAAGCTGGTTATCGTACCAAGTTAGCCGTTAGCACAAAAGATGTCAATGTTGATCCGGTAGGTGCATGCGTAGGGCAAAAAGGTGTTCGTGTTCAGGCCATCGTTAACGAGCTGAGAGGCGAGAAAATTGACATTATAAAATACAGTGAGAATCCTGTTGAATTCATAACAAGTGCACTTAGTCCGGCTAAAGTCAGCCGAACCATCGTCTATGAAGATTCAAAATCAGCCAGAGTTGTTGTGCCGGATTATCAGTTATCTTTAGCCATTGGCAAAGAAGGACAAAATGCCCGTTTGGCAGCAAAATTAACTGGTTGGAAAATTGATATTAAAAGCGAATCCCAGATGGTAGAATTAGAAGCAGAAGTTTCACATCTGGATACTGAAACAACTCTAACTGAACCTGATGTATCAGGTGAAAGAGTAGCTGAAGTTCCAGCAGATAACACTGAGAACAATGAAGAGTAGGGGTGATTTGAATGAAACAACACAAAATACCTCTACGCAAATGCATCGCGTGTCAGGAAATGAAAGACAAAAGAGAGCTGATTCGCGTTGTGGCCAATAAAGAGGGTGAAGTGCATCTGGATTTAACAGGTAAGGCACATGGCAGAGGTGCCTATATATGCAAGAAAAAATCTTGCTTCGACAAAATTAAGAAGACAAAGGCATTAAATAGAACATTTCATAAAGATATATCTGAGGAAGTTTATAAATCACTGGAAGAAGCTTTTAATAAGGTTAAAGAAGATGAATAGAGAGAAAGTAGTGACAATGCTTGGTTTTGCCGCTAAAGCTGGCAAAATCGTATCTGGTGAGATGGGCGTTAGAGTATCTACTAAAAAGAAGAAAGCTAAACTTATGATGGTTGCCATTGATGCAGCTGCATCAACAAAAGAGGAGTTTTCATTGGTGGCTGAGGATAATGGAGTTCCCTGTATTTCCATTTTATCAATGAAGGAAATGGGAATGGCCATTGGAAAAAGTAACCGGTCAATATTAATTGTTTTAGATGAAGGATTTGCTTTTCAAATCTGTAAATATATGGATCTATGACCTAAGGGTGAGATGCTGGAGGTGAAGGGTATGTCAAAAATCAGAGTTTATCAACTTGCAAAAGAACTGGATATGGGAAACAAAGAACTAATTGGAAAACTAAGCGAACTGGGTATTAAAACCAATAGTCACATGAGTACGCTGGAAGAAGATGAAGCAAATTTAGTGATTGAGTTGGTTAAAGAAGAATCAAAAACTTCTGAAGAGAAGTCAGAACCAAAGGAAAAGAAAACCAGTCCTGGAAAAGCAGAGAAAGAAAAACCTTTCAAGAAAGACAATGAGAAAAAAGAAGAAAAAGAAGTGCGTGGTAAAAGAAAAGATAAAAAGATGACACAGAAATCTCATCATGAAGAGAAAAAGGAAACACAGGATACACCAAAAAAAGAGAAGAAAGAAGGACCTGCTATTATCGAAATTGGAGAACGGATCATTGTAAAGGATTTTGCAGAAAAGATTAAAAAGAATCCTAATGAAATCATAATGAATTTGATTAAAATGGGTATTATGGCTGCAATAAATCAGGAAATTGACTTTGAATCAGCACAAAAGATCGCTGAAGAGTACGAGATTGAAATTCAGAAAAAAATTGAAGAAAGACTTGAAGAATCAGATGTGTTTATTGCAAAAGATGAAGTAAAGGACCTGCGACCAAGACCTCCAGTTGTAACGGTTATGGGACACGTTGATCACGGAAAAACTTCGTTATTGGATGCCATCAGAAAAACAAAAGTCACAGAAAGAGAAGCTGGTGGAATCACGCAGCACATTGGTGCTTCTGAAATTGAGATTGATAAGAAGAAAATTGTATTTCTTGACACTCCTGGCCATGAAGCCTTCACAGCCATGCGTGCACGAGGTGCAAAAGTAACTGATATTGCTATACTTGTGGTTGCCGCAGATGACGGTGTGATGCCCCAGACCATTGAGGCCATTAACCATGCCAAAGCAGCGAAGGTGCCAATTATTGTTGCCATCAATAAAATTGACAAACCAGGTGTTAATCAGGAACGCGTTAAACAGGAATTGGCGGACCATGGAGTAATCATTGAAGAGTACGGCGGTGAGGTCATTGCCGTCCCAGTATCAGCGTTGAAAGGTGAAAACATTGACAATTTACTGGAAATGATTTTACTTGTAGCTGAGATGGAGGAGTTAAAAGCCAATCCTAACCGCGATGCCATTGGCGTAGTGGTTGAAGCGAAGTTGGATAAAGGAAGAGGATCCGTTGCAACTGTACTTATACAGAATGGCACGCTTCGTGTGGGTGATTCAGTCGTTGTCGGCAATACATGTGGTCGTGTACGTGCAATGATCAACGACAAAGGACGAAACGTATCGGTAGCGAAACCTTCAACAGCTATTGAAATCACTGGTTTGGCAGATGTGCCGGATGCCGGAGATCAATTACTGGCAGTTGCAGACGACAGAACGGCCAGGGAAATTGTAGATAACAGGAAAACTCGAATTAAAGAAGAGCAGTTAAAATCCAGTCAAAAAATCTCTCTGGATGCGTTATACCAGCAAATGCAGGCAGGTCAGATCAAAGAACTAAATATCATATTAAAAGCAGATGTGCACGGATCGGTGGAAGCGGTTAAACAGTCGTTACAAAAACTATCAACGGGAAAAGTTGTTTTGCGTCCCATTCATGGCGGTGTTGGTGCCATTACAGAAACAGATGTAATGCTGGCATCTGCTTCCAATGCGATTATCATTGGCTTTAATGTCAGACCAACTTCCAATGCTTCTGCCCTTGCGAAAGAAGAAGATGTTGATATACGGACTTACCGAATCATCTACAATGCAATTGAAGACATTGAAGCTGCGATGACAGGTATGTTGGATCCTGAGTATAAGGAAGTTGATTTGGGTAAGGCTGAAGTAAGGGCAACATTTAAAGTGCCAGGAAGTGGTATGGTTGCTGGGTGCTATGTGGTTGAAGGTAAAATATTAAGAAACGCCAGTATAAGATTGGTTCGTGATGGTATTGTCGTTCATGAAGGAAACATTGATTCATTGAGAAGATTTAAAGACGATGTAAAAGAAGTTGCAACAGGCTATGAATGTGGAATAGGCATAGAAAATTATAATGATGTTAAAGATGGCGACATGATTGAAGCATACCAAATGAAAGAGCATAAGCCAACTTCATTAAATTAGTTAAACGAAAATGATGGAGTAGTAGAAAGGATGAGCTGTATGTCTTATCCACGTGTCAATAGAATCAATGAAGAGTATAAAAAGGTAATCAGTCAAATCATTCGAAATGATTTGAAAGATCCCCGTATATCCGGGATGGCCAGTGTAGTATCAGTTGATGTCACGAAAGATTTAAGTTATGCCACGGTTTACATCAGCGTTTTAGGTTCAGAAGATGAAAAAACAAACACCATGGAAGGCCTGACCAAATCCGCAGGGTATGTACGCAGAGAAGTTGGCAAGAAAGTGAAACTTCACCACACACCAGTGATTTTGTTCAAGGAAGACAATTCTATTGAATATGGGGTTTCAATGTCTCAAAAGATTGCTGAATTATCCAAACAAAATTCATCTGATAATAGTAAGCCGGGTGGAACAGATGAAATAAACGTTGAAGAAGAAAATGGAATTGATGATGAAAAGGAATAACCCTTTTAAACTCCTAGAATCAGGTCATCGAGTAGCACTGGTAACCCATGTTCACCCTGATGGTGATGCCTATGGTTCGGTTCTTGGATTAAAACATATTTTGTCAGAAAAGGTTTTGTTGGTAGATGCTTTTGCAGAGAAAGATTCACATTCAAAATACTCATTTCTCCCGTCTTTTTCCGAATTAAAAGGTGAAGATGAGGTGGGGGATAACGAGTATGACCTGTGTTTTGTTTTGGATTGTGGAAATAAAGCGAGGGTTGACGGATTTTCTTCGTTACTAGCTTCGTCGAAACGGGTTGTCAATATTGATCATCATATTAGCAACACAGGTTTTGGAGAAGTAAACTGGGTTGATCCATCCGCATCTTCGACGTCTGAAATTTTAACTCACTTAACTGCGGATTTCAGTTTAACCATTAACGCGGAGGCAGCCACATGCCTCCTTACCGGAATCATTATGGATACAGGAAGTTATTTATATGACAGCACTACAAAGAACACTCATGTAGCCACGGCCTTCCTATTGGACCAGGGTGCCGATCATGCATCCATTCGATATAATCTTTTTCAAAACAGGCCACTACAAAACGTTAAATTTTTGGGATATTTAATTGGAAAAATGGAATTGATGTTAAATAATCAAGTGGTTTTATTGACGGTGTCAGATGAATTGTTGAACCGCTTTAATGTGGCTTATGAAGATTTGGATGAATTTATTTCTTATGTAAGAGATATTTCAGGAGTTGAACTGGCCATTATCTTTAAAGAACTATCACCAGAAGAGACGAAAATTAGTTTAAGATCTAAAAAGTGGTGCGATGTTAATGAACTGGCGTCTAACTTTAACGGTGGAGGTCATGAAAGAGCAGCAGGTGCAGTAATGCAAGGTACATTAGACGAAGCGCGGAAAAAGCTAATACCTCTGGTGACAAGAGTATTCAATGGAGGTCAGTCAGTATGACAGGATTGTTAAACGTACTAAAGACACCAGGGATGACTTCCCATGATGTTGTTTCCAGATTAAGACGACTGACAAGAATAAAGAGAATCGGACACGCGGGCACCTTGGATCCACAAGCGGCCGGCGTTTTGCCCGTTTGCATAGGTGCTTCTACAAAAATGATTCCTTTTTTTGATCACAGTATCAAAACCTACCGAGTTGAAATGAAAATGGGCCTTAAAACCGATACACAAGATACGACAGGAGTGGTTTTAAATCAAAGCTCAAGCATTCCCTCAATGGAGAATGTCAAAGATGCACTAAAAAGCATGGTAGGAGAATACTGGCAGACGCCACCAATGTATTCTGCTATTAAACATAATGGTAAAAAATTGTATGAATTAGCCAGAAAAGGACAAGAAATTGAACGTGCACCACGCAAAAAGAATATTTATGATATTAGATGGATATCAGGAAGTCTGGACACTGCTTTTTTTGATGTTGATTGTTCTGAAGGTACCTATGTAAGAACACTGTGTGATGACGTAGGTAATCTATTGGGGTGTGGAGCAGTTATGTCATTCCTCCTTCGAACAGAATCCTGCCGCCTTAGGATTGATGATGCAATAACACTGAGCGAACTGGAAAATGAAGAAAAATGGAGTGCAAGAATACTGCCTGTTGATGTGGCCTTAGAACACTATCCAAAGACAATGGTGGAAAAACGATATAGCAAGAAGATTTTAAACGGTGTTTCTGTTGATGACTTTTTGTTTTTCAATGTTGGAAGTGGAGATGCAAGTCCAGTATATAAACCATTTGACAACAAAGTCACTAGGGTATACTTAGAACAAACGTTTATTGGGATGGGTGAAATTTCATTAAACAGCGGGACACTTTCCATGTTAAAAATATTACCTCAATCATTTGACAACCAGGCTGATTAAAGGAGTAGCAGATATGAATGCAATGGAAAATTATGAAGAGCTGAATAAAGTGAGTGCATCAAAAGGGGTGGCCCTTGGTAATTTTGATGGCATTCATCTGGGTCACCAAGCTTTGATTAAAACACTGACATCAATATGTCACGATAGAAAATTAATACCCATGGTGTATACCTTCAAGAATCACCCTGCGACAGTGCTGGAACATCATAATAAAGTGATCTATCCATCAAAGATTACACCGATACCACTTAAAAAGCGAATTATGAGTAAATTAGGAGTCGAGATATTATTTCTTGATACATTCACTGTCCAACTGATGAGCATGGAACCAGAAGATTTTGTTAAAAACATTCTTGTGGAAAAATTACAGGCAAAAATGTTGGTGATAGGAGAAGATTTTAAATTTGGGAAAGCAGCGAAAGGTAATATTGATTTACTTGCCCAGCTATCTTCAGTGTATGATTTTGACCTGATTGTTGTACCTCCTGTGTATTACAACAATGATAAAATCAGTAGTTCTCAGATTAGACAGTCGATAGAAAAAGGAAATATGGAGGAAGTAACCCATCTGTTAGGCAGGCCTTTTATGATGTTCAATCGTATTGAAAAAGGATTCGGAAGGGGCAAATCCCTTGGTTATCCAACGGCAAATCTAATACTGGAAGAACAGCAGATGGTCCCTGCAGAAGGTGTCTACGCCACAGAAGTTAACGTTGATGGTCATGTGTACATGGGGGCCACTTCAGTAGGGAAAAACCCAACATTTGGCACCCATCAAACGACCATTGAAACCTATGTCATAGATCACTATCTAATGCTGTATGAGCGTGAAATAGAACTGTATTTTCATAAGAAAATCAGAGACCAGATCACCTTCGACAGTGTTGAAATGTTGAAAAATCAAATAACTGAAGACGTAAGAAAGATAAAAGAGTATTTACAATCAAAATAAACTGTGATAATATTAATAGGTCAGGAACCTATCCTCAGTAGTTCGTTTCACCGACGGTTACTTGGGATAAGGGGATTAATATGAGGAGGTGAAAGATCCATGGAAGAAATGAAAAAGAAGTCAATTATTGAGTCTTTTAGATCACATGACTCAGATACCGGATCACCAGAGGTGCAAATTGCACTCTTGACGGAAAGAATCAATCATTTGAATGAACATCTGAAAGTTCATAAGAAAGATTTCCACTCCCGTCGTGGTTTGCTTAAAATGGTCGGTAAAAGAAGAAACATGCTGAACTACCTGAAAAAGAAAGAGATTGAAAAGTATCGTCAGCTAATCGAAAAGCTAGGCTTAAGAAAGTAAACTAAGAGCGGGATTTCCCGCTCTTATCTTATAACACGAGAAATGTTGTTGATTGCCAGCTTATGCGGCTTGGAAGGAGGAAGCAAATAAATGATTAAAACGTTTACCACACAACTCAATGGCAGGACTCTGACCGTTGAAACCGGAAAAGTAGCTTTTTTAGCAGGTGGAAGTTGTACTGTTCAATATGGGGATACCATTGTTTTGGTGACTGCATGTAGATCAAAAACAGCAAGAGAAGGAATGGATTTTCTGCCTTTAAGTGTGGACTATGAAGAGAAAATGTATGCTGCGGGTAAAATTCCAGGTGGCTTCATTAAACGTGAAGGCAGGCCTTCTGAAAAAGCGGTATTAACCTGTAGGTTAATTGACAGACCCCTTCGTCCCCTGTTCCCGGATGGTTATTATAATGAAATTCAAATTATCGCCACTGTCCTGTCAATGGATCAGGATTGTGATCCAGATGTTGTGGCGATGATTGGTGCATCTGTTGCCCTGACAATATCAGACATACCATTTATGGGGCCTATTGCCGGTGTGCACGTAGGATATGTGAATGGCGAATATGTGATAAATCCGGACAGCAAAGACCGTGAAGAGAGTGATCTTGACCTGGTTGTGGCTGGTACAAAAGAAGCTGTCATGATGATTGAAGCCGGTGCCAATGAGCTTAGTGAAGAGCAGGTGTTGGGAGCAATTTTGTATGGTCATGATGAAATTAAGAAGATTGTCTCTTTTATTGAAGAAATTCAGGCAGCCATTGGCAAAGAAAAACAAGCAGTCAATAAGCCAGAATTATTACCGGAAGTAGAATCTGAGATTAGAGCCTTTGCCCAGGAGAAAATCGCTGAAGCATTGAGAACTGAAGATAAACTAGAACGCATCAATAACTTGGATACCGTTCAAAATGAAGCAAAAGAAATATTTGGAGATAAATTCGAAAACCAAATGGTGTTAATTAAAGGACTTCTGAAACAAATTGTTAAGGAAGAATTACGCTCAAAAGTTATCACCGAAGGAAAGCGGATTGATGACCGTGGTTTAAATGAAGTGCGTCAAATTACCAGTGAAGTTGGTGTGTTGCCAAAGACTCACGGTTCAGGACTGTTTACCAGGGGTGATACCCAGGCGCTGACAATTACAACACTGGGGGCTTTGGGTGATGTGCAGCATATCGACGGTCTTGGGGAAGAAGATGAAAAAAGATACATGCATCATTACAATTTTCCACCCTTCAGTGTAGGCGAAACACGCTTTATGAGAGGCCCTAGCAGAAGAGACATTGGCCACGGCGCACTTGCGGAACGAGCTTTGGAACCAATGATTCCTTCCAAGGAAGAGTTCCCCTATGCCATTCGACTGGTTTCTGAAATTTTATCATCCAACGGGTCCACATCACAGGCCAGCGTATGCGGAAGTACTTTGTCCTTAATGGATGCGGGAGTTCCTATTAAAAAAATGGTTGCGGGGATCGCCATGGGACTTATTAAAGAAGGCGACGACGTTGCAATTCTAACCGACATTTTAGGCATGGAAGACTTTCTTGGCGACATGGATTTCAAAGTAGCAGGTTCTGAAGATGGCATTACAGCTATTCAGATGGACATTAAAATTGCTGGAATTGGAAGGGGAATACTTCAGGACGCTCTGGAAAAAGCCAAAGTAGGTAGACTTCACATACTTGGTAAAATGAGAGAAACCATCACTGAGCCCCGTCCGGAATTATCACCCTATGCGCCCCGTATATTAGTGATGCACATTAACCCTGATAAAATCAGGGAGGTCATTGGTGCTGGCGGTAAAACAATTAATAGAATCATCGATGAAACTGGTGTTAAAATTGATATTGAAAATGATGGAACCATCTTTATTGCAGCCGAATCACAGGAAGCTGGACAGAATGCATGGGATATCATTGAGAACATTATCAAAGACCCTGAAGTGGGAGAAATTTACACAGCGAAAGTTGTTAAAATTACGGCATTTGGTGCTTTTGCAGAGTTTATGCCGGGTAAAGACGGCTTGTTGCACATCTCCAACATATCCCATGAACGCGTTAATAAAGTTGAAGACGTGTATAGTGTTGGTGATGAAGTGCAAGTTAAAATCATTGAAATTGATCCGCAGGGCAAGGTAAGCTTATCAGCAAAAGCCCTCCTAACACCACCACCAGGATACGAAAACAAAGATACTGGAAACGATCGTGGTAACAGAGACAGAGATCGAGGAAAAAGAAATTTTCGCAAATAGGATTAAATGAAGGAATAAGAGCATAAACCAATTATGGTTTATGTTTTTATTTCGTTCTATTGAAAGTGAGGAACTCATGGCAGATAAGAGTGTGTTTTCAAATGATTTGAGGATTGTAACAGAAAACATAAAAACTGTAAAGTCAGTTGCAGTAGGTGTTTGGATTAAGACAGGTGTTGTAACCGAGAATATTGAAAACAATGGCATTTCACATTTTATTGAACATATGCTTTTTAAAGGTACCGGTAGACGATCTGCCAAAGAAATAGCAGAAGCCGTGGATGATGTGGGAGGGCATATCAATGCTTTCACAAGTCGGGAATACACCTGTTACTACATGAAAGTATTGGACGAGAACCTTGAAATGGCAATTGAACTTTTAGCAGATATGTTGTTTAATTCTTCTTTTGATCCTGAAGAAATTGAAAAAGAGAAAAGTGTTATTGCCGAAGAAATTAATATGTATGATGATTCTCCAGAGGACTTAGCCCACGACTTATTGATTGAAAGCATGTTTAAAGACCACTCACTGGGTTATTCAATATTAGGTCAGCAAAAAGTTGTGGAAACCTTCACACAAGAAGACTTGATACGATATGTTAAGGAGCAGTATCGTCCTGACAATACTGTTATAGCAGTGGCAGGTAATTTTAATGAAAACCATCTCTATCAATTGGTTAATGAATATTTTGGTAATTGGAAAAATACCAAACCACAACAGGAGGAACAACTACTTGAGCCTTTAATAAAATTTGGAAGAGTATCTCGTCAGAAGGACATCGAGCAAATTCATCTCAATATTGGGTATCAAGGCGCTGTTTTAGGATCAGCTGAGATGTATGATTTATTGATTCTTAATAACATTATTGGTGGAAGTATGAGTTCCAGACTATTTCAAAAAATAAGAGAAGACAGAGGATTGGTGTATTCCATTTATACATCCATGAACAACTACACGAATAATGGTGTATACTCTATCTACTGCAGCATGAACCCGGGACAACTAAGCCTGGTTCAGGAATTAATTGATGAAGAAATAAATTTGTTGATCACAAATGGGCTGACATCAGATGAGTTTGAAAAAGCCAGACGTCAGCTAAAAGGAAGCTATATACTGGGTATGGAAAGCACCAGTGGACGCATGGCTTCCATGGGGAAATCTGAACTGCTGCTTCATAAAATTGATACACCAGATGACATACTAAACAAAATTAACAAACTTAAAAAAGAAAAGGCAGAGCTGATTTTGAGGCGCTATCTAAATCCAAAAGAGCGAACCATTGTCCAGGTTGGTCGTATGGGGTACTAAAATTGAAACCAATCATTCAATAGAGGTGCAATGATGAACAAAAACAAAGGCAAGACAAAAAAAAGTACTATAAAGAAAAAACAAACCAGAAGTCTGAGCAATGAAGTGGTCTACATCCTGTTAACGGGTGTGTGGTTGATTATTATCTTTTCGTTGCATACAGGAAGAGGTGGCATATTAGGCAATTGGATTAATACACTGCTGTTTGGTGTTTTTGGGAATATGTCGTACTTGTATATGTATGCTGCTCTCTTTACGACAATGCTACTTTTAACTAAAAAACTTCATGCATTATCAGATAAAAAGAAAATTGGTTCCGGTATAGCCCTTATCACAGTGGTTATGCTAATGGCGGGTCTATTTGACCCTGAATTAATTTTCACTATCAGAAGTCAAAACTACATGTCAACGATGACCTATGCAATGGAAAAAGGATTAAACCAAGCTGGTTATGGTTTATTGGCTGCGGCTGTTTTGTATTGGCTGGTGTTTTCCATTGGCAGGATAGGTACCGGTATTTTATTATTAACCATTGCTTCAGCTGCCATATGGCTGACTTCACCACGGCTGGTGCTTTGGACTGTTGCAAAGTGTAAAGCGCAGTACAAAGAAGTACAGTCATATTTAAAAAATCGGAAAAAATCTACAAAGAACCTTGCTAAGAAAGCCAGTCATCTAACACTGGTCCAGCCAGAGGATCACTCAGATGAAGAAAATATGAATTATAATGAGCATCCCCAACTGCTTCAGTACGAACCAGTTAGAGACGAAAACATACAACAATATGTCATTGATACTAAGACTATGATGAAAGAAAGCAGAGACAACAAGAAAACCACAGATGATGGAACGGGAAATGTAGAAGATGTGTTAAAAACGCAGGTGGAAAAAAAAGAATCTGGAAGTGGTTTCGTTTATAAAAAACCTTCTTTATCTTTGTTAAAACCGAAGCAAATGGATTATCAACGAACAGACAGACGAAAGATGCTTTCAAAAGCCAAATTGTTGGAAGAAACATTGTCCAGCTTCGGCGTGGAAGCAAAAGTGATTAAAGTAACACAGGGTCCCACCATTACCCGATACGAGTTACAACCCAGCAAAGGTGTTAAAGTGAGTAAAGTGGTTAATCTAAATGATGACATTGCTCTTAATTTAGCTGCATCTTCAATACGCATCGAAGCCCCCATCCCTGGGAAAGCAGCAATTGGCATAGAAATTCCCAATGACGAAGTTTCTATGGTTCCGTTAAGAGATTTATTAGACACAGCTGAATACAATAACTTTAAAAATCCGCTACCTTTTGTATTGGGAAAAAACATTGCAGGGGACGCAGTTGTCTTTGATATTAACAAAATGCCTCATTTACTGGTGGCTGGAGCTACCGGTTCCGGTAAAAGTGTATGTATCAATACATTAATTTTAAGCTTACTTTTTAAGTCAACACCAGATGAGGTAAAACTGTTGATGATTGATCCGAAGGTTGTTGAACTTAACGTATATAATGGAATACCTCATTTAATGATTCCTGTTGTAACAGAACCAAAGAAAGCCACTGGTGCACTTAGGTGGGCTGTTACGGAAATGGAAGAAAGGTACCATAAATTTGCAGAGAATGGTGTCAGGGATATTGCAGGGTTCAATGAAAAAATGAATGAAGAAAAATTGCCCTACATCGTTGTGATCATCGACGAGTTGGCAGATTTGATGCTGGTCGCGGCTAAAGAAGTTGAAGATTATATTTGTCGGTTAGCCCAAATGGCACGTGCAGCAGGCATACATTTAATCATTGCAACACAGCGCCCGTCGGTTGATGTCATCACTGGAATCATAAAAGCAAACATTCCTTCCCGAATAGCCTTTTCCGTTGCCTCTCAAGTTGATTCCAGAACCATTTTGGACATGGGTGGAGCTGAAAAACTGCTTGGCAAAGGTGACATGTTGTTCCACCCCGTCGGATTAAGTAAACCTGTCCGAATTCAGGGTTCTTTTGTCTCTGAAGAAGAGGTGAAAAGTGTTGTTGAATTCCTAAAAGATCAGTCAGGTGAACCGGAGTACGAGGAAGAAATATTGGATAAACTTGATTCTGTCTCTGAACAATCCGACGACCACGAATCTGATGACGTATTTCAGGAAGCCCTGCGTATTGCATTTGACAACCAGCAAATATCGATTTCCATGTTACAAAGAAAACTTAAAATGGGGTATAACCGTGCAGCACGTCTCATTGACGAAATGGAAGCCAAAGGTTATGTGGGCCCGAATGAAGGGACAAAACCCCGAAAAGTTATAAGCAGACCTATTAACAACAATGAGTATAGTCAAACCCCCTCAAATATTCAAGAAGAGTGAAAGAAGGCATTGATCCGTGAGAACGATGACAGTGGAAGAAATGGTGATGAAAGGTGAAGGGTCTATATTGATTGATTTGAGATCTCCCAAAGAGTATGAAAAAGGGAGCATTCATCGTGCAATCAATCTTCCCATATTGGACGATACAGAAAGAGCCATTGTTGGAACAATTTACAAAAAGGAAAGCCGTGAGAAAGCTAAACTAACTGGCATCAAACATGTTTCTTCAAAATTGGATACGTTGGTGGAGGAAGTTAGTCATTTGGCAAAAGAGGGAAAAGACCTGGTTTTATTTTGTTCCAGGGGAGGGTACAGAAGTGGTCCCTTTGTTCAATTGTTAAATTCTTTGGGAATTGAAACGTACCAACTGGTGGGTGGTTATAAAGCCTATCGACAATATGTGCTGGATTATTTTGAGAATCGAATGGCATCTGACCATGAATTTATTGTATTGCATGGAAATACGGGATGTGGCAAAACCGTAGTGCTTAAGAATTTGTCAGACAGAGGCATTCCTGTCATCGATTTGGAAGGACTGGCACAGAACAGCGGGTCTGTTTTCGGGTTTATTGGTCATTCAACTGAAGCCATGACTCAAAAAAATTTTGATTCAATTCTTTTAGACCAGCTACTGGAATACAAAAACAAACTTGTGTTCATAGAAAGTGAAAGTCAGCGTATTGGTAACGTTACCATTCCCAAAAAAATGCACCAGCAGATGGAAGTAGGAGTGCATGTTTTGTTGGAAACCAGTGTTGAAAACCGTGTTAATCAAGTAGTGACTGATTACTGTGATGGTTGTGATGAAATGCATGAATCATTACGTAAGGCAATCATAAATCTAACTAAATTTCTTGGTCACGAGCATGTTAATACTTTAAAACAGCTACTGGACAATAAAGAATATCATCTTATTGCGAAGGATTTAATTGAAAAATATTATGATCCATTATATAAATATTCCATAGAAAAATATTCATATGATTTAAAAATCACATATGATACAATTAATGAGGTTACAGACATATTATCAGAATATTATTCAAAATTTTAATGGGTTTGTTGGGAAAGAGGAACATGATGATGAAAAATAAAATATATATGGAATCACTGGGCTGTACAAAGAATTTGATCGATGCAGAAATGATGCTTGGACTGCTGAAGGAATATGGGTTTGAAATAGCTGATAACATTAGTGAGGCAACCATCGCTGTTATCAATACCTGTGGTTTCATAGAAAGTGCCAAAGAAGAATCCATTAGTCATATCTTAGCGGCTGCAAGGTACAAAGAATCTACACTAAAAAAACTTATCGTAACAGGTTGCCTGTCTGAAAGGTATCACCAGGAATTAATGAATGAGATGCCTGAAATAGATGGTATACTTGGTACTGGCAGATTTGAAGAGATTGCCGATGTGGTTGAAAACGTTATGAAAGAAATCAAGGAAATACGAATTGGACAAATTGATCATCCATACCACGAAAATGTAGTAAGGCTGCGCACTTCTCCGGAGTATATGGCATATATTAAAATTGCAGAAGGCTGTGACCATCGTTGTACCTATTGCATCATCCCATCACTCCGAGGACCTCTGAGGAGCCGGGAAATGACTGCAATTATAAAGGAAGCCCAATCTCTGGCTGAAGAAGGTGTTAAAGAGATCATTCTTATTGCCCAGGACACAACCAGTTATGGTGTAGATTTAAACAATGAACCCTTGTTGCCTGAGCTATTGACTGAATTGGAAAAAATAGAAGGCATCCGATGGATCAGGCTCATGTACTGTTATCCCGAAAGAGTTTCTCTTCGATTAGTCCAGGTTATGAAAGAGAGTCGCAAAATATGTGCTTACATGGATTTGCCTATACAACACAGTGAGGACATAGTCCTGAAAAGAATGAACAGACACACTACGAGGGAAAAACTGGTAGCCACTATCAAAATGTTGCGGGAAAATATTCCAAACATAAAACTAAGGACTACACTGATTGTTGGTTTTCCTGGTGAAACACCGGAAGAATTTGAAGCGTTAAAATCTTTTGTTCAAGAAGTTAAATTTGATAAATTAGGAGTTTTCACTTATTCCCAGGAAGAAGACACGCCTGCGGCTAACTTAAATAAACAGATAGATGATGAAACAAAAAAAGCCAGGCAGGAAGAAATTATGAAAGTTCAGCAAGATATTTCTATGCAGATCCAAAGGTCTAGGATTGGTGATGTAGAGACCGTATTGGTTGAAGAAATGTTGGATGAAGAGGGTGGCAACTACCAATATGCCGGCAGAACAAGCGGCGATGCACCCGAAATTGATGGTGTGGTGTACATTCATTCTAAAAGCAAACTTACCATTGGTCAGTTTGTCGAAGTAAAAATAACGGATGCACTTGAGTATGACTTGATGGGGGTGATTGCTGGTGAAGCTGAATCTGGCAAATAAATTAACGATCTTGCGGATTTTTATGATACCTGTGTTCATGATTTTCTTGCTAAATAAAATTCCTTATGGAGAAAGTATCGCTGCGTTGATATTTGTTGCCGCAGCTCTAACGGATACTCTTGACGGTTATATTGCCAGGAAACGAAATCAAATTACAACGCTGGGCAAATTTATGGATCCACTGGCGGATAAACTTCTTGTGTCTGCGGCTCTCATTTCCTTGGTTCAAATGGGAAAACTATCGGCATGGGTGGTTGTTATTATCATTTCAAGAGAATTTACCATCAGCATTTTAAGAGCTGTAGCAGCGGCTGAAGGTGTTGTAATAGCCGCCAGTTGGTGGGGAAAAGCGAAAACTATCACGCAAATCATAGCAATTATTATCATACTTTTAGATAATTATCCATTCAGATATGTGGGTATTCCCATGGATCAAATCATGATATTCGCTGCTGTTATCTTTACAATTGTATCAGGAATAGACTATTTGCAATTAAACAAGCACATCATCATGAAAGAATAAAACTAATTTCTATCTTTGGTTGACTTTGGCAAACTGCTTAGGATATAATGGTACAGAACATGCGTTTTATAATTTGAAAGGCGGTGAGCCAGCACAGCTGGGACAACATGGACAAGAAAAAAGCACTGGAAATGGCAATCACACAAATTGAAAAGCAGTTTGGAAAAGGCTCAATCATGAAACTTGGTGAAGAATCAAAACTTCAGCTTGAATGTATTTCCACAGGATCTATTAATTTGGACATTGCATTAGGACTTGGTGGTGTTCCAAGAGGCCGAATCATAGAGATTTATGGTCCTGAATCTTCGGGTAAAACAACACTGGCGTTGCATATTATAGCCGAAGCACAAAAAAATGGTGGAAGTGCAGCTTTCATTGATGCTGAACATGCCTTGGACCCTTCCTATGCAAGAAAACTGGGCGTTGATGTGGATAATTTAATTGTTTCACAGCCAGATACAGGTGAGCAGGCGCTGGAAATTGCAGAAGCATTGGTACGAAGTGGTGCAATAGATGTTATTGTGGTTGACTCTGTTGCTGCGTTGGTACCAAAGGCAGAAATTGAAGGCGAAATGGGAGATGCTCATGTGGGCCTTCAGGCAAGATTGATGTCTCAGGCTCTTCGCAAGCTGGCTGGTTCAGTTAATAAATCGAGAACGACAACCATTTTTATCAACCAGTTAAGAGAAAAAGTTGGCATCATGTTTGGGAATCCAGAAGTAACTCCTGGCGGAAGGGCATTAAAGTTCTACGCCTCTGTAAGAATGGACGTACGACGAATTGACAGCATAAAACAAGGAACTGACATTCTGGGCAACAGAACAAGGGTAAAAGTTGTCAAGAACAAAGTAGCCCCACCTTTTAAACAAGCTGAATTTGATATTATGTATGGTGAAGGAATTTCCAGATCAGGAGATGTCATAGATGTGGCAGCAGACATTGATATTGTAAAAAAATCTGGGGCTTGGTATAGTTATGGAGACCAACGTCTTGGCCAGGGTCGGGAAGTGGCGAAACAGTACTTAACAGATAACCCAGAAACATTTCTTGAAATAGAAAACAAAATCCGTGAACATCACAACCTGCCACTGCGTAAAGTGATTCCAAATGAAGTTGATTCACAAAAAACGAAGGAAACTTCAGACGAAGAGTAACAAATAAACAGGGTGTTTGACTACTTATAATATGAAGGAGCTGTCGTTGTCTAATGGCAGCTCCTTTTACTTGTAATGGAGCTGAACCTGAGAATTGGTATCACCTTGACACCTGTTATAAAAAAGGATAAAATGATAGTTGTCATAGTTTATATTTTTGTAGTACTCTAATGGAATTGAAACGAAGCATTGCTGAAAATGGAAATGTTCTAAACCGTATGGCGAAAACTTCATAAAGGAGGTGTCCGAGTATCATTTTTAATGGCATTACGATTATTGTTATCGTCTTAGTTGCCGTTGTTGGATGCCTTATCGGCTATTTTATTCGAAAATCCATTGCTGAAGGAAAAATTAGTTCCGCTGAAGAATTAGCGAAAAAGCTGATTGAAGATGCAGAGAAAGAAGTGGAAACTACTAAGAAAGAACTTCTGATAGAAGCTAAAGAAGAAGTTCATAAACTTCGCAGTGAGTTCGAAAGAGAAAGCAGAGAAAGGCGCAATGAGCTTCAAAAAATTGAGCGCCGATTAATTCAAAAGGAAGAAACGCTGGATCGGAAAGCAGATAACCTTGAAAAGAAGGAAGAGAAGCTTTCTCGAAAATTAGTGGACCTTGAAGAAAAAGGCGAACAACTGGAGCAGTTACGGGAACAAGAAAAACTTAAGTTAGAAGAGTTGTCCGGCTTAACGGGCGAAGAAGCAAAAACATTATTACTTCGTGATGTTGAAAAGGAAATTCAGGTTGAAACTGCTATGATGATCAAGGAAATGGAAGCAAGGGCAAAAGAGGAAGCGGAAAAACGTGCCAAGGAAATAATCACCTATACAATTCAAAAATGTGCTGCAGATCACGTGGCAGAAACTACGGTGACAGTTGTTCAGTTGCCCAACGATGAAATGAAAGGGCGCATTATTGGACGTGAAGGCCGAAATATCCGAACTCTGGAAACACTTACCGGGATTGACTTGATTATTGATGACACACCAGAAGCAGTTATTTTATCTGGGTTTGACCCAATAAGAAGAGAAATTGCCAGGGTTGCTCTTGAAAAATTGATTGTTGACGGCAGAATTCACCCGGCCCGCATTGAAGAAATGGTTGATAAAGCGAAAAGAGAAGTTGAAACCATGATGAAAGAAGAAGGTGAGGCGGCCGCCTTTGATGCAGGAGTTCATAATGTTCATCCTGAATTGATTAAACTACTCGGTCGCTTGCGATTCCGGACCAGTTATGGTCAGAGTGTTTTGAAACATGCTGTTGAAGTATCGCATGTTGCGGGCATTATGGCAACCGAACTGGGAGCAGACATTAAAGTTGCTAAAAGAGCCGGACTCTTCCACGATATTGGAAAAGCAGTCGACCATGAAGTTGAAGGTACCCATGTTGAAATAGGCATGGAGTTGCTGAGAAAGTACAAAGAATCTAAGGAAGTAATACACGCCATATCGACACACCACGGTGATTATGAACCACAATCCATTGAAGCAGTATTGGTAACTGCCGCAGATGCGATTTCAGCAGCAAGGCCCGGTGCTCGAAGAGAGACATTGGAGTCTTATATCAAAAGGCTACAAAAACTTGAAGAAATTGCTAATGACTATGACGGAGTTGAAAAATCATTTGCGATTCAGGCTGGCAGGGAAATCAGAATATTGGTTAAACCCGAATCCTATAGTGACGCAGATATCGTTATGCTGGCCCGCACATTAACCAAACGAATTGAAAATGAACTTGAATATCCTGGTCAAATTAAGATTAATGTGATTCGGGAGACACGTGCAATTGATTATGCAAAATAAATTATCGAAAGATAAAAGCGGCCAGTTCTTTGGCCGCTTTTTTATTAAACCTAAAAGTCCGCTATGAAGCAGCCATTTTTTAGTTTATAATATAGGTATTACGCTTTCTAAGCTCTGATTAGTGCCATATCAAATGAAATGATGTGATTTCTATGAAACGAATTGATATGCACACACATACACATGCATCCGATGGTGTATTAAGTGCAACCGAACTGATTGAGTATGCTGCAAAAATAGGATTAGGTGGTCTTGCCATCACTGACCATGATACGGTGGATAGCCTGGCTGAAGGTAAAGAAGCATCAAAAAAACAGAAAGATTTCTGGTTTTTGCAAGGCATAGAATTTAGTACAGAAATAGACAATGCTGAAGTTCATATATTGGGCTATGCAATTGATGAAACTGACAAAACGTTACTCAATCTACTGGGAAGATTAAAAGAGTCTAGAAATTCTAGAGCATTAAAAATTGTCAACAAACTCATTGACCTGGGGTTTGAAATTAATTTGAAGCAAGTTGAAAAAATTGCTGGTGAAGGTATTGTTGGCCGGGTTCACATAGCCAGGGCAATGGTTGACAGTGGTGGCGTACATTCTGTACAGGAAGCGTTCCAACATTACTTAAAACAGGGACAATCTGCCTACGTATCCAGGTTTAAGTTAGTTCCAAATGAAGTGATTTCATTGATCCATCGACTGGGTGGTGTGTCTGTACTGGCCCATCCTGGATTAATGAATGATGACTCATTAATCCAGGGGTTGATTGATGCAGGCCTGATGGGTATAGAGGCTTATTATCCAGCTCATACAGATGCACAAACCCAGCGATACTTACGACTTGCCCATAAACATCAGTTGTTGGTGACAGGTGGATCGGACTTTCATGCGCCGTCAGATGCGGGTATTCGTGCCAGCGATATAGGACAGTGTAGTGTTCAAATTGGACCAATACGTCAATACTTTGATAATAAAATATCGTAAATCGCACCAGAAAGGGGAATTTTATGGAAACAAAGCACCAGCAATATGAAAATCCATTGATTGAACGATATGCAAGTTCAGAAATGTTATCCATATTTTCTGCGGATAACAAATTTCAGACATGGAGACAATTATGGATTGCCTTGGCAAAAACCCAGCGGGAACTGGGTCTGTCCATCACTACTGAACAGATTGAAGAGATGGAAAAAAATAAGAACAACGTAAACTATGATGTGGCAAAAGAAAAAGAAAAAGAAATTCGCCACGATGTCATGGCCCATGTGCATGCTTTTGGCGTTCAATGTCCGAAAGCAATGCCAATCATTCATCTTGGTGCCACCAGTGCATACGTGGGTGACAACACTGATTTAATACTGATGAAACAAGGTCTTCAGATTCTCTCTGAAAAGTTGCTGAGGCTTATGGACCAGATGTCATCTTTTTGTCTGACGTATAAAAAGTTACCTACTTTGGGTTTTACTCATTTTCAGCCAGCTCAGTTAACCACTGTTGGGAAAAGAGGAACACTCTGGCTGTACGATGTGCTGATGGATTTTGAAAATGTTCAGCACCAGCTTGATCGTATGAAGTTTAGAGGTGCTAAAGGCACAACAGGTACTCAAGCCAGTTTTCTCAAATTATTTGACGGTGACCATGAAAAAGTTGACGAACTGGACCGAAAAATCGCTGAAATGATGGGTTTTGCAGACAGAATACCTGTCACTGGACAAACATACACGCGGAAAATTGATTTTGAAGTATTGTCAGTGCTGAGTGGAATTGCTCAGTCTTTACATAAAATGACAAATGATTTGCGATTGTTGCAGCATTTAAAGGAAATTGAAGAACCATTTGAAGTTAACCAGGTGGGTTCTTCGGCAATGGCGTATAAGCGTAATCCCATGAGGTCTGAGAGAATAGCGTCTCTGTGCCGTTGGGTCATTTCATTGCAGCCGAATGCTGCCATGACTCAGTCTGCCCAATGGTTTGAAAGAACCTTGGATGACTCAGCCAATCGAAGAATGAGTATACCTGAATCGTTTTTAGCGGTGGATGCAGTGTTGGACATTGCCCTTAATGTATTCAATGGTCTGGTGGTCTATGATAAAATGATAGAAGCACACATTAACAATGAACTGCCCTTCATGGCAACTGAAAACATCATGATGGAAGCAGTGAAAAAAGGGGCCAACCGACAGGAAATACATGAAAGGATTCGCACACACTCCATGAAAGCAGCAGAAAAAGTTAAAATTGAAGGAAAAGAAAATGACATGCTGCAACGAATTGCACAAGATCCTATTTTTGGACTATCCTTGATTGATTTGAAAGACATTATGAAGGCTGAGAACTTCATTGGAAGGGCGCCTGAACAAACCCATCAGTTTATTGAGGATTATGTTCAACCTGTTCTGAGGAAATACCCATGGCAACCAGCAGCAACAAATGAACTTACAGTATAGTTGGGAGGATTAATATGTTAAAAACAACCATTGAAAACATTCATCAATTTGAAGGCCAGGAGGTAACGCTCTCTGGTTGGTTATACAATAAACGATCCAGTGGCAAAATTATATTTTTACAAATTCGGGATGGGTCTGGGTTTATTCAAGGTGTTGTTGTAAAAAAAGAAGTGGAAGAAGAAGTGTTTACAACCTGTAAAGGGTTGTCACAGGAATCATCCTTTCATGTTACCGGAATGGTTCAAAAAGATGACAGGTCTGCTCTTGGGTATGAATTACTGGTTAACAACGTAGAAGTGGTTGCAGAAGCTGAAGAAGGTTATCCTATATCCCTTAAAGAACATGGAACAGACTTTTTAATGGATTTTCGTCATTTGTGGATGAGAACACCGCGTCAGCATGCGATATTAAAAATAAGGGATGAAGTTAACCTGGCACTACGTGAGTATTTCCATGAGAATGGGTTTACACTGGTGGAACCACCTATCATAACGCCTGCTAGCTGTGAAGGAACAACTGAATTGTTTGAAATTGATTATTTTGGTGAGAATGCTTATTTGTCACAAACAGGTCAGTTATACGCTGAAGCTGCTGCCATGGCATTTGGAAAAGTGTATAGCTTTGGCCCTACCTTTAGGGCAGAAAAATCAAAAACAAGAAAACATTTAAATGAGTTCTGGATGATAGAACCTGAAATGGCCTTTGTTGATTTTGAAGGTAATTTGGAAGTGCAGGAAGACATGGTTTCATATGTTGTTCAACGTGTTTTGACTAATCGAAAGAAAGAACTGACGCTGTTACAACGTGACACAACAGCTCTTGAAAAAATTAAAGCTCCATTTCCCCGTATAACCTACACAGAAGCTGTTGAAATGCTTAAAAAAGCAGATTATGAATTTGAATGGGGTGATGATTTCGGTGCACCTCACGAAACCTATATAGCAGATCAATTTGAAAAGCCAGTGTTTATCACTCATTTCCCAACTGAAATGAAAGCCTTTTATATGCAGCCGGACCCTGATGATCCAAAAGTGATCCTTGGCGCCGACTTAATTGCGCCGGAAGGTTATGGCGAAATCATTGGTGGGTCACAACGTATTCACGATTTGGACTTGTTACTGACGAAACTTCGTGCTGAAAATCTTCCTGAAGAAGTTTACCAGTGGTACATCGAATTAAGAAGGTATGGTACCGTGCCACATTCCGGATTTGGTCTGGGCCTTGAGCGAACAGTTGCCTGGATTTGCGGCATTGATCACATTCGCCAGACCATACCATTTGCAAGAACATTAAACCGGATTTATCCGTAAGGAGTGCTTCAATTGAGACTTCAAAAATTTCTGGCCATGAACGGCGTTGCATCAAGAAGACAATGCGAAAAGTACATTGAAGAGGGTCTTGTCACTGTTAATGGACAGGTTATCACTGAGATGGGTGTGCAGATTGACCCTGAACAGGATCGAATAACCTATCGTGGCAAAATCATTGAACAAAAGCAAGAAAAGATCACCATCCTGCTGCACAAACCCATCGGATATGTATCGACAGCCCAAGATCAGTTTGATCGGCCCACTGTGGTTGATCTGGTTAATATAAAAGAGCGGTTGTATCCGGTAGGCAGGTTGGATTATTTAACATCAGGCTTGATTCTCTTAACCAATGACGGAGAATTGGCGTTAAAATTAACGCATCCTCGCTATGAAACAGAAAAGGTGTACCAGGCGTGGCTTCATGGCATTATCTCTGAAGAAAATATGCAACAGTTTCGAAAAGGTTTACAGGTAGAAGATTATGTAACCTTGCCAGCCAAAATTCAAATCTTGGAAAAACAAAAAGACCGTTGCCTTGTGGAAATTGTTTTACGAGAAGGTAAAAATCGCCAGGTTAGAAAAATGTGTGAAACGTTGGGATATCCGGTAAGTCAATTAAAAAGAGTGGCAGTTGGTAATTTAACATTAGAGAACCTTGAACCAGGTGAATGGCGTTTCCTTAAAAAAGATGAGGTTGAGAATTTAATAAAGAAAAAAGAAAAGAAGGCACCTGTCTTTAAGAAAAACAAAGATAACCGATAAAAACGCTTTGTTCAATCAACTAACGCTATAATGATGGCAGGGATCAATGATGATCGAAATTGTTGAAATAAAGGAAAACGATGAAAAAAAACAAGTGGGAATCTCGGAGAACTGTAACAAAGTTTTTGTCTTTCGTGACAGAACTGGGACACTGGGTGTCATCCAATTTTCAGTGATGCAACCAAAAGTTGCACTACTAATGAAATTGGATGTAAAACATGCCAACAGTTTGACGGAGGACCTCATTGTTGATGGATTGATAAGAACTGCCTGTCACACTTTTCAAAGAGAGCACATCCATTGGATAGTTGCTGAAAATGAAATTGTTTATCAAAACAAACTTTCAGCAGCTTTTTTTGCACCATTGTCAGCGATGAGGGAAGCAATACCTGATGAAATATTGTCAAAGATTATTAAATACCACAACAAATGCCATGTAATGAAAACAGACATGATTTATAAAGGCTGTTGCAAAGGAGATTAGACGGTGTTCTTCGAAGCACAACATACACACTCACCAATCCATCGAATATCTGAATTAGCTCAGGAGTTGCTGTTTTACCGAATAAATGAGAGCGATTTTGTGATGGATGCAACCATGGGCAACGGTTATGATACCCTCTTCTTGTGGAAAAAAGTGAAACCCACTGGAAAAGTCATTGCATTCGATGTGCAGCCGCGTGCCATTTACCAGACAAAAGAACTATTACGTAACAATGGTTGGAAAGAAGATGACCCCGCTGTTGAATTAATATTGGACAGCCACAGTCACTTTGTGAAATATGTAGATAGACCATTAAAAGCCGTCATGTTTAATCTTGGTTATTTACCAGGATCAGACAAAGAAATATCAACCTCTTGGACTGAGATGAAATGTGTGATGGACCATCTTGTTCATCGATACCTTATAGTGGGAGGGTATATTTCCATTGTGTCTTATTCAGGGCACGATGAAGGTAAATCTGAGCAGGCGGAATTGCTTACATATGTCAGGAATCTACCATCAAAATACTGGGGTGTGATGGAAATAACAAGAAGCAACGCAGCAGAATCTGCCCCTAAATTAATTTTAATAGAAAGAAAAGAATAAATATACATTCGAAATAATTCTAATTGCACAAATTACGACAATCTTATATAATGTGAAGAAGTATTTATATCCGATGACTACCACCACTAGACGCCCTCTTTTGCAAGGGAAGATAAGCGGTGATATGCCACGGGATAACGAATTCTAACCTTCTGATGAATTTGAACGCCACCAGAAGTTAAGAATCCTGTCTATGTATAAATAAAAATAGCATTGGACAAACAAGGTTTGTACGATGCAGGATTATTGAAGGAGGTTATAAGATGGGTCAGGTTAAACTAACAGATACAACCTACAGAGACGCACACCAATCTTTAATGGCAACGAGAATGTCAACGGACGTCATGATTCCAATCGCAGAAAAAATGGATGAGGCCGGCTATCACTCCCTTGAAATGTGGGGTGGAGCCACCTTTGATTCCTGTCTTCGTTATATGAATGAAGACCCGTGGGAAAGGTTACGTACCATCAGAAAACTTATTAAAAAAACAAAGCTTCAAATGCTGCTTAGAGGACAAAACATATTAGGTTACAAACACTATGCGGATGATGTGGTTGAAGAGTTTGTGAAACGTGCCATAGGGAATGGTATTGACATTATCCGTGTTTTTGACGCCTTAAATGACGTTAGAAATTTGGAGACAGCCGTGAAAGCCATTAACAAAGAAGGCGGCCATGCCCAGTGTTGTATCTCTTATACGGTGAGTCCTGTGCATAACACAGCCTATTATCTGGAGCAAGCCACGGCCATGGCACAGATGGGCGCTGATTCCATATGTATCAAGGATATGTCTGGTATTTTGCCCCCCTATGTTGCTTATGAGCTTGTTTCTGCCCTAAAGAAAACCATTGATTTACCTATACAGGTTCATACCCATGACACTTGTGGTTTGGGTAGCATGACATACATCAAAGCCATTGAAGCAGGTGCAGACATCGTCGACACAGCTATTTCACCCATGGCCATGGGTACCTCGCAGCCTCCTGCAGAACCCATTGTTGCTGCTCTCCAGGGTACTGAACATGATACAGGCATGGACCTGGTACATTTGGATGAAATTGCTCAATATTTCAGACCTTTGAGAGAAAAGTATTTTAAAGAAGGTCTAATTGATTTAAAAGTCATGAGTGTGGATACCAGAACCCTCATTAACCAAATACCGGGTGGCATGTTGTCAAACTTTATTTCCCAGTTAAAAGAACAAAATAAGATGGAAAAAATGGATGAAGTATTGGCTGAAGTTCCCCGGGTGAGAGAAGAGCTGGGATATCCACCTCTCGTTACGCCTACAAGCCAAATAGTGGGCACGCAGGCATTGTTTAATGTTCTGGCCGGAGAACGATACAAAATGATTCCCAAAGAGGTGAAAGACTATGTTAAGGGGATGTATGGCCATCCTCCGAAAGAGATCAGTCCTGAGATGGTAGAAAAAATCATCGGAAAAGAACCTGTCATTACCCATCGACCTGCAGATGATATTCCGCCACAGCTGACAAAAATTCGTGAAGAAATGAAAGAATATGAAGAACAACCAGAAGATGTATTGTCATATGCCTTATTCCCTCAGATAGCCATGAGTTTCTTCAAAGAAAGATGGTCAAAGAAGTACCAAATTGAAACAACCCTTTATAACGAAGAAGATAAAACACACCCGGTTTAAAGAATACGGCATTACAAAGGAGAGATGCTATGCATATTCTAATTACCAATGATGACGGCATATATGCAGAAGGAATATATCCTTTGGTTATGACGCTCAAAAAAATTGCAAAAGTAACTGTGGGTGCACCCAACCGTGAAAAAAGTGCCACAGGCCATGCCATCACCATGCACACACCGATAACGGTAAAAAAGATTACACGGTTTGGAACAGATGTTGCTGCATACTCTATTAATGGAACGCCAGCTGATTGCATCAAATTATCCTTAGACGTTTTGCTGAAAGAAGACCCTCCTGATTTAGTGGTTTCAGGGATCAATAATGGGCCAAACCTTGGTACAGATGTTATTTATTCCGGCACCGTTTCTGGGGCCATTGAAGCGTCACTTATGGGAATTCCAGCCATTGCTGTATCTATGGCCAGCCATCATGTCGTGCAGTTTGATGACGCTGCCGCTTTTATTGAAGAACTGATTCCTTATGTGCTGAAGTGCAAACATATTCCGAAGATCATCTTTAACGTTAATTACCCCATTTGTGAAAAATCATTTGTTCGGGGAGTTCGTATCACACGATTGGGAATACGCCGATATATCAATAATTTTATTCATAGAACCGACCCAAGAGGTAATTCTTATTATTGGATGGCAGGAGAATTAATGGATTTACTCCAGGAAGAAGACAGTGATATGGAAGCTGTGAAGCACAACTTCGTTTCCATCACCCCCCTTCATTATGATTTAACCCATGATGCTTTGTTTCCGGACATGCTTAAATGGTCATTTAACATTAAATAGACTATAGAATAGGGTTTATGCAAAAAGACCAGTCATTAATGACTGGTCTTTTTGCAAGTTCTATAAGAGGTATTTCATATTTTTTAATGAAATGACGTACAACAGAATAAACAATGAAACAAAGACTTACAAATACTATGTTAAAGAAATAACGAAACAGTGTATTTTTTGCAACATGCATTTAATGAAACATAAGTTGCATAAATGAGTAAAGAAATAAAATAATGAAATATTTATTGCATTTTTATGGCTGATTTGCTATGCTGTAGTTGGATATCGTTACATATTTCAAGCTGTTCAATAACAATTATAATTGGATGAAAGGGATGAAAAAATGGCCAAGGTGAAAACAAAAAAAATGGTAAAAACCATACCGGAGTGGTGCAAAGCCTGTGGTATATGTGTTGCTTTCTGCCCTGTAAAAATCTTAAAACTGGAAAACGATAAGATCGTCGTGACAGACCAGGAAAAATGCACCAACTGTATGTTATGCGAAATGCGTTGTCCAGATTACGCCATATATTTGGAAGAACAAGAATAGGAGGAAACGAAACATGGCTGAAAGAGTAATTAAACTGATGCAGGGAAATGAGGCATGTGTTGAAGGTGCCATCGCTGCAGGTATGCGTTTTTACGCTGGTTATCCAATAACGCCGTCGACGGAGATTGCTGAATTGTGTGCAGAGAAATTACCTGCTTTGGGTGGCAAGTTTATACAAATGGAAGATGAAATTGCTGGAATGGCAGCAACCATAGGTGGATCACTGGCAGGTTTAAAAGCCATGACAGCCACCAGTGGACCCGGCTTTTCATTAAAACAGGAAAACATAGGCTATGCAGCCATGACTCAAATTCCTTGTGTTGTTGTGGATGTAATGAGAGCTGGTCCAAGTACAGGACTCCCCACGTCTCCTTCACAGGGAGATGTCATGCAGGCAAAATGGGGCACTCATGGAGACCATCCAACCATTGCACTTTGTCCGGCTTCTGTAAGAGAGGCCTATGACCTGACCATACGATGCTTTAACCTGGCAGAAAAATACAGAACTCCAGTATTTCTAATGATGGATGAAGTAATAGGTCATTTACGGGAGCGGGTTGAAGTTCCTAATCCAGATGAATACGAAGTGTTTGATCGTTTAAAACCTTTGCCAAATGAAAAGAATTACAAAGCCTACGAGGTCAGAAAAGGTGAAATTGTACCAAGAATGGCTGCTTTTGGAGATGGGTATGCTTTTCATGTAACAGGCCTGGTTTATGATGAATATGGATTTCCCAAGACAGACACAGATGTGGCTGAAAAGCTCATTGAACATTTAATGAATAAAGTGGCTGACAATGATGAAGATATCATCACTTATGAAGAATATGAGATGGAAGATGCGGAATTCTTTATCATCGCTTATGGTGGGGTGGCACGTGCTGCCAAGGAAGCCGTTAAGGAGTGTAGAAAACGAGGTATGAAGGTTGGTTTGTTTAGACCGATTACGCTATGGCCTTTCCCAGAAAAACGTGTGCATGAGCTGACCATGAACAGAAAAAAAGTGTTGGTGGCAGAAATGAACCTTGGACAGTACGTGATTCCGGTCCATCGGGTTAAAATGCCAGATTGTAAAGTGTTTCAATATGGTAAAGTAAACGGAGAAGCCATTACTCCGGAAGAAATAATCACGAAAATAAAGGAGGCATACTAGTATGAGTCAAGGTAGTCAGCTTATTCAAGACAACTTCAGGGACAATCGATTGCCTCATATATGGTGCCCCGGTTGTGGCCACGGCATCATCACACGGGCTATTGCACAAGCCATCGACAATTTAAACCTGGACAAAGACAAAGTATGTGTTGTTTCCGGAATCGGTTGTTCATCAAGGGCAACTGGATACCTTAATTTTAATACGCTACATACAACCCACGGACGCGCACTGGCATTCGCCACAGGCATCAAACTTGCCAGACCCGAACTGAAGGTCATTGTCATCACTGGTGATGGTGATGCCACTGCCATTGGGGGGAACCACCTGATCCACAGTGCAAGGAGAAATATTGACATTACCACTGTACTGTTTAACAACAAAATTTATGGCATGACAGGCGGGCAGTCTTCGCCGGCCACGCCTTATCACGAGAAAGGGACTACTTCTCCTTATGGCACCATTGACCCTGACTTTGATATCTGCAAATTGGCCATCGGAGCAGGGGCAACCTATGTTGCCCGTTCAACGGCTTATCACGTGCCTCAGTTGACGAAACATATACAAAAAGCCATTGCTCATAAAGGATTTTCTTTAGTTGAAGCCATCAGTGGCTGTCCCACTTATTATGGGCGCAAAAATAAAAAAGGCGATGCCGTTGATCTGATGCATTTCTATAAAGATTATGCACTGGATGTGAAAATGGCAGAAAAAGTTGATCCCGAAAAGCGAGAAGGTAAATTCCTTATTGGTGAGTTTGCCAATGAGGAAAGAGCTGAATATGTTGATGAATATATGAAAATTGTTGAACGTTTGCGACAGGAGGGTTCACAGGATGAGTGAAAAATTTGAAATAAGGTTAAGTGGATCCGGTGGTCAGGGCCTCATTCTTGGAGGTATTATTCTTGCCGAGGCTGCAATACTGGATGGTAAAAATGCCATCCAGGCACAATCCTATGGTCCGGAAGCTAGAGGAGGAGCCAGCAAAGCCGAAGTCATTATCTCGGATGATGAAATTGCTTTTCCAAAGGTACAAAATGCAGACATTTTGCTGTCACTGACTCAAAAAGCCTGTGATAAATATCTGTCTTCACTGAAAATGAATGGTTTGTTGATCATCGATGATTCAGTGAAAATTAACCCTATCGCTTTTGAGAATTATCGAGTGGTTCGCATTCCCATTATTACGACTGCTGTGGAACAGCTTCAAAAAGTTATGGTTGCCAATATTGTTGCATTAGGTGCCATAAGAGAACTAACCAATGCAGTCACCAGGGAATCCCTTGAAGCTGCCGTACTAAAAAGAGTGCCTCCAGGCACAGGGCCGTTGAATAAAAAAGCACTGTCTGCAGGGTATGAATTAGTTAAGACTACATTATGATAAGGGGGATTGTCCGTGGATGATAACAATGATTTAATTATTAGTATCCAGCGTAAATTTCCAAAATTGAGTAAAGGACAGAAGCGGATCGCTCAGTTTATCATCGAACATTATGACAAGGCTGCGTTTATGACAGCTTCCAAGCTGGGAGCTCATACAAATGTGAGTGAATCAACGGTGGTTAGATTTGCAAACAGTCTTGGCTTTGAAGGTTATCCACAACTCCAGCGATCATTGCAGGATATTATTAAAACGAAACTCACAACTGTGCAGCGGGTGGACATGGACAAAGAATATTCCAGTGACATGGAAGTTGTCGAAAAAATCATGAAGTCTGACATGGACAATGTGCGACACACCATCGAAGGCATCGATTTTCATGGTATTGAAAAAGCGGTTGATGCCATCATTAAGGCTGAAAAAATCTATATTATTGGATTAAGAAGCTCAAAATCTTTGGCAGATTTTCTTGGGTTTTACTTAAGTTTAATACTTGGTAATGTGAGCATGGTGGGTTTTGGCATAAGTGATATCTACGAGCAAATGCTTCGTATTTCTGATAAAGACTTATTGATAAGCATATCCTTTCCCAGGTATTCAAGCAGAACCATTGAAGTGACCCAATATGCGAAAGAACAGGGTGCTCAGATTATTGCTATTACAGACAGTGCTATTTCACCCATTGCAGGTATTGCTGATCATTATTTAACTGCCAAAAGCAGCATGGCTTCTTTTGTGGATTCATTGGTTGCGCCTTTAAGCCTGATCAATGCACTCATTGTTGCCATTGGCATGAGGGAAAAAAGGGATATCAAAGAGTATTTCAACAAATTGGAAAATATTTGGGAAAAATATAATATATATGATGGGCATCTTAAATAATCCAACGAATTAATGTTAATGAGTTTTATAAGTTAGAGATGCAATCTTCGGATTGCATTTCTTTTTTGAGATATATGATTTTTAATTATGGTTGTAAAGCCGCAGAGAGCTTGTGGTGATACGGTTTTTCATGTATAATCTTTGTAGCTAATAAGAAGCAGGAGGGTGATGGGGATGCACCTTGTTTCAATAAGGGGCGCGGTAACAGCAAATGATAATTCTGTTGAATCAATTGATGAAGCCACATTGCTTCTCATGAATACTTTGGTCAAAGAGAATAAGATTTTGGAAGAAGATATCATTCACATATTATTCACGGCCACTTCTGACCTTACTGCAAGGTATCCTTCTGTCATTGTCAGAGAAGAGTTGGGTTGGAATCAAACAGCCATGCTGAATTTTGAGGAAAAAATCATTGATGGCCAACTTCCACGTTGTATTCGTGTGCTTCTACTCATAGAAACAGATCGAACAAAAGAAACATTTACACACAGTTATTTGCGGGAAGCATCAAAATTACGTCCTGACTGGATAACAGAATAGTGGACGGTTGTTTAGGAGCGAAGATCATTGAACGTACTTATCGCCGAACATGCAGGTTTTTGCTTTGGTGTTGAAAAGGCAATTGAAAAAGCCTACGAAGAAATTGAAGCAAATGTGATTAGTGGTCCGGTGTACTCACTTGGACCAATTATTCATAATCACCAAGTGGTGGAACAACTTGAGAGTAAAGGTTTGAAGACCATTAATGAGATTTCGGATGCCGAATATGGCACTGTCATTATTCGATCTCACGGAGTGCCGGAAATCACATACAAAGAGATTGAAAACAGAGGGTTGCGTCTGGTTGATACAACTTGTCCATTTGTTAAAAAAATTCAACGGATTGTCAGCGAACATCATGCAAAAGGTCACAGAATTATCATCATCGGAAACAGGACACATCCTGAAGTTATTGGAATCAATGGCTGGTGTAATGACGAAGGCCTGGTGATCAGTGAACCCCACGAGGTGGGAAACATTCCTGAAAACGATACGTTGTGTGTCGTTGCACAAACCACTATGCCCATTGACCTGTTCAAATCAATCAAAAACGAATTAACCAATAGAAATCAAACAATACATTGGTACAATACCATTTGTTTGGCTACTCAGGATAGACAGCAAACGGCTCATGACTTGGCTGGAAAAGTTGGTGCCATGGTGGTCATTGGCGGAAAACACAGTTCAAATACGAAAAAGTTAGCAGAAGTGTGTAGAGGGTATCTACCAAATGGAACCTATTTAATCGAAAAATACACTGACTTACCACTGGGGTTATTATCTGAAGAGGAAAGTGTAGGCATCACAGCAGGTGCATCCACTCCCAAGAAAGCCATTGAGGATACAATGCAGTTGCTAAGAGCGGTATCAACGGGTGAAAAATGGCAGGTAGCCATTGATGGTCCTGCGGGTGCCGGTAAAAGCACCATCGCCCGGCAACTGGCAGATCGGTTGCATTTCATTTATATTGATACGGGTGCCATGTACCGTGCACTGACTTGGTATATCATTAACAATAAGTGTGATATGCAGGATGTTGACCAAATTATTAGGCTTGCCCATTCTGTAAAAATAGATCTAAAAGAGGATAAAGTCTATCTTGATGGAAAAGATGTATCCGAAGCAATACGTTCATTACAGGTAACCCAACATGTTTCAGCAGTGGCAGGTATCAAGGATGTAAGACAAGCCATGGTCAAACTTCAACAAGAGATCGCCAAGAAAAATCATGTTGTCATGGATGGACGGGATATTGGTACGGTGGTGCTGCCGGAGGCTAGCCTGAAAGTTTTTTTAACAGCCACGGTGGAAGAAAGAGCGAGACGCAGGTTTGAAGAATTAAAAAATAAAACGGAAACCTCATATGATGAGGTAAAAGAGCAAATAGAAGCAAGAGACCATGCTGATGAAACAAGGGAACATGACCCGTTAATCCCGGCAAATGATGCCGTTCAAATAGACTCAACCAGGCTTTCTATTGAAGAAGTTGTGGAAAAAATCATTTTACTCTTCTGTGACAGGATTAAGCAAAGAAGCAGAAAATAATTTTGATTTTTTTTAAAGTAATAGAAGGATTCTGGCGTTTTTTGTCGAATAGACAAAGGTGGCTTAGATCACGCTATACCAGCACCACAGATTTATATGAAATTATTCAACCATAGGAGGTAATTGAATGAGCACCGAAAACGATCAGAACAATGAAATGAGCGGTATGAATGAAATGATGGAAGAAATTGAAAAAACCATGGTACGCCTGCACAGTGGTGACATTGTCAAAGGCCATGTGATCAATGTGACTCAGGACGAGGTAGTTGTAAACCTGGGCTATAAATCAGACGGCATTATTCCTCGTGATGAAGTAACAAAAGAAGTGGCAGCTGATATGCCCGGGCATTTTGCTGTTGGCGATGAAATTGAAGTTTGTGTACTGCAGGTAGATGATGGCGACGGAAATGTGTTACTGTCCCGCAAAAAAGTTGACGCAATGCAGGAATGGGTTGAGTTGACAGATGCTCAGGAAAAAGATGAGATCATTGATGTGGAAATGAAGGAAGTTGTGCGAGGCGGTATGATTGCCTATTTCAAAAATGTTAAATGTTTTATTCCTGCAAGTCAGTTGTCAGACAGGTATGTTGACGATTTAAGTGTCTTTGTGGGTCAAAAAGCAAAAGTACGCATTCTTGAAATGGACCGCCGCAGAAGCAAAATAATTTTATCCAGAAAAGCAGTGATTCAGGAAGAAAAAGGCCAGAAGAAAAAAGAACTTTTGAAAACATTGGAAAAAGGCCAGGTTGTGGAAGGTCAAGTTAAGCAAATTACCAATTTTGGTGCATTTGTAGACATTGGCGGCATTGATGGCCTTATTCATATATCTGAACTTTCCTGGGGCCGGGTAAAACATCCCTCTGATGTATTATCCATTGGTGAAGATGTGAAGGTGGAAGTGCTCGATTTTGAAGAATCCAGTGAACGCATTTCCCTAAGCTTAAAATCCATCCAACCTGAACCATGGAAAGTGGCAAGCGAAAAATACCAGGTAGGTGAAATCATTGAAGGTGAAGTTGTTCGCCTGGTAGACTTTGGTGCTTTCGTGGAAATAGAACCAGGTCTTGATGGATTGGTTCATATTTCTCAAATCAGCGAAGCACATGTAGCGAAGCCATCTGATGTCCTGCAAAAAGGGCAAAAAGTTGAAGTGAAGATTCTTGACATCAATGTTGAAGACCAACGTATGAGTTTAAGCATGGCAGCAATTGAAAAAGATAAAGCTGCTGAAGAAGAAGCTACACAAACAGAAGAAGCGGCTGTTGAAAAAGAAGAAGAAAAGCCTGTTACCATTGGTGATGCAGTGGGAGATGCTTTTAAAAATGAAACAGAAGAAGCAGCCGAAGAAGCTGAAGTAAGCGAAGAAGTTAAAGCGGCTGAAGAAGAAGCTAAAGCAGCTGAAGAAGAAGTTAAAGCGGTTGAAGAAGAAGCTAAAGCAGCTGAAGAAGAAGTTAAAGCAGTTGAAGAAGAAATTGCTGAAGCGGAGATTGCTGAAAAGGTTGAAGAACCTGTAGAGGCACCAGAGGCAGATGAAAAGGAAGAAGAAAAAGCCTAATCGAAGGAGCTATCCATGGAAGGATATGAAGCGTTTAAGGAACGAATTTATGAGTTAACGGGTATTGATCTTTCCAGTTACAAGGAAAGACAGATGAAGCGTCGAATCGAGTCGTTGATTACCCGGAACCGGATAGATTCATATGAAGCATACATTAAAGCACTTCAGACAGACAAAAAGTTGATGGAAGAATTTATAAATTATCTTACCATCAACGTGTCTGAATTTAGACGTAATCCGCAACAGTGGGATGTGCTTGAATCTGAAATAATCCCCATGTTGATGAAAGACTCTAAAAAAATTAAAATTTGGAGTGCCGCTTGTTCCACTGGAGAAGAACCATACACCTTGGTAATGATGATGTCTCATTTTTTACCTTTGCAGGAAATTGAAATTATCGCTACAGACATTGACCAGGGTGCTCTGGAAAAGGCTAACATTGGTATGTACAATGAAAAAGCTGTGAAAAACCTGGATCCAAAAGACATTGATCGGTTTTTTGCCAAAAATGGCGGTTTTTACCAGATTAAAGATGATGTTAAACGGCGTGTTACCTTTAAAAAGCACAACTTGTTGGAAGATGATTATCCTTCCCAGTGCGACTTGATCATCTGCCGAAACGTGATGATTTATTTCACTGAGGAAACAAAGAGCATGATGTATCATAAGTTTCACGATGCACTGAAGACTAAATGCATTTTGTTTGTGGGAAGTACAGAACAAATCATATTACCCACAAGGTATGATTTAGCGCCGGTAAAAACATTTTTCTACCAAAGAATGAAATAATATATGATGAAATAGTAAGCCCCCAGGTTCATGCGACATTGAGCCGGGGGTTACTTACGTTGTGGCCTTTCGTGGGTGAAGAAAATAAGGTACAATGGTATAAGAACTGTTGAAGAAAGGTGCGTTATTGAATGAATAATGAAGTAAACAGTGGTAAAACATTTATGATTAAGACCTATGGCTGTCAGATGAATGAACACGATTCAGAAAAATTAGCTGCCATGTTGGGGCAAATGAATTACCTTGAAACAGATGACAATGACGAAGCAGACTTGATCATACTAAACACTTGCTGTGTCAGGGAAAACGCTGAATTAAAAGTATATGGTAACCTGGGAGAGTTAAAACATCTTAAAGAAAAAAAGCCGGATATGATTCTTGCCATTTGTGGTTGTATGATGCAACAAAAGCATGTGGTTGAAAAGATCAAAAAATCCTATCCTTTTGTTGATCTTGTGTTTGGAACGCACAACCTGCATCGTTTTCCAGAGCTTTTGGCTAATGCTCATTGCATGGAAGGTTTGTTGGTGGAAGTGTGGGACAATGAGGAAGAAATAGCTGAAGACTTGCCTGTACAACGCAAGTATTCCACCAAAGCCTTTGTGAACATTATGTATGGCTGCAATAACTTTTGTTCCTATTGTATTGTGCCTTATACAAGGGGACGGGAACGAAGCCGTGAACCAGAGAAAATTTTGGAAGAAATCAAAGAATTGGCTGAGAAGGGTACGATCGAGGTGACTTTACTTGGTCAAAACGTTAACTCTTATGGAAAAACCCTGGAACAAAACATGGATTTTGCTGATCTTCTTTCCTTGATCAATGAAATACCAGGCCTTGAACGAATCAGGTTTATGACATCCCATCCTGCTGATTTTTCAGAAAAACTGATGGATGCCATGGCTAACCTGGACAAAGTATGCAATCACTTACACTTACCTGTTCAAGCTGGAAACAACAAGGTGCTAAAAGAAATGAACAGAAGATATACCCGTGAGGCATACCTGGAAAAAATCAACTTGTTAAAATCTAAAATGCCAGATGTGGCCATCTCCACTGATATTATTGTCGGTTTTCCAGGTGAAACGGATGATGATTTTGAAGATACCCTGGACTTAATCAAGCAGGTGGGTTATGATTCAGCCTTTACCTTCCTGTACTCCATACGAACAGGTACACCTGCAGCTAAAATGAATCATCAGGTAAGCGAAGAAGATAAAATGAGACGGTTTAATAAATTGGTTGAAACTGTGAACCAGGTGGGACTTGCCAATAATCTCAAGCTAATTGGCGAAACCTTGCCTGTATTGGTGGAAGGTGTCAGTAAAAACAATACCAACCGATTGACAGGTCGTACGGAAGGCCATAAACTGGTTAATTTTGAAGGAAAAGAGGAATGGATTGGGACCATCGTGCCCGTGACCATTACTGAAGCTAAAACTTTTTCACTACTTGGGGAGTGTTCTTTGTGTCAGGATTAACACCAATGATGCAACAATACCAAAACATAAAATCAGAATACAAAGACACCCTGTTGTTTTACCGGCTGGGAGACTTTTATGAATTGTTCTTTGAAGATGCGATTACTGCTTCCAGGGAACTGGAAATTACCTTGACAGGTCGAAGCTGTGGTCAAAATGAGCGAGCCCCCATGTGCGGGGTACCCCATCATTCTGCTCAAAATTACATTGATAAACTGATAAAAAAAGGCTATAAAGTGGCCATCTGCGAACAGACAGAAGATCCATCGGCTGCCACTGGCATTGTGCGACGCGAAGTGGTGAGGGTGATCACACCAGGCACCATCATTGGTTCACAGCTGCTTCAGGAAAACCAGAACCATTACCTGGCAGCCCTTTCCCTGGAGCATGGAGGATGGAGCCTGGTTTACACAGACTTGTCCACTGGTGAATTGTATGTCATGAACCACAAGTCTTCCACCCATGAAGATGCTTTGCTGGAAAGTCTACTTGATGAAATTGGGAGAATTCATCCCGGCGAGGTGTTGGTCAGTGACGCTGTGCTTAAGGGTGAACCCAAACTTTCAAAATGGCTGAAAAAAATGGGTATTTACCTAACCGACGCTGAACCTTATGAACCAGACGAGATTGACACACCCACATTGCTGAAGGAACATTTCAAAAATCAGCAAACGCAAGAAACATTGCAAAACCTTAGTTCAACAGCGTTACATGCTTTGGGAACCCTTTATGTTTATCTGGAAGCCACCCAAAAAAGATCGTTGGATCATATCAACGAAATCAATCTCATTGGCCAACAACAAACCATGGCACTGGATTTACACACACGGCAGAACATGGAATTGACAGAGACTTTACGTGAAAAACAGCGTAAGGGTTCTTTGCTGTGGGTGCTGGATAAAACGAAAACAGCCATGGGCGGTCGACTAATGAAACGTTGGTTGGAAGAACCACTGATTGAGCGGGAGGGTATCAACCAACGGTTGGATGCGGTTACCTATTTTCTGGACCACCCACTGGTACGGGGTGAGGTGAGAAAATCACTTCAGACTGTCTATGATTTAGAGCGGTTGGTTGGAAAGGTTGCTTTTCAGACAGCAAACCCCAGGGATCTTCTGGCCCTAAAGCAAACCCTGGTTAATGTAAGGGATATACGGCATTATCTTAAAGATGAATCAAATTGTGCCCTTGTAGGAAAATATGTGGAAGAAATGGACCCTCAGGAGAGTTTAATTGAGCTGCTTAATAAAGCCATTGATGAAGATGCGCCTCTCAGCGTAAAAGAAGGAGGCGTTATACGTCAGGGTTATCATGATGAAATTGATGAGCTTCGAAGTGCCTCAAGGGATGGAAAATATTGGATTGCGGATTACGAAAAAAAAGAACGTGAAGCCACAGGCATTAAGAATCTGAAAACCGGTTTTAACAGGGTTTTTGGTTATTATATTGAAGTGACAAAATCCAACATGGACATGGTGCCGGAAGGTTACCAGCGTAAGCAGACCCTTGCCAATTGTGAACGATACATCACCGATCATCTGAAAGAATTGGAAGGGAAAATACTCGGCGCTGAAGAACGGTCGAATCAGTTGGAAAATGAAGTTTTTCTCGAGGTAAGAGACACCATCAAAGGATATATCCCTGCCTTGCAGCAAACAGCCAGGTCAATTGCAGCAGTGGACGTCTTGTCGGCACTGGCAGAAACGGCTTTTCAGAACCGTTATCAAAGACCGGTGATGACAAAAGAGCCACACATCATCATTAAAAATGGACGCCACGCCGTTGTGGAAAAAACGTTGCAGGAAGAACTGTTTATTCCCAATGACACTGAAATTTACCAGGAACAGGAATACATTCACTTGATCACGGGCCCAAACATGGCGGGTAAATCCACCTATATGCGCCAGGTTGCTCTCATTGTACTAATGGCACAAATGGGTTCCTATGTGCCGGCAGACATGGCGCAACTGGGCGTGGTTGACCGGCTATTTACCCGTATTGGCGCCAGTGATGATTTATCCCAGGGCCGCAGTACTTTTATGGTTGAGATGAGTGAAGTTTCGGCCATACTCAGAGCTGCCACGGACAAGAGTTTAATTATTCTGGATGAAGTGGGCCGGGGAACCAGCACCTACGATGGTCTGAGTATTGCCTGGTCGGTGATTGACTACATTCACCAGCACATCGGAGCAAAAACCTTGTTTTCCACCCATTATCATGAACTAACTGAACTGGAAGACAGCCTGCCAGGTGTGGCCAATTATAAGGCGGCTGTGAAGGAAAAACGTCATGACATTATCTTTTTGCGTAAAGTGGTGGAAGGTACCAGTGACAAAAGCTATGGCATTCAGGTTGCCAAACTGGCAGGTTTACCGGAAGCTGTTCTCCGGGAAGCCAGAGAAATTCTGCATTCTCTGGAAAATCAACATCGTGGTCAACAGGAACCCATTCAACTTTTTGATGAACGAAAAAACCCACGGCCAATCCAAGAAGTCAGTACGAATCTTACGTCAACAAATTCGACAACAACCGATGAAGACGAGGAAGCAGTGTCGTTACTTGACACGGATCGTGGCGGTCAGATGGCTCAATACAGGCGTTTTATCAATCATATACAGCAGATGGATGTGATGACCATGACACCTCTGGAGGCCCTTAATAGACTGTACGAACTGCAGCAGGATGCCAAAGACCATCTTTCACAACATCAACAGGCAGTGGAAGGTAAGAAGGAGGCGGACAGATGAAGCATGACATTAAACCTCTAAATGTACAGCTAATCAATCAAATCGCCGCCGGTGAAGTCATTGAGGGGCCTTTTTCTGCCGTTAAGGAACTGGTGGAAAACGCCATCGACGCCCGGGCCACTGAGATTAGGGTGGAGATCGTCAACGGGGGAAAAAGCCTTATTGCTGTCACTGATAACGGAATAGGAATTCCGGGAGATCAGATAAAAACAGCTTTTCTCCCACATACCACTTCAAAATTAAGAACCATTGATGACTTACAACATATAAACACCCTGGGGTTTCGTGGGGAAGCCCTGGCCAGTATTGCAGCCGTATCCCGGGTTGAAGTGCAGACAAGGGCAGAAGACAGCCTCGTGGGCTATAAGGCCATCTTTGAAAATGGGAGCATGCAAGTTTTGGAAGAAGCGGGATGCCCTGCAGGCACACGAATCACTGTCAGGGATTTGTTTTATCAAACACCTGCCCGTCTAAAGTTTATGAAAAGCGATGGTGCAGAAACATCCCATATTACAGAGATGCTGACACGGCTGGCGCTTAGCAGAACGGACATTTCATTTCAGTATGTTAACAATAATAAAATTATGTTAACAACGCGTAAAAACACTGACCCTAACCAAACAGTTTTGTCCTTATTTCCCTCTGAGCTGGCACATGGACTGACGGTTGTGGAAGAAAAGACGTATCAAAAGGGTGATTATTTTATCACCATCAGCGGATTAATCGGGCAACCTCATAGTAGCCGGGGAAACCGAAATTACCAAGTCTTTTTTGTCAATGGACGAAGTGTCAGAAATGACGTGTTGACCCATGCTTTTGAACGGGCCTATGAAGGCGCTGTGATGGTGAAAAAATTTCCTGTAGGTATTCTCTATGTTTCCATTTCTCCAGAGCTGTTGGATGTTAATGTACATCCATCCAAGACTTCCATAAAGTTTCAGGAGCCTCATTGGATGGAAGAAGTACTGTTGGATTATGTGCAACAGGGGCTGCAGAAAAACACTGAGATTGTGTCAGCAGGAGGTCTTGGTATTGGCCCCACAGCCACCGAACTGAAAATGGGTGAAGAAAGAAGACGGGTTGAAAGACTTAAACAAGAAGAAAATGATAGAATTTCACATAATGAAGATAAGATTTCAAATGTATATGAAGATAAGCACGAAGATAAGACCATAGATTTACTGATTGATGATCAAATGAACATTGAAGAAAACATTAAACAAAGAAACGCAAACCAGCGTTCTTGGGAGCACAACAATGAGACGTCAACTAATGAGGGCCGAAATAATGAAATGAAACATGATAGAATGCAGCGTGAAAGTTCAACTGATGCTGCTTCATATAAAAGGCTTGCAACCGAAGATATATCCTTTGGTTTTGTTTCAGAAGAAGACAGAAATCCTTCTTATAAACCTGAACCAACGTATATAACGGTTGATTCAACGGATAATTCTCTGAATGATGACACGACAGCAATGCCTTCAAACAACGGGGATAAAGTCAAACAGCAGCAACAACCTATTTCTGCTGAACATATTTCGCAACAGGCATTTTTGAACAATGTACTGAAACAGCGAAATTATAAAATAGTGGGTCAGGCTTTTAAAACCTATATCATTCTGGAATCTGGTTTAGCCCTTTATCTGGTGGATCAGCACGCTGCCCACGAGCGGGTGGTGTACGACCAGTTATTGGCAGATGCACAAAATGGTGCAGTGGAGATCCAGGAGATCATGGATGGTCAGATTGTTGAATTAACATTGGCTGAAATGGAATGGTTCAGGTTGCACGAAGACACCTTCAGTCAAATGGGATTTATCATAGAACCCTATGGACACCAGGCCATCAGGTTGACAGGGGTTCCCTATCATTTGGGAATGCCGGCTCACCATGAGTTTCTTCAACAACTAATAGATGAACTTATTGAACAGGAATGGTCTGGCGCTGCGCTGCCAATGGAAAAATTGATTCGAAAAGCATGCCGCTATGCCATAAAAGCCCATGACAGTTTAATGGCCACCGAAATCAACGCATTGCTGGATCAAATGACCCAAATACAGGTGCCCCTCACCTGCCCCCACGGACGACCCATTGTGTTGCAAATACGTGATTATGACCTTGAAAAATTGTTTAAGCGGGTGTAGACTCCCATTTACCAATACTCTTTTAGAGGGCCATGCAAAGGAATGTGAAGAAATGAACAAACAGGATATCAAACTTCAAAAACCCAAGGTAATCATCATCACCGGGCCTACAGCGGTGGGTAAAACAGCAGCAAGTATACAGTTGGCGCAACACCTTCAAGGTGAAATTATCTCTGCAGATTCAATGCAAATATACCGGTACATGGACATTGGGACAGCAAAGCCGACCCCTGAAGAAAAGCAGGGGATCCACCATCATTTGATGGACTTCCTGGAACCTGACCAACGTTTTACAGTTGTGGATTTTCAGGAAAAAACCTTTGAGCTGATTAGAGAAATTCATGGCAGAAACGCAGTACCCATTGTGATTGGCGGCACA
>JAABSW010000020.1 GCA_011390155.1 Clostridiaceae bacterium
TGGCAATGTCTGTGCGGTGATCACGCTGCGCTTCAGGAATTAGTTCCTCAACCACAACATAAATCATGGCGCCGGCGGCAAAGGCCAGGGCATAAGGCAGCACCGGTCGTGCATAAATCACGGCTGCCGCCCCAATAACTCCGGAAATAGGCTCCACAACCCCGGATGCCTGTCCATAAACAAAAGCTTTGGTGCGGGTGAAGCCTTCCCGTCGCAAAGGGATGGAAACTGCAGCCCCTTCGGGAAAATTCTGCAGACCAATGCCCAGGGCCAGTGCAACTGCCCCTGCCAGACTGGCTGAAGGAAGGCCATAGGCAACAGCTCCAAAAGCGACGCCAACCGCTAATCCTTCGGGAATATTGTGAAGTGTGATGGCCAATACCAAAAGAACACTGCGCTGCCAACTGGTTTTAATGCCTTCGGCTTCAGACTGTTCAAACCCAAGGTGTAAATGAGGAAGCAGGTTGTCCACCAACAATAAAAAAGCACCCCCAGCAAGAAAACCGATGGCCACCGGCCTCCAAGAGGATAACCCCATTTCTTCTGCCATTTCAATGGCAGGGGCCAGCAGTGACCAGAAACTGGCAGCAATCATGACCCCTGCTGCAAAACCCAGCATACCGTCTAATACAATTTGATTGATTTTTTTAAAGAAAAAAACAAGGGATGCCCCCAGGGCTGTTACTCCCCAGGTGAACAACGTCCCTATCAAAGCTTGCTGCACTGGTTCAAACTGACCAATCCATTCCATCATGATTTCGTAGCCCCTTCCATCATTCACCCTGTCTTTTTCTTTAAAGACAGCCACATTGTCTTACATTAAGGTATATTCCCTTACTTTTTCCCTCTCAATCATTATCTCAAACTACCTGCAATCATCCATACCCACTGTCAAGGAATGCATTTGTTTCATTTATTTCAACAAATGTTCCCTGCCCCACTGAATGCCAATGGCCCCCAGGGGCGCTGTGACCACAATGGCCAGTACCGCCAGGGCCAATATTTCTTCGCCATAAATGGCCCCTGCTGCCAGGGGCAGCGCACCTGTGGCGGCCTGTACTGTGGCTTTGGGAATATAGGCAATGACACAAAAGAGTTTTTCTTTTAGAGAATAATGTCTTCCACTGATGGAAAGCAACACCCCTATGCTTCGGGCTGTCAGCCCTGCTGTAATAAGCAGCAACCCCCACCATCCTGTTTCCAGGGCCAGGCTGAAGTTCACTGCTGCCCCCACCATGACAAACAGCAGGATTTCTGCCAGTACCCATACCTTTGATAATTTGTCTGCCAGGGCTTTTGCCACCTGGGGCTTTCGCTCCAAAATTAAAAACCCTGTAAACATAACCCCTAAAAGTGCTGCCACAGGCATGATTCCCTGCAGTGCTTCTTCCATGGCTGTCAACACAATGCCTGCTCCCACCAGCATCATGGCCTTTTTTGTGTGGCGAATGTCGTAACTATCAAATATTTTGAGTAACACAATAGCGGCAATGCCACCCAACACCAGGCCTGTCACAATGGAGATGGGTACCGAGGCCGCCTGCCACAACAGGTTTACTGAAGCACCTCCAAAAATGCCAATAAATGCAGAGAGAAAAGTGATGGCAATGACATCATCCAGGGAAGCTCCCGCCAGGATCAGGGTGGGGATCCGCTGGTTGATCCCCTCTTTGTCTTCCATCAACGACAACATGGATGGCACGATGACCGCCGGCGAAACAGCCGCCACGATAAAGCCCAGCATGCCAGCCTCCAGGAAGGGGTAATTTAGACAGGTCATGGCCAAAAAGGTGATCAGGGAGCCTTCCAGTACGCAGGGCAGCACACTGATTTTAATGGCCTCTGGACCTACTTTGTTCAGGTTATCCCGGCTGATGCCCAGGCCTGCCCTGAAAAGAATGATGATGAGGGCCATTTTTCGCAAATCAGCGGAAATGGCCAGGGTGGTTTCATCAATCTGGTTTAGACCAAAGGGCCCTAAAATCATACCCAGCAGCAAAAGGCCCAACAATCCGGGAAGGTTGAATTTTACAAACATCTTGTGGAACAACAACCCTAATAAGGTGATGATTGCCATGCTCAGCGCCATGTGTATTCTCCTGTCTTTCATCGTATCATTTGAAATACGGGATATAAATGCAAAAACAAAAATCCTGCAAAAACCCATGGGTTTTTCACCCATCGGCTCTCACAGGAGTCATCATCTGCAATAGCAGCAGTAAGGCGAACCCCATCGCCTATAAACATAATTCATTGTGACGAATGTATCACACTTTTCTTATTTCGGCAATAGAATTTTAATTTGCTGCACCGCTCATCGGCCTTTCTTATACGCGTTGTTTGTTCTGGGGCTTGTTACTAATCCTTGACTTGTGTTTTCTGACTGATCAATCCATCAATCAGTTGCTGGACTTTCTCCATATGATCCTCCTGATAATGTAATGTCAGTGGTTTCTGACCTTCTAACTGAATGGTCAGTTCACCCCACCCGTCATTGGACGGGGCCAGCTCAATGGTATTGATTTTCATCAATGGAATATGCGTCCAGATACCGCTGTATTTTTGTGTGGCAGATTTTTTTCGTTGCGCCGTTTCCTTGATCATCAACAGTTCTTCTTCCGTTAACACCAGTAAATGGGGTTCAGTTTCCCTGTCTGTTGTTCTTTTCCAGAAAGAAAGTTTTACTTCTGGCTGGTATGCACATGCCAACACACGTTGTCCGGGGAGTAACCGCATTTTTCCATAATTGTAAAATTTGAGGTTCAGTTCCTTCAGGTCGTCCAATTCCTGGTCTTTTACCGGTTGATCCGTTGACAGTAACCCCAGGGTATGGCGGCGAACCTCATCCAACACCGGTTCAAACAGTTCATCCAGTACCGTGTTAAAGTCAATGATTTCGCAATGAAACCGACCATTTGTTTTGCCGCAGATTTTCAGCCATGAATCCAGCAGGGTTGAACCCATTTGAACCAACTGAATTTCTTCCATGTTAAAGATATTGGCATGCACCTCATCATCTTTCTGTTTCAGCACAACTACTTTCTTATCCATCAACATTAATACGGCATCATTGTACTTACGGCTGGGGGCATACACCACATAAGCACTGGAAAAATCGCCCTGGATTAACTCTGCAACCAGTTGCTGAAAATGCTCAGGTAGTTGGGTTAATGTTGACACTTTTTCTGCCCAAAATTTGGTTGTTTGTGTGGTTGACATCAAAATCACGCTCCTTCGTTCATTGCTCTTATTGTTATCTTACCCTTCTGACAGTAAACTAGACATAAACATGCCAGTGATTCTTCTGAATTCACCGGCTTTTCATTGTCTATTGTCTTGTGTTGATTTATCTCAATCTTCACTTTTCACCGGTGATGGTGAAGTGATGGCCGCAAGAAATGCCAGGGCGGGAAACAACAACATGACTGTTAAAATGAACTGGTAGCTGCCAAAAGTGTCAAAGGCAAACCCGAAGGGCAAGGGCCCCAGGGCTGATCCGATGACCATGGAGGTCATTCCCATACCCCTGATGCTGCCCAGGTAACGTCGTCCAAAGTTGTTGGGCCACCATACTCCTGTACTGACGGAATCCACACCGGTGAATAACCCATGTATCACGGCATACACTATAAGCAAGAGCCGGGAAGGGCTGTAGAGCACCATGATCATGGCAGCGGCCAGAAATAAGAAGTTAAAGGCTTTGATGCGGTGAACGGGAAAGTGGTCGCAAAGCCACCCCGCCAGAAAAGTGACGGGAAGCTGTACGGCAGCAGTGATACTGAGGATCAGGGCGGCGAAGGTGGAATCAAACCCTTTTTCACCGATAATGGACACAATGTGAAAGGTGATGCCGGTATTGATCATGGAAGGCACCATCATGCAAAAGATCATCATCCAAAAAACCCTTGATTTCATGGCCTCGGCAGGGGTCCAGTCTTCCTCCAGGGGAAGAGATTTCTCTGGTTCAGCGGGTATCTCTGTGACCAATGTTTCTGTAGCATTTGCTGTTTCAGCCGCCTTGTTCTTCAGTGCGGAAGATATTGAGTGTTTCTCCTTTTCCTCAGTACTCGCTTCATAGCCCATACGTCCGTCCGGTGCCATCCCAATGTCTTCCGGTCGGTTTCGAATACAAAGCCATCCGATAGGCGCCATTAGTGCCGTCAATAAGAAAGCCCAGAAGCGCCAGGCGAAACCGGGGCCATAGGAAAGAATCAAACGATTACTGATGAGAGGGATAAAAGTGGACCCTGCAACGCCTCCCAGTGCCACCAGGCTCAGGGCAATGCCCCGCTTCTTAATAAACCATTGAGGTACCAGGGTGTTAGCTGCAAGCGTCATTGAACCCTGGCCCAAGAGCCTGATCATGAAAAAACCTATTATCAGCATCCAGGGGGCAGACATAAAGCTCATCCACAGGCAGGCCGCTGCCAGCAGAGAGGCAATCACCGGCGTCATCACCCGATGGCCCTTTTTATCAATCCATCTTCCTGAAATCGGCATCATAAACCCTGCTGCCAGGGTGGCCATGGAGTAGAATCCGGAAACTGCCGAACGGCTCCATCCCTCGGACTCGATATAGGAGTTGATGAAAATGGACACATTAAAGGTTTGCCCCGGGCCTGAAAAAAACAGGATCAGAGCACTGATGCCCACCACCATCCAGCTGTAACCCGGGAAAGCCAGCCGGCTTTGTTTGTGTTTTGTCTGTTGATTGTTCATGCTATCGCCTCTATCTTTTATCTCTTTTTATCTTCGTTTCCATTGCCTCTATTTTTCATTTCCATATTTTCTTTTCAAAATCACTTGTTTAGCTGTTATCTCATTGGCTAATCCATACTGTGGTCGTCTCCGGCTGTGTAATCACGCAGTGCAAAAGTAGTGTAACGTTCATGGTTGCTGTGAATTACCCTTAGCCCCACCTGACCGGCGATGTATTCCATGGTTTTAGGGGTGTAAAAGGATATGTGGCTCTTGTCCCTAATGTAATGCCAGTTTAAGAAATGAGCGGCATCCCGGTGATGAAACAAGGTCATCACTGCTAAAATGCCATCCGGTTCCAGTAAGTTTCTTAACACTTTGAAGGTTGGCATGGGGTTCCGCAGGTGTTCCACCACTTCCGTTGAGGTTACCAGGTCATACTTTTTCCCAATATGAGGTTTTTCCGGAGCATAGAACAAGTCATGAATGTCCATTTCATAATTATGGTCACGTTCCAGAATTTGGGCCAAAACCGGTGAAGGACCGCTTCCGAAATCAAAACCCTTCTTTTTCTCATTGGTATGGGGAAACACAGCGTCGTTCAAAAACCGGTAGAAAAAGGCCACATACCGGGGGTCGTCAATGGAGTTGTTGTGGTTGTTGTAGATTTTCAGCTCTTCTTCAGGTGTCACAATAAACTGTTCATCCTTAGAAATAAAATCGCATTCCTGGCACCAGTAGTAATCCACCATCATTTTAGGGTGGTGGATCTTTATGGTTTTGCCATCACACAAAACACACTTCTTCTCCATAAGCACCTCATCTCCAACGAATACATCACATTATAAACAGGATTCTTAACCCTTGTAGGGCATGGTACCTTCCACGGATATTACTGCCAACCGGTGCAGGGCCCTTGTCATGGCCACGTATAATAGTTTCGCATCCAGTTCGTCAATGGCAAACCCATCTTTTGCGGCGGCCACGATGACAGCGTCAAACTCCAGCCCTTTTGCCAGATGAGAGGGCACCACCACAATCTGGTGATCAAAGTGTATGGTTTTTTCGTCAATCAGGGCAACATCCCACTGGGTGTGTTTCGTCAACTTTTTGTGCAGCTGCTGTGCTTCTTCCTGGGTTTTACTGATCACTGCCACAGTGGTATAATCTTCATCTTTCAGAGAGCCTATTTGTTTGTCAATGGCTTCAATCAACTGTTTTTCATTTTCAACTGTCTTCATCACCGGCTTTTGCCCGTGGCGTACCACAGGTTTTGCCATAATCAAGTGGTCAAGGGGCGACTGCTCCAGTATGGCGTTGGCCAGGTTCATGATTTCGATGGTGGTTCGGTAACTTTGCTCCAGGGTCAGGTAATTGGCTTCAGTACTAAACACCTGATGCTGCAGGTATTCCCAGTTTTCGATGGAACGGTACATGTGAATGCCCTGGGACAGATCACCCAAAATGGTGAATCGGTCGGTGTTCAGAATTTCCCTCAACACTGTAAACTGAAAATCACTGAAATCCTGGGCTTCGTCAATGACCGCATACTTGATGTCCAGGTCTTCATCTACCCCAAAGAGCTGGTGTTTCAGGTAAACAAGGGCAGCCAGGTCTTCCACTTCCACCTTGTTGATGGAGAACAGCTTTCGCCCTTCTTCCACCAAATAACGGGCAATGTCTGCCTCTTCTGGAGCAGCACCGTAGCCCATAATGTCAGGATTGGTGAGCATTGTTTTGTAAAAACCCAATAAATTATCCTTAGGCACCTTATCAATGTAGTGTTTGGCGGCGTTTTTGACGCCTTTTTTGATGGCAGCCAGCTTGTCGTCCCGCTGGTTCATCAATCTTACCAGTTTATCCGTACGGGCATCGGAAGGTTCTTCCCTGCCACGAATCCGGTCAAGTTTCTGGTCGTAGTCTCTTTCCACTTTTTCCAATATTTTCTTTGAAGCGCTTTTAACGGCTTTGGCCAACACCTGTTTTAAACGGTCGATGCGTTTGTACACCGGCAGGTAGGCATAATCTACGTGCACCAGGTTACATATTTCATCACTGGGCAGCAGCACTTCACCTTCAATGGCAAAATCTTCCTCCGGCAACAAATCCATTTTTATTCTGTGAATGTAGTGATCCAAGATTCGCTTCATGGCCATGGAATTTTTATAGGCAGCGCCACGGCTGATCAGCTGTTTTTCTAATGCCTGACCAGCGTGTTCATTCTTCTTCACCAAAAGTTTAAGTTTTTCATTAGTGTCTGTCAGCTTCAACTTTTTGCCAATCACTTCCAGCATTAAATCGATATAAGTCGTCTGTTTAACCCGTTCGGCACCCAGTTCGGGCAGCACCCCGGAAATATAATCTAAAAAGAGGTTGTTGGGGGCAATGATCATGAAGTCTTCCGGCATAAAGGTGTCAGAGTAAGTGTAGATGAGATAAGCAATACGGTGCAAGGCAATGGTGGTTTTTCCACTGCCGGCCACTCCCTGCACAATGAGAGGTTTTTCAATGTCGGCACGTATGATGGTGTTTTGTTCTTCCTGTATGGTGGCCACAATGTCCTTCAGTTTTTCTCCGGCATGGTGCTCCAGGGAGGCTTGCAGAAAGGTATCTGAGGTTGATATGTCAACGTCCATGTAATCCACCAATGCGCCTTCTTCGATGGTGTACTGTCTTTTTTTATACAAATCAATTTCATATTCAATTCCGGTGGCTTCATAAGTGGTTTTACCCAGCCTACCGTCATAATACACACTGGCAATGGGGGCTCTCCAATCCACCACCATGGGAGTGTCCATGGTTTCGTCAAAGAGAGAGACTTTGCCAATGTAGAATTTTTCCACTTGCTCTTTGTCCTGCTGCTTCAGGTCCATGCGGGCAAAGTAGGGTTTTTGACGGGATTTCATCAGCAGTCCAAAATTCTTTTCCATTTCATCTAACATTTTAGAATTAAGCATGATGCTGGAGTAACTCAAACTGCTGTCCAAAAAATCCAGGTGGATATAGGCGTCCTTAATTTCTTCCCTGCACTTTTCGCTTTTTCCCAGCAATGTGACAATGGTTCTTTCCAGGTATTCCTTGGTATCTTCCAAACGCTGGTTTTCAGCGTTATATTCCGGATGCTTCACAATTGACATAAATCCAATTCCTCCAGTGGTGGTTCAGGGCGAATGAGCATGGCTTCAAACCCTATCATATTATAACAAGGGGCATTGTTTTGTCAAATCAACTATAGATCATATGTTTTAAGCCAATATCTGTCAATGTTTGTCATTTTTTGTCATTTTTAATGTTTTAGTTGATTTTACCATTGAAATAGGTTATTATTATATGGCTGGCAATTCGAAAACCGCACAATGATATAATTAGTTGTGCTGACCCGTTTCGAGGCGTCGCTTTTGACTTGAACACTTATAGAACGGTTCCGTCAACGTGAATCCTCCTGCTTTTTTGCCAGGGGTTTTTTTTATGCAATTTCCCCATATTCAAATCCAATTCGCGCATTTAAAACAAGGAGGGTTATATGGTTTCGTACAAAATCAGATCCCAGGTTGACACAAACATTCAGAATGAAACGCTGAACAAAATGTTGGAAGGCATGGCTGACCACATAAAGGCTTTAAAGAATGGAAAGGAGTTTATGATTATAGATGAGAATCTTAAACTATCCCTCACATTCAAAAAGAGCGACCTTGAGCTTATTTTGTTGAAGGTTCAGCCTTCCACAAGTGTTAGTCTATCAAAATAGACTGGTTTTATTGATTTGCAAATTCATACGATAGGATGGTGGACTTATTGAAAGCAGGCAAATTGTATCATCACTGGCGGTATGGACCCGTAAAAGTTATTAATGTTGACGGTGACTACATCGAACTGGAGATCATCGAAGCGGACGGCATCATTATGTTACCCAATGATCCATGGAATAACGTAATTAGAAAAGACACCACAAAAAAATTCCAGGTTAAATCTGTTAAAGAGTGGCTGCATACAAATATAGACGCATTAAAAGAAAACCCTACTCCAAACTATATTGACTACGACCAGTATAAAAAACTTCTACACACTCATTACCGCTAAAATAAAAACTTGATGTGTAACATCACAAAGGAGCATTTTATTGAAAAAAAGTACAAACAAACAATCCAACACAAACATCATATTATCGGGTGTTGGATTAGGAAATAATCATGTAACTGGAAGAGTTCGAAAAATCACATACAACTCAGAAACTTGGACTACGTTTCAAGAAGGCGACATATTGGTGACAGATTCGACCAACATCACTATGATCCCCTTGATGGAAAAAGCTGGCGCCATTGTTGTGGTTGACGGCGGGCTTACCAGCCACGCTGCTATCGTCGGTCTGAATTTAGGGAAAGCCACCATTATCAGTGCCGCTGATGCTCTTAAATATCTGCGCAATGGAGACCTTGTGCGCGTGGAGGCTTCCACCGGTAACGTTTGTTCAACGCTTGGCAGTCCATTGGCTTCGTAACCTGCAACAAAGCGATTCCCTTTTCCTCTCCCCCTTTTTATGGCATTCGCCATAATTACATCGTAAACGTTTGCATTTCGTTAAATATTGCGTTACTATGAAGTTAGACCGTTATTCGCAAATTGAAAAAGGAGGTTATATTATGAGCCGAATTATTCGTTGTGGGCTAACGCAAACCCATCATGACGTCGATGGCAATGAGCCTTTAGAAAAGCATAAAAAATCTGCCATTGATAAACACCTGAAACTGATTGAAGAAGCGGCTGCAAAGGATGTTAAAATTCTTTGTTTCCAGGAAATCTTCAATGGACCCTATTTCTGTTCCGAACAGGACACAAGGTGGTATGACATGGCTGAACCCGTTCCTGAAGGTCCCACGATTAAACTGATGCAGGAACAGGCAAAAAAACATAAAATGGTACTAGTGGTGCCTGTCTATGAAGAGGCGCTTACCGGTGTCTATTTCAACACGGCTGCTGTTATTGACGCTGACGGTACTTATCTTGGAAAATACCGTAAAACCCATATTCCCCATGTAAACGCCAAGGATGGGTATGGTTTCTTTGAGAAATTCTATTTTAAGCCCGGTGTTAACAATCCAAAATGGCCTGTGTTTGAAACTGCCTATGCTAAAATTGGTATTTTCATTTGCTACGACCGCCATTTTCCGGAGTGTGCCCGCATGCTCGGCTTAAAGGGTGCAGAAATATTGTTCAATCCTTCTGCTACCGTAGCAGGTACATCTGAATATTTATGGAAACTGGAACAACCGGCACAGGCGGTGGCCAACGGTTTATTCATTGGCGCCAACAATCGCATCGGCCTCGAAGCCCCCTGGAACATGGGAGAATTCTACGGCCAGAGTTATTTTGTAGATCCTAAGGGCCAAATGGTGGCCGAAGGTACCCGTGACAAAGAAGGCGTTGTCATCGGTGACCTGGACCTTGATTTGATCAAAGAAATCCGTAACAAATGGCAGTTTTACAGAGACCGCCGTCCATCGGAATATACCATAGATGATGTGGAATAGACTAATGGATCAAATGACAGGTTAGTTCATACAAGTTAACTCATAAACAATACCCCTTGAATTTCCAACTTTGGATTCAAGGGGTTTTTTGCGATTAATCTGCCTGAATTTCACTGATTTTATCAGTCAGTAACACCTGTATCTGTTGGTCATTCAAATTTTGGTCCACGGACAAGCTGATGATAGTAAGACCGTCTCTCATCAGTAATGTGCCTCCCTGAGAGACGTCTCGGAAACCGTCCATAGGACCTTCTCGTGTAAAAAAGATTGGTATGGCATAGACAGCTTCATCGTATTCCGGAAAATGATCTGTGGCGGAAATAAACTGATAATTGAACTTTTCCATTTCCTGTTGATGAAGTGTGTACAGATAAACTGCTATTTTTTCGGAGCGGGTTTTCACCACTTCCGTATTTACCGCAATTTCACCACTTAGGCTCTCATGATAACGATAATACTCCGGCACCAGCACACTGCGGGAAGAGCGGTATGACTGGTAATCGGAGGTTTTGTCCGGCGCCAGGTCTTCTACAGTCAGGGTGACCTGCCCCTGGGGTAACGCTTCTTTATGATTGTCCATCATGCGGTTCATGGTAAAAAAGGATGTGGCTGATACAACCGCCACCACCACTACAATAACTGCCAGTGTTTTCTGAACACCGTCCCAGTTTTTGCCGACAAAGTACTTGCGCAGGAAAAAACCTACACTCATGGCGGCGACCACTGGCAGCATGCTAAAGAGCAGTTGACGTCCTGAATCCACATAATCAATGGCAATGGACCCCACCATGGAAATGATGACGCCACCTGCAATGAAATAAGCAGTTATATTGAGAAATCGATTAAATCCAGCAGGGTACTCATGATAATTATCCAGTGATAAACCTCTGCTTTCGTGGAATAAGAAGAGGGCATTGGCCGAAAGTCTGGCAGCAAAAAAGAGCATTAACAAAGGCATCCAGAACATGAAGGAGAGACTCAGGTTACGATAGAACATGTTATGATTCAGGGGAAAGAGCCGGTAGACATTGAAGAGGTTCAAGGTCAGCAGCACGACGAAACTGAAAGTTTCCAGCTGAATATGGGAGTGTATGTTTCCCACCTGGAATTCTCTTCTTAGGGCTGCCCCTTCTTCTTTTTCAGATCGATAGAAGACCTGCAGGTTATGTTTGGAAGATGCCAGCTGCCACCCGTTCTCTTCTTCCTGTGAGATGTAGACAGCACTTTTTGTTTTGTCGAAGCTTTCAAAAGACCTGGCTTCCGGATACACCGCCACAGCAAAGGTCAGTTCTGCCGGTTCGATGCGTTTATAAACGGCGATGCCACCCCATATTTTGGAGATGAGCCAGCCTTTCTGCGCCATGGCTTCAAAATGCTGTTCCATCCGGGGCCATTCAGTGATGTTCATGGTGAACAATTGTATTTTTGTGTTCATATGCCTCTCCTTTGTTGTTCATTATGAGTATATCATTCGTCTAGCTTGACTATATCGCTATCCATTCATCAAATTGTGGTTTCATCTAATTACCGGCGAAAATCATATAGCCCGTAGGGAACATTTATTGCTATGCCATTTACGCGTACCAGATTTTCTTCCACCCACTCAATCTCGGCAGTTTCTTCCCGGTAATTCCAATAGATGGTTTGATGTCTGGCCTTGGTATTGTTAAAGTGCAGTTCTCCCCGAACGGCATAAGAGACAGTGGCATGGGGGTTCACCAGGTAAGCCTTCACGGTGTAGGTACCCTGGGGCGATCTTTCTTCAGAAATCAACTCACCATTCGATAAACGTTCCACATCAAAGGCCAGCCAATAGATGGCAGTGAACAAGACCATTATTATGACAATCATTGTACCGATAATCTTCTTGATCATGTCTTCAGCTCCTGTTTACTATTCCACTATCTTTCGGTCTAAAGACTTCTCTTCCACCACTTCTCTCACAGCGTTTTTGACCGCCAATTTAATAATAAAATACATGACGGCTAGAGGAATTAACATGAAAAATGGAAATAAAATTAGATTCATAAAATTAAAGCCTACCATGGTTTTGACCTCCTTTATTGTACAGATTGTGTCTGTATTTGCATGACTTTTGATACAGAACACCCTATTAATCACTACGGTCATACCCAATAAAGGTTTCATAAACAAGACATAAAAACCAGCCCGCCTGCCATAACAAGATGAAATGACTGGACGGGCTGGTTGAAGAATCCTGTTTATTTTCACTTATATTATTTTCTGTTTCGCGTCATGACGTCAAAGATTACTGCAATGACTAAAATAGCGCCACGAATCATGTACTGTCCGCTACTTCCGATACCCATCAGGTTCATGCCGCTGACCAGGGAGGCCATGACCAGTGCGCCTATGACGGAACCAGTGACTTTACCAACGCCTCCGGCTGCTGAAACACCGCCAACATAGGCCGCTGCAATAGCGTCAAGCTCAAAGAGCGTACCGGCTGTGGTTGTGGCTGACTGGAGCCGAGATGTGTACAAAATACCTGACAGTGCTGCCAACATGCTCATGGAGGCAAACACAAAATAGGTGATCTTCTTTACATTAATGCCGGAGAGTGCTGCCGCTTCCGGGTTTCCTCCCACAGCGTAAATGTACCGGCCAAGGACTGTTTTAGTGGTCATAAAATGGTACAAAGCCACTGTCACCAGTACAATGACCACAGTCCATGACAAACCGTTATACATGGAGAGAATACGTGTCACATAGGCAATGAGAAAAGAGATGAATGCCAGTTTTGCAATAAAAATAGGCATGGACATAATTTCGAAGTTATACTTAATTTTTGTGTTTCTGGCCCTGAATTCCATCACAACAAACAAAACGATACTGACGGCACCCACCAGTAGTGTAATTAAATGATAACCCGGCAAAATATTAATATCTGGAATAAAGCCGTTACCAATGGCGTTAAAGGAAGCATTTGGTACAATGATGGTCCCTGTTCTGTTGGTGGCCTGCAGTAACGCACCCCTGAAAACCATCATGCCGGCAAGGCCCACGACGAAGGCGGGTATGTTTAAGTTTGCCACAAGAAAACCGTTGAACAGCCCCACCAGACTTCCCATGATCAGCACCATGGGGATCACCAGCCAGACGGGAAGGTTATACTGTGTCAGCAGGATGGCTGCAATAGCCCCCAGAAAACCTGCCAGAAATCCCACAGACAGGTCGATGTGCCGTATGACAATGACCAATGTCATGCCGACGGCCAACACCGCAATGTACCCCATGGAGTTAATCAGGTTACTGATGTTCCGGGGCGACATAAACACACCGTTTGTCAGCACCGAAAACGTGAGCATAATGATGAAAAGGGCAATAAACATGCCGTATGCCCGGACGTTCTTCTTTAAGATGGTTTTGAGTTCAGTCATTAGATTCATATTCATCCTCCTACCAGAAGAGTTTTACGATACTGTTGCCATTTCCATAATCTTATCTTGTGTCGCATCTGCGGCATCCATTTCTCCGGTGATCTGACCTTCAGACATTACGTAGATGCGGTCACTCATGCCCATTACCTCCGGCAGTTCAGATGAAATCATAATAATACTCATGCCCTGTTCTATCAGTTTATTGATAATGGTGTAAATTTCGAATTTGGCACCTACGTCAATGCCACGGGTTGGTTCATCCAGGATGAGTACCTTTGGCTCTGTAAACAACCATTTACCAACTGAGACTTTCTGTTGATTACCTCCGCTGAGATTACCAATAATCTGTTGGATGGACGGTGTTTTGATGGTCAGTGAATCTTTATAATGGGTGGCAACGGTTATTTCCTTGTTTTCGTTGACCACGCCCCGATTGCTGAGTGCCTTCAGATTAGCCAGGGATATATTGTTTTTCACATCCTGGATGAGAATGAGGCCTTCCCTTTTACGGTCCTCTGTCACATAGGCCAGCCCCGCCTTGATGGCATCACCTGAATGGTTAAAGTTTACCGGTTTACCCTCCATGTATATTTCTCCGCTGATGCTATAATCGCGGGGATTTCCAAAAATACTGTAGGCCAGTTCTGTACGGCCAGCGCCAATAAGCCCTGCCACACCCACTACTTCACCCTTACGGACATTAAGGTTAATGTTTTTCAATATGTCCCGCCCGCTGACGTGGTCATGGGCGTTCAGGTTTTTAATTTCCAGGGCTACCTCCCCCATGTCTTTCCTTGCTCTTTTGGGAAAAATATCATTGATGGCTCGTCCCACCATGTTTTTAATCAGTGCCTGTTCAGTGACTTCTCCTTTTGCTGCGTCAAGAGAACAAATGGTCTGCCCATCTCTCAGCACCGTCACGGTGTCTGCAATGTTAATGACTTCCCGTAACTTGTGGGAGATCATGATGGAGGTAATACCTTCTGTTTTCAGTTCCTTTAAAAGTTCCATCAGGTTTTCTGAATCGTCGTCGTTCAGTGCCGCTGTTGGCTCATCTAATATCAATAAATCAATGTTTTTGCTGAAGGCTTTGGCAATTTCCACCAACTGCTGTTTTCCCACACCCAGTTCTTTGATAGGGGTTTCCGGGTTAACCTTCAGTCGCACCCGTTCCAATAATTCCTTTGATTTTACAATGGTCTCATTCCAGTCGATTAAGCCTCTTTTCTGGATCTCATGCCCAAGAAAAATGTTCTCGTACACCGTTAATTCAGGAATCAGTGCCAGTTCCTGGTAAATAATGGCAATGCCCGCTTTTTCGCTGTCCTGAATACCTTGATAGGACTGCACCTCTCCGTTCAATACAATATCACCCGTATAGCTTCCAGAAGGCCACACGCCGGACAACACCTTCATCAGGGTGGATTTTCCCGCCCCGTTTTCACCCACCAAACAGTGAATTTCACCGCGTTTCACCTTGAAATTCACATTGTCCAAGGCTTTAACGCCGGGAAACTCTTTGGTAATCTCTTTCATTTCCAGAATATAATCTGTTGTTGTCTCTTCTTGTATTGTCTCTAAATGTTGGGATTGTTTATCCATTTGCACTCACCCCTGCAGTTTGTTTCTACCACTTTTAGCTTCATATTAACACAAATTTAAGTGAATAGTGAAAGCTTATTGCCTTCACTATTCACTCTTTTTTGACCATCAATTTTCAACGGTTACTGCAAACTAAGGGCTCATTGTTAAGTCGGTTGAGACTTACTTAGCTTATTACTCCAGACCGGTAAATTCAGATGCTTCGTAATAACCTGAATCGATCAGGGCTGCCTGAACATTGTCCTGGTCTACCACAATAACTTCTGTCTGTTTTGCAGGAACGTCTGTAGCACCATTGTTATAGGAGCCGGTGGTCTCGGGAGTATTGCCGTCCAACACAGCCAGGGCCATGTCGATGGAATCTTTTACCAAAGACCTGACATCCTTAAACACGGTCATAGATTGTGTGCCGTCAATGATGTACTGTACAGAAGCTTTTTCAGCGTCCTGACCAGTGATCACGTAGCTGGAAACATCGCCGTCCGTTGCAAAGGTATCAGCAATTGATCGGGCTGTGCCATCATTGGGTGCCAAAATGAAAACATCGCCTTTGTCAGCAGCGCCTGCAGATGTCAGATGAGATTCAGCTTTGTTCTTGGCTTCGTTGAAATCCCAGTTGGTGGTAACCTGGTTGATGATTCTGCCCATTTCATCACGGGTTAATTCTGCTTTGTCTTGTAAATTGACAGCTTCAGAAGAATTTTTAATCACGAAAGTGCCGTCTGCAATTTTAGGCTGCAACACGTTCCAGGCCCCTTCAAAGAACAGGAAGGCATTGTTGTCAGATGCAGCGCCTGCATAGAGGTAAAGTGGGTTTCCAGTACCTGAAGCATTGTCAACCAGGTATTGTCCCTGGGCAGCGCCAACAGCGATGGAGTCGAAGGTAACATAATAATCGACCGCTTCGGTGCCTGTGATCAGACGGTCATAGGAAATAACAGTAACTCCTTCTGCCTTTGCAGCTTCAGCAGCAGCAGCGGCAGCGTCTCCATCATGGGGGGTGATGATCAGTACTTCAATACCTTTCGTCAGCAGAGATTCCACGTTGGTTAATTCGGTGGCTGATGATCCTTGGCTGAAAAGAATTTCCACGGAATAGTCGGAGTCTTCCAATGCTTCATTAAACCTGGTTTCGTCCTGTACCCATCGAGGCTCATCTCTGGTGGGAAGTACAATACCAATCTCCGGTCCTGCACTTTCTTCTTCAGCGGGTGAACAACCGGACAATAAGGTGATCCCCATTAGGAAAACGACTACAACGGCAACTATTTTTCTGTTTTTAAACATTTTTTGTATTCCTCCCTTTTCTACTCAATCAAAAATTGTCAGACCTTTTCTTCGGTAACTAACTACTTCACATTACCTGTGTCAGATCTTTTTCCTTTCTTACCTCCCTTTGTCAAATACTCTTTAGAATCATGTTACACTTCCACTTTACATGTTCTTAACAAGTTTTTCACTTCATAAGTTTAACCAATATTCAGTTAAATCATTCTATTTCCAGGATATTGCTTCAACAACAACAAAAACACGTAAAATTTTAATGATAAATTTTTTACGTGTTTTTGTTTTGTAAGGTTATTTTTAAGTTCCTTTAAGGTTGAACATTTAAGTACACATCTTCTTTTCGGTGAAAACCGCTGTCGATGATCATTTCATCCATGTTGCTCTTGTCAATCACTGTAACAGGAAGTTTAACGTATGGCACCTCATAGAGACCGTTGTGAATGGTATCCTCAACGTCGATGGTTTCATCGGCGTATAATTTCAGAGCAATGTCTGCTGCTGTGGCAGCGAGAACGTTAATTGGTTTATACACCGTTGCCAGCTGTGTATCCTCCACAATGCGCTGACAAGCTGATATTTCAGCATCCTGGCTCACCACCATCACTTTTCCTGCCAGCTGCCATTTGGCAAGCACTTCAATGGCACCCATGGCCAGCACATCATTGGCAGCTATGATCCCATCCAGTTCTCCACCAGCCGATAAATATGACTCCACCGCTTCACGGGCGTATTGTTCCCGCCATTCCAGTGCCCACACTTCATCGACGATGGTTATTTTTCCCTCTCGTCCCGGGAGTTCCAGTGCCCGGTAGATTCCTTCCTGAATCATGGTGGAATTGTAATCTTTCGGATCTCCGTTGATAAGCAGCAGGTTAGGGTTCTCCTTCTCCGTTGCTTCAAGTAAGCGATCTGTCATGCCAAAGCCGATGTACTGGTTGTCAAAGGAGACATAGGCGTCCACGGGAGCATTGAACACCAGTCGGTCGTAGGAGAGAATCCGGACACCCTCTTTCGCCGCCTCTTCAAGCACTGCAGCAAGAGAATAGGCATCGTTGGGCACCACGATGATTACATCAACCTTTTGCTCGATGAGTTCCCGAATCTGGGCTTGCTGCTTTTGCGGGTCTTCATTGGCAATTTGCACAAAGACTTCCGCGCCTGCTTCGTTCAACTGCGCCACTAACATTTCCAGGTCCCGTTGCCAACGTTCCACCACAAAAGTATCAAAAGAAATACCTATCTTTGGGACATCTGAAATCTCATCTTCTTGTGTGCAGCCTGCCAACAATAAAACCATCAATGACGTCATGACCAATAATAACAAGCATTTTCCGCTTTTTTTCAACAGGTTTGTCTTAATCATTGTCTCATCCTCTGGTAATCTTTTGGCGTCATGCCCTCATACTTTTTAAACGCCCGGATAAAGTAATTGGTATCATTATAACCCACTGTTTCCCCTGTTTCCCTTATACTTTGGTCTGTTTTTTTCAAAAGTTGTTTTGCTTTTTCCATCCTCAGTTCAATCACGTATTCCTTAAAGGTGGTGCCCGTATCTTCCTTAAAGATTTTTGACAGATACGGTGCACTCACATTCAACAATTCTGCTGTCTTCTCCAGGGTTATTTCCTCAACGAATGATTTTTGAATCACTTTAATGGCTTGGTAGGTCAACTCATTGTAGTTGGACCCACCCATTTTTTCATGAATGGCAAACCATTCTTTAATAATTCTTTCAAAGCTGTTGAGTTTCAACATGGGTGATTTATGCAGCAGGTCAGTGAGATAATGACGTTCGCCGGTGAGCTTTGGATCGAATGATTGTGCAATGTTGACCAAAAGTTCCACCAGCACTGCTTCAGCCAATTCAGTGTCATGGTTGGTGCCCAGCATATCCAGGTACAGCCCTTCAAACTGCTTTAACGCCTGGGTAAAATGCCTGGATCGGTTTAGAAATGCATCATAAACAGCTTTCTTACCTTCAAGAAAATCAATCATGGACACATCATTACGTTGCAGTTTGTCAAACCGTTCCACCGGGCCATGGCCCAGTTTAATGGTTGTCATGGCCTCCACGTATGACTCTGCAATGTTTTCAATTCGTTTAATACCACCGATGCCAATACGGATTTTCAGTCCGAATTTTTGTAGTACCTGGTCGATCCACAACTGGGCATCAAAGGTTTGAATCCCTTCTTTCCCTTCACAGTAAATCATCACCCTGTTAAGGTAAGGACTGGAGACAATGGCATCATAACGTCGCTTCACATCCATTTTTAGCACTTCCGCACACTTAGAAACTTTATGGTTGATCCGGTTCAGTTCCTCTGAGTTAGACTTAGACGAATAATTAGTGAAGTCAACCACTGCAAAATGGCCGTTACATATGGACATCTCTAAAATGGTTCGGTAGTGATTGATGTATTTCATATGGTTTCTGCCCAGGAGTATGGAATTGAAAAAGTTATTTTCCACCAGTCCGATGGAGTGATAAAACCGCTCAATGTTACCCAGTTCCTGTATTCTGCTGGCTTCGTCTTCCCGGACTTTCACCATCACTTGCTGCAGTGTCTCAATCATCTTCGATTTACCAATGGGTTTTAACAGATAGTCTTCCACGTGAAAGCGCACCGCATCCTTGGCAAACTCAAACTGATCATGGGCTGTGACAATGATAATTTTCACATGACTGTCAATTTTTCGAATGCGTTCAATCAGGTCAATGCCTGAGATCCCCGGCATTTTAATGTCCGTCATCACAATCTGTGGTCGAAACTGTTCGAAGCGGGTCAGCGCTTCCCGGCCATTATAGGCTATCTGCAGTTCCACGTCGGGAAAATGCTGTCTGATAATGTGTGTGACTGCTTCCATCACAATTTGTTCGTCGTCAACCACCATAACTCTCATTTTTCGTCACCTCCAATGGCAGTACAATACGCACCCGTGTGTAGCGGTGCCACTCGCTGTCAAAACTCAGTTTGCCTCCCAGGTTCTTTAAACGCTCATACACATTGTCCAGCCCCAGGCCGGTGGTATGACTTTCTGTCGCACCTGATTTTCTAAAATCTTTCTGATTCAACCTTTTCAGGGTTTCCGGCGGAATTCCCTGGCCGTTGTCTTCCACTTCAATCATGGCCATTCCTTCAACTTCATAAGCTTTGATCTGCAACCGTCTGTTGGATAAACGATTGGCAAAGCCATGAATAATGCCGTTTTCGATGACAGGTTGCAAAATAAGCGGCGGCATGACAACGGATTCCAGGTGGGGGGCTATGTCAAACTGAAAGGAAATGCCGTCACCATAGCGCACCTTCATCAACTGTGCATAGTGGCGTACACTCCTTATTTCGTCTCTCAGTGTGACCCGGTTATTTTGTGGTTGAATATTGTAGCGAAATAAATTGGACAAATTCTCCAAAAACACGTTTGTACGCTCTGCGTTTTCGATCATCGCCAGCTGCATACCGGCATTAAGGGTGTTGAACAGAAAATGGGGGTTGATTTGAGATTGAAGTGCCTTCAGCTCCGCTTCATTCAATAAATTTCTGATTTTCAGCCTTTCAATTTCCGAATCCCGTAATCGGTTTTCTGTCTCCACTTTATCTTCCAACTCACTGATGTACATTTTAATGTTGCCTGTCATGGTATCAAAGGCCTTTTCCAACTGTTCTGCTTCGCGAAAACCATGGGCGCTCTTGGCAAATCCGTCATACTGCCCTTGAGAAATGGCATTGGCCCGGTCACTGAGAACCATGATGGGGCGTGTCACCTCCGTTGAAAAAGAAAGGACAAAAAGGACGCCCAGTGCGATGAGCAGGCCTGTGATGAGGATGAGTCCAATCTGGATACGCTGCACCCTTTCAGACAACAGTTTGTGTTGTTCCAGGTTCCAATCATAGTCCAGGGTGAGCACTTCATCCACCTTACGATTAATGAGTTCACGTATGACTGTGAGTTCACTGAAGGAGTCAAGGTATCGTTCAATGTTGCGGATTCGTTTATACCCAACGGCTTCTTCTCCGTGATGCAGGTAACCGTTCAGCATACTGGAAATGTTGGTCATTTGCAACAACATGGGGTTTTCATTGGCGCCGTGATCCAGCCATGACTGGTAGTTCAGGATGGCCTGGCGTGTGTCCATGTACGCCACAAAACTGTCAGAATCTTTGGTGGCAAGGTAATTGTCCACATGCTGCTCATAAGCGTCCAAGGTGTCTTTCATCTGGTGCAGGGACACACTGGTTTCAAACATTTGTTCAATGGCTGTGTTCACTTTGCTGGCCGCATAGAAAGTATAGAAAAAACCAGCCAGATAGCTTAACAGTATTACCAGCACAAAGACAAATACTTTGCGTTTCAGGGTTTTATGAATCAACCAATTCATGGCCAGCACTCCTTACCATGTTGTAATGACATCAAAGGGTACATTGACATAAGAAGATATCCAAAAGCCATTAATGATTGTCTCTATGCTTTTAATGGCTATTTGGGCAATGGCGTAATGGTCTTCTGCCACAAGGCCGTAAATCATTTCCTGCTGCAGGTAGTTGGCCATTTCCTCTTCCGTTCCCCTTGCCAACACCGCCACACTTCCCACTGCGTTCCGGTCAACCAGCACACGAATGGCCCGGTGCACATCCGTGGGGTCAGAACAAATCAGCGCCCCAATTGGTTGCTCACTGCTAAGAAGGTCATCGGTGATCAGTTCTGCCCGTCTTTCGCCAGTGGAATATTCCGCTGTTACATGCACCTGGTTTTCAACCTGGTTCAATGTTTCATAAATGCCTGACACAAAATGGCTGCGTAAGGCTGATTGTTCCTCTGCCATCTCACTTCCCAGAAGCAAGGCCACGTTACCTTCCTCACCCAAGGCCTCCAGTACCAATTGTCCCATGGCTTTTCCCTGTTGGTAGCCATTGGTGCCGATGTACACATCCCTTGTGGTCTCCGGTGCGTCGTTGCCAATTAACACAACGACCATACCTTCTGCCTTAAGTAATTCAATGTCTGAACTGTGAAAAATATGGTTATTCAAACGGATAATAACGCCGTCCACACCAATTAACCTGACTTGTCTGAACACATCTGCTGCATTGTCCTCAGATACAAACATCAGTTCTGCCACCAGCGACTGTTCCTGGGAAGCTTCAATGATGCCTCTTTTAAAAGATTCCGGCGCACTGTCATCTATCAGCACAGCCAGGTGTATATCACGCACAATGGCTTCAGGACCATCCGCCAGGTTAATCTGCTGAATGTCACTGATCATCACAACACCCAAAACTACCAATATGGACAATAATATCAGTTCCAGTATTTTGACCCAGTTTTTCATATTCCATTTCTCCAATACAACGCATTTTTTTATTTCGGCAAAACTTTTCCCGCCCCTATTATATCCCTCTCCCACCCATTCTGCAATTCAATGTGAACAGCATCCATGTTTCACAATCCTATTTCAGGGTAATTTTTTAATGATGTTTATCCGATGACTACCACCGCTAAGAGTCCTGTTTATATGTAATACCTGTTTATATTAGAAAGGGGTCTTTTTATGATTCAAACAGCAATTATTGGTTACGGCTTGTCTGGACAAATCTTTCATGGTGCATTACTGGAAACCATGCCCGACTTTAACCTGCATACTGTGGTGACAACCGATCCTGAAAAAGCTGCTCTGGTAAAACAGCAGCATCCCCAATCCGCAGTTGTCCCAAACCCTGACACAGTTTTTGCAAACAGTGAGATTGACCTGGTGATCGTTTCAACACCCAATACCCAGCATCATCCCCTTGCAAAGAAAGCATTGATTTCAGGAAAAAATGTCATTGTTGAAAAGCCTTTTACCGTCACAGCTGAAGAAGCACAGGACCTCATTGATACCGCTGCAAAAACCGGTTTAATGCTGACAGTTTATCACAACCGACGGTACGACAGTGATTTCTTGACCCTGAAACGAATCATAGACCAAGAAGAACTGGGGGAACTTCGTCTTTTTGAATCAGCCTACGACCGTTTTCGCCCAGAGGTGAACACAGGTGCCTGGCGGGAAAAATCATTGCCGGGTTCAGGCATTTTGTATGACCTGGGCGCTCACCTGATAGACCAAACCCTTTCCCTCTTTGGCCTTCCCATCAGTTTGTATGCAGATGTCAGGTCACTCAGGGGCGGCAGTGTGGACGACCATTTTAACATCATCATGGATTACCCCGGCATGAAGGCTTTCCTCACTTCCCGACCACTGGTGAAAGAACCCCTGCCACGGTTTGCCGTGCATGGTTCCAAAGGGTCTTTTGTGAAATATGGCCTGGATGTGCAGGAGGCTGATCTGAAAGCAGGAAAAAGACGCAGGGATGACACCTGGGGAACAGAACCGGAAAGCCAGTGGGGTGTGCTGAACACCATCAACCAACGAAGGATTGTGCCCAGTCTGTCTGGCGATTACCATGCCTTCTATCAGGCAGTACATGCCCATCTCACACAGGGTGCACCACTGCCCATCACTGCCAAGGATGGTAAAAATGTAATCCAGATCATCGAACTGGCGTTAACCAGCAGTAAAAACGGTTGTTGTGTACCAATTAACAGCTAAGGCATTTGAAAAAGTATATACATTTCGAAAGGATGATTTATATGGCGTTTGCCCTGTCAAAAATGCAATTGGAAAGCAGTGCCTTCGGAGCTGGCGGGAAAATTCCCGCAATACACACTGGTGAAGGGAAGGACCTATCACCGGCATTACACTGGAGCAATGTGCCTGACGGCACAAAATCCTTCGCCCTGGTGTGCCATGACCCTGATGCACCACTGGTGGAAAATGGTCAGTATGGCTTTGTGCACTGGGTGCTTTACAACATTCCAGGGGATGTCACAGAACTGCCTGAAGGGGAGGACAACTACACCTTGGGCGTTCACAGCCGAGACGAATCCGGTTACATGGGCCCCATGCCGCCCCAGGGCCATGGCGTTCACCAGTACTATTTCCTGCTGTTTGCCCTTGACGAACAGTTGAGCTTACCTGCCGGTCTGACTCTTTGGCAGCTGCTGGAAAAAATCGAACCTCATTTGCTGGGCACCAACCGGCTTGTGGGCACTTATGAACGGCCTCTGTAAACAGGATTTAAAAAACAAACTGTCTCAGCCAGCAAAGGCTGTGACAGTTTGTTTTTGTTGTTTTTGGTTTTGATTCATTTAGTTTTGGTTCATTATCTTTTGATTCAATGTGACCATGACCAATTCAGGACGGTTATGCACCCTCAATGGAAAAATGCTGTTTCCCAAACCACGGCTCACGTACATGGTGGTCGTTCCCTGGTGGTAATCACCCTGGGTATATTCAGGGAAAAAACCCTGGTTTGGTGCAAAAAGACTGCCGACCAGTGGCAGGCGAATTTGCCCTCCGTGGGCATGACCGGAAAAGACCAGGTTCACCCGACTTTCTGCATAAAGAGAAAACAGGTCTGGCCTGTGGGCAAGTAACACTTTATATCCATCAAGCTTCTGCCAGGCATCAAGCTGATGGGTGATTTTTGAAACATCCCATCTTTCCCGGTAATCTGACACCAGAAAGGCCGGATCCCTAAGACCCAGCAGGTGAAGGGTATCCCCATTTTGCTCCAACATCACCTCGCTGTTATCCAGTACAATGACGCCTGCTTCCTGCAAGGCGCTACGTATTTCTTCATAACGGCCGGACCAGGCTTCATGGTTTCCCGGCACATAATAAACAGGCGCCCGCGCAACGGCACCCTCTACAAAAGTCATGGCTTTTTCCAGGTTATACCTTCGACGGTCAATCAAGTCTCCCGTAATGAGGATCACATCCGGGGCAAGCAATTCAATGCTGTTTAACAGTATCTCCTGGTTCTTCCCAAAAGATTTATTGTGCAGGTCAGATACCTGGAGCATGGAGAAGCCACTGAACCCTGCCGGTATTTTGAGATCGCTGTGATCATAACGTGTGACAGTTAACCCGTTGTTTTGCCAGTAGAAGTAACCTGATAAGGCCACCGCCACAATGAGTATTGCCAACAGTGTCTTACTTCCCATGGTTTTTCTCATGTCACACCTCTTCCGTTGGTGATTGATGTTTTTTATGCGTATAATCATTCAGACTTTGTCTTGGTACATTATATGCTATAATGAATACACTTTCAAAATATATCAGAAAAGGTGATTTCATGCGTAAAACAGCCTGGTTTGTTGTGCTTGGTTTAATTGCTTTTTTATATGCCGTCTCCTCCATACCCGGGTTACGGGTATTGCCGGTACTGCGACAATTATTTTATGTTGGTGCCGGGTTTGATGCATTTTATGCCTGGTTGGCCCAATGGATTGCAACCAAAATTCCACTGAATTTCAGCGAACTGGCCTATATGGACCAGGTAATGCAGGATTTTCTGGCGTACGTCCGTGAAAACCCGGTTGTCATTGAATTTTTTCTTCGTAAACTGGCTCATGTCTTTGTGTTTTTTATCATCACCCTTGCTCTTTTTTTCCTGCTGTATCAATACATTCACAATGCAGCACTGGCATTGATTTTTTCCTTTATTGGTGGTTTTGTGCTTGCGGCACTAGACGAGTTCCGCCAGTCTTTTGTCCCAGACAGGGTGGCCAGCACTGTGGATGTTTTTGTTGACATGATCGGCGTCAGCCTGGCTGTGATCCTCATCATCTTTTCCCTTATCATCACCAGTAGTGGAAGGCAACGTTATTTTCAAAAGCAGTCAGCTAAAAAGGATTAATTCCTTCGCTGATCAAGTCAGATGAACACTTCTCCATGGCTGATGCAGTGTTCTTTTCATTGTTCATCTTTCATACTCTCCTTTACTCACAACACACCCATCGACTATCTTTATTCCTATCGTTTCAAAAGACGTTCCATCACATCCAACATCATAGTTGCTGCCTTGTTTAAGTCGTCCTTGTCTTTCTTGGGCAGTTGGTTCAAATAGGCTTCAAATCTTTCTACCAGCTGATCATCAGCCAACCGAAAGAGATCATACCCCTTCTCGCTTAACCGCAGCACCACCCGGCGACGGTCATCAGGGTCTGTGAGGCGGCTCACAATCCCCTGTTCCACCATGCTGTTAATCATCACCGACAAGCTGGAGGGGGAAATCACCAAAGACTGGGCCAGTTCCTTCAGACTCCGGTCCGGCTCCATGTTCAACTCAAACATCACCAGAAACCGTTCGGCTGTGATCCCCATCAGGGATTCAACTTCCGGAAGCCACAGCAGCAAGGTTCTTTTCGTAAACAGGCTTACATCGTTAATCAATGTATTAATACGTCGGGCGTCTGCTTTTGTCCCCATATAAGTTTTTCCTTGATCAAACTTTTTGTTATCCATATATTATCGCTCCTTTTCGTATTCGATTCATGATACGACAGCACATGGTAGTTGCAAAATAATCACTCCGATATTTGTTTGAATATGCAACTATTTTAATGCTTAACATTTCGTTTGTCAACTTTTTTTATACCATTAATACTGTACTGACTTCTAGCATTCCCAGTTCTTCTATCTTCAGGTGTGAAATTATTTTAAATAAATTTCATAAAAAAAGCACCTCTCACACAAATGAAAAGGTGTCTTTTATAGTTCATCCATCGATTATTTAACAGAATTGATCACAATCTGGTAGTTGTCACAGTTGGTCTCCACCCTGTTGCTGATGAGCTTTCTTATTTCCTCAATTTGATTAAAATCAGCTTTTTCCAGCAACTCCAGCTCTACTGATACCATCGTCTTATGTTCTGCCTCGGCTACCCTGACTACTCTTACCCTGACACCAGTTTCTTTCTGAGGCAGGCAGGCCATCACTTTGGCCGTCACAGCTTTAATTTTTGCTTCATCCGTTGAAACAGGATCGATGTGTACCGTTAGCTCAATGCCCATGTCACTTTTCACCTGTTTTTCCAATTGATCAATAGAGGTATGGGCGTCAACGATGTTGGTGTTGTCCGGCATTTCTGCGTGAATGGAGCCCACCACTCTGCCCGGTCCGTATTCGTGAATCTCCAGGTCATGGGCTTTTATCACATATTCTCCTGCGTTGATGATTTCATATATTTCATCCACCACCTGATCTTCGGGCGCCCTGCCCAGCAACATGTTGGCCGTATCCCTTGCCACGTCAAAGCCGGAATACATGATCAACAGGGCAATGATGAGGCCCATGGCACCATCGACGGGAAAATCAATGTACTGGCTCAGCACCATTGACAATACCACCAGAGAGGTGGCCGCAGTGTCACTAAGGCTGTCATAAGCGGCTGCCTTATTAATGCTTGAATTGATGGTTTTAGCGATGTATCGGTTGTAAGCAAACATCCAGAGTTTTAACAAAATTGACAACACCAGCAAGGCCACAACCACCAGGTTGAAATAGACCGTTTCAGGGTTCATCAACCGATCAAAAGACTTTCGTAGTAATTGAAACCCCACCACAAAAATGATGGCAGCCACTACCAAAGAACCGATGTATTCAAATCTTCCGTGGCCATGGGGGTGGGTTCCGTCGGGGGGTTTGTTGGACATCTTGGCACTAAAAATGGAAATGACGGAAGAACTTATGTCAGTCATGTTATTGAAAGCATCTGATATGACGGCGATACTGTTGATGAACAGGCCAATGGCCAGCTTCACAGCGAAAAGCAGCAAATTGCACAGGATACCAATATAACCCGAAAGGGAGATGTATTGCTCTCTTACCCGGGGGTTTTTTATGTCTTCACTGTTTACTATTTGTTTTTTAATAATGAGTTTGATCAATGCACTCAGCTCCTGCTTTCATATACTTCCGGAAGTAACCGTGTCCTGTTTATTTCCTTTCGAGAAAGGCTTTCCATGTAAGAATATCCCGCTTACCATGTTCATACCCCAGTCGATAACTCTCTTTTAGTTTCTGGTAGTCTTTTTCCATATTTGACACCGTCATCATATTTGGGTAAACGAGAAATGCCTTACCTTCACGCTCCAGTTCTTCCAATTCTTCCAGGGTATCATTGTATAACTTGTAACGGTTCAGCATGGCTTCCGCCACCAGGGGATACTTTCGGTAAAAGGCCTTCACCAGCCTCGGGTGCTTCACCGGTTGTTTCCGGTATCCTTTGGGACGGGTGAGCACCACAAAAAACTTTTTAAACCCATCCTCTTTGGCAATGTCCAGGGCCACACCACCGCCAAGACCGCCATCCACATACACAGCGTCTTTAAAGTGAGCTGGCGGCATAAAAATGGGCAGGGATGAGGATGCCCGGACGATTTTCATTAAATCCTGCAAGGTTTGAATGTCATCCCGTGAAAAATATTTCATTTGACCTGTTTTCATATGAAAGGCGCCAATGCGCAGTTTGGCCGGATTGGCTTTGAAGGCCTTAAAATTAAAAGGCAGGGCCGCATCCGGGTAGGGTGTCTGTTCGTAAATATACTCTGCCCGAAAATATCCCTCTCCCTTGAGAAAGGATCCCCATCCACCGAATTTAGGGTCTTTCACCACATCTACAAAAGATCGCTTGGCTCGTTGAGTGTCACGGGTTAGGTAGTTAACACTGCAACTTGCACCCGCCGAGATGCCTGCCACATAGTCAAAATACAGCTGGTGTTCAAGCAAATTATTCAAAAGACCAGCCGAATAGCTAGCCCTCATGCCACCGCCTTCGAAAATCAGGGCTGTGTTTTTTATGTTGTTTTCAAACAAAGCGCCATGGATTGTCATGATGTCATCTCCAAATCAAGATTCTAATGAATTTTTATACCCATAAATACACAGATAAACACTATATTATTGATCTTACTCATTCTTTCTCGCATTTTTCTTATGTAATGCGGATATATCCATTCTACAATTTTTCAGCAGTTGTTTTGATTTCTAAAGGTTTTCTTAAATTTTTATTAAATTTTTTAATTGTTCAATCATTCACTATGCAAATTCGATTGTTTGTGCCATAATAGCCCAAAGAGATGTCATGGATAATATAACATAGTTTGTGTGCTGCGCCTTAGCCAACACATATAAATAGTACACAAACACAACAAAACCACCCCAATGCTACGGGTGGTTAAAGCAGGGCTACGTTAATACCTTCAAGAAACAGGATCAGTGGAATGCATGAATATAAGGTTTGTATTTGAGCCTCCAATAGACTCTTCAACTAATTTTAATAGTTTTTCTATGTCGAAAGGTTTCATAATGACATCAACAATTCCCTGGGCCTGGCACATTTTTTTAATATCAGGGTGTATGGCTGTGCAGGTGGCTAAGACGGGAATTGAAGAAATATGCTGATTGGACAATGAGCGAATGGTTCTGACAAGTTCCAGATCATCCTTGAGGGGTGCACAGATATTAATGATAAGCAGGTCATATCTCTCATTGTGTGTGGTAAGTCGATTCAATACTTCACTGGCATTGTTGACAACATCAGCCTCATAACCATTCTTCATTAACACTCTCTTCAATAAAAACTGGTTGGTTTTGTCTTCTTCATAAGCTAGTATACGACGGCTTGAGACCCTTTTTTTATAATTGAAATTATCGTGCTGCACAGGATCGTCTCCTTAACATTTCAATATTCAACCTGACATGGAAGTATGAGGAATAATGCCTTTTTATGATTATAACAGATAGTTGCTATTTCACAAAATATATTTGTCTTTCTGGGGATGACTTTTGGTCACTATTTTGAATGTTCCTACAAATTCTCTATCACAAACTCACGAAACAAATATCCTCATGGTACAATGGACCTACCATTTGACAATGAAAGGAGCACTTATCTTGGATAAACTACGTCTACTCATTGTTGAAGACGACCCGCTAATGTTGGAAAGCCTGCGCCTGGTTATTGAACACCAGGATGATATGGCAGTCTTGGGTACAGCAGCGAACGGACAGGAAGCTTTGACCTTCCTGAATGACTCATGTCCTGATTTGGTATTGCTTGACCTGAAAATGCCCGTCATGGATGGCATCACGTTGATCCGTGAAATCAGGAAAATGGATAAGACTCTTCCCATTCTGGTGCTGACCACATATTTGGATGATGATCACATCATCGATGCCCTGTCCTATGGTGCCAACGGTTATCTGATTAAAGGCCTTGATAACCAGCAATTGTTACGAAGCATCCGCGAAGCCGCAGAAAATCATTTTATTTTACCCTGGGAGGTTGCTTCACGCATTATTCAAAAAACCGTTAACCATGGATTAAACGTGCCCCACAGAAACCTCCTGGAATATTTTGATCAAAATGATGCCTATTCTCCTAAAGAACAGGAAATCATCACTCACATGTTTAACCGCCTGACCAACAAAGAAATCGCTGACAAAATGTTTCTTTCCGAAGGAACAGTAAAAAACAGTATCACCAGTATTTATAAAAAGCTATCCGTGCGCAAACGCAGCGAAGCCATTAAAAGAATTCAAATACTCATTAACTCCGAGAGCTTTAATGATCAGTCATAATTATGAATACTGCATAATGGTTTCATCTTGTTTTCTACAATGTTCTATGTACAAACCTCTTTTAAAAATTTTCTCTTTCAATGCTATACCGCTTTGAAGTATCACATTGAAACAATAGCACTTTTTGACTTATTTTAACTAATTTCTATCAAGAGCTATACAAACATTCTTAAGTATGCCATACTAATAGGTATATTGGATAACCAGTTTAAGGGCAAACCTTTCGAAAGACAGGGACGCAAAGCCATGGACCTACGCAGCATACGCTGTAAGGCAGCCGGTTGCACTGATTGCAAGCCCTTTTCTGCTGATCGTTGCGAGAGGGGTATTTTTTATGGAAGATTTGAAATTGCAGGAAGAGTTTAAGAAACTAAAAACAGAAATCAAAAAATTACAGTCTCAGTTGGATGTGTATGAAACTTTTTATGAGCAACCCGATGAAATGGACGAAAAGTGGCGCTATCGTTATCTTTTCATGACCATGGCCCAAGGTGTCATCTACCAGGACCAGTCGGGTGCTATCATATCTGCCAATCCCTCTGCCTTGAACATTTTAGGCATCTCCCTTCATCACATACTGGGCAAATCTCCCAAAGAAGAAGGTTGGGTAGCCATTGACGAACTAGGCAACACCATTCCCATTGAATTTCAACCTGCCATGCAGTGCCTTGCCACAGGAAGACAGGTTGGCCCTTTCACCATGGGGGTTTTAAATCATGTTAAACACGATTATGTCTGGATCAACGTTACCTCTATACCTCTGTTCCGAAAAGGTGAAAACGTACCTTATCAGGTATATACTTCCTTCGAAGACATCACAGAACACAAAAAACTGACCACTCAATTCCAGCTGCTTTTCAATGAAATGCTTGACGGATTCATCGTCTTTGAAGTGATTCTGGATGAACAACAGAAACCTGAGGATTTCAGATTTTTGGCTGTTAACAATGCCTTTGAAAAGATAACTGGGATGAAGGCAGAACAGGTTATAGGACACCCTCTTACGAAACTTATTCCTGACCTGGAACCCATTTGGATTCAGTTATATGGAAAAGTACTTGCCAACGGTAAGCCCCTTCAATTCAGACAATATACCTCCGTTTTTCAAAAAACCCTTGAAGTTAAGGCTTTTACGGCAGAGCCGGGCAAGCTGGCTGTTATGTTCAGTGATGTCTCACATTTGGTTGAAGTGGAAAACAAACTATGTGAAGAAAAAACACGTGCTGAAGCTGCTAACCGTGTTAAGTCGCAATTTCTAGCCAACATGAACCATGAACTTCGCACACCTCTCAATGGACTGATGGGGATGCACCAGCTCTTAAAGCTAACCCCTTTGGACGAGGAACAATCTGGCTATGTAAGAGATGCTCTCTCCTGCTGTCAATCACTGACCCATATAGTTGACGAGATTCTCACTTATTCCAAGTTGGAAAAAGGACCCGACGAACTGGTTGAAACCCACTTTCAGCCATGCGGTCTACTCAGTGAAATTGTCAGGCTTCATTTACCTGCAGCTAAATCAAAGGGCTTGATCCTACGACATTCCACCGACAAAGATCTTCCGCCTTATATTTTCGGTGACCGTTACAAAATAAAACAGGTGTTGATGCTGCTGACAGGCAACGCCATAAAGTTTACACCTGAAGGGGAAGTGCATCTTTCGGTGTCTGTCTCCAGAAAACTGACTGATGGAAGTCTTGAGCTAAAGTTTTCAGTGCAGGACACCGGCATTGGCATCCCTTCCGATAAACTGGACACCATCTTTGACCGATTTATACAGGCAGACGATTCTCACACCCGCAAATATGGCGGATTGGGGTTGGGTCTAACCGCTGCCAGAGAAGTGTCCCGAAAACTCAATGGACGCCTGATGGTGGAGAGTATTGAGCACAAGGGTTCATGCTTCAGCTTCGTTTGCATTCTGAAAGACAAAGACATAGATATTGCCGGATAGGCCTCAATAGTTACACACATGATCAGAAGGAAACTACTGTCATCTCATCACGGATATGGAAATTGAGGTTCAGGTCTTATCCAATTGATGGAGACGTCTATAAACAAAATAACTCCCGCATAAGTACTTTGCTGTACTAAGAGCGGGAGTATTTTAACGCCAATATTTGGTCATATCTTTCTTCTCTTCAATGTTATATTCCACAATACGATCCAGCAGATCATAATCCACTTCATCAGTCCATTTTATTCTGAATAGATTCTGTGTATGAGTGTATCCAGCCTTTAGAATTTCCTGTTCAAAATGATTTATGACTGCCGCTTCTGGCGCTGCAGCAATGTTGTTCTTGGCAAGACTGAAACCGATGATAAAGGTGCCATGATCACTAAACATAGGATTATGCCACTTAATCTCTTCTTTTAGTTGTGGATACTTTCTCCTGATATGCATCAATATATTTTCCATTTTCTCTCGTTTTTCCGGGTCATCGATGGTGTTCAAAAAGTCATTAAAATCTTGCATTCCTAATCTCTCCTTTGCTTGGAATTCTGTCTCTGTTTATATTCGTACCATTTATACCCACTGGCATTCATCATTATCTAAGCTTATTCTTGCTTTGCCCTTGTTATCTCTTAGGTCAGTGTTATTCTCTCTTCAATAAATATATTGTTTTTCGATAAATTATGTATTAGAATTCTTTTTAGTAGTGTAAGCTTAGTAGGTAGTATCATGCCAGTATTATTGTGCATCTTGGAAAATCAGGAGGGATTCGCCTTGCAGAACAATACAATAACTGCCACTTTGGTAAGATGCGCCCTGACAGTGGGTTTAATCGTGGTGTTTTTTACGATTTTTAAGGGGTTTGCCAATTTACTTAATGCCTTCTTGGTGCCTATGACAATTTACATGGGACTGAAAGACGCCAACAAAGCACAGTCTTTTACACTTTTTAGCGCAGTTGTCATTGCCGGCTTGCTCTTATTCAGTGTGCAAACTTTTTTTATCCTGTTGTACTTTACCATGGCATTGTTGCTGAAAAAATTAATGCAAAATAGTGCTTCTGCCATTATGGCTGGTCTGGCAATCACCCTACTGGCCGCTGCCGGTATGTTTGTGGCCATACGGCTAACAGACATAGTATTTTTGACACGTATGCATACCTTTTACATGGCCATGGTAAAGGGTACTGAACTGTATTATGGGCTCATGTTGCTGGTTGAAGGGCTGGTGATTGGATTTGGTCTGGCCTTTGGGGCTAAAGCTATTGAACGACGGATGCCAAGTGCAAATTATTAAGTCGTTTGAATGGTTCCATGATGTCCTTACTGTTTATGCCCGTAAACACTTTCGGTTATGGCTGTGCTGATACCAAATTCTTTCCCCAATCGAATGATGGCTCCACCGATGAGATCGCCTTCGTCTTTTCCCTTACCACTTTCAACATCTCGTTGGTAGGAAGTTTTGGTTTCGTAGGGGTAAAAACTGGCATTGCTGAGGTATGTTTCAATGAGACTGTCTTTAACAGGTATGCCTTTGGCTTTTGCCAAGGCAACCACTTCTTCCATAATGCCCTTAATTAATCCCTTCAATGATTCATCTTCCATTACTGCCCCAAAGGTTTTGCCTGAATAAGCTGTGACCAGGGCAAAGGGTGCAAACATAATGTATTTTTCCCAGATGGTTGTTAAAGCCTCTTCTTCCCATCTGAAGGGAATTTTTGAAAAGGTTAGCAGTTGATGCAGCGCAGTTGGATCATACTCTTTCTGCTGCGGGTCTTTTCCCATAACCAGCATGGTTGTGCCGCCCTTATGATGCACCACTCCCGGTTCTGTGATGGAGGAGGTGACAAATATGCATGAAGGAAGAACAATACCTGTCATTATTCTAGATTTGATTCTCTCGTAAATATCCACTCCGTTTAAGGGAGCTATGATCACTGTGCTGTCATCCGCTATTTGACGTATGTTTTCCAGTGCCTCTTCCAGGTCATACCCCTTTACGCAGAGAAAGATGTAATCCATTACAGGAAGATCCCTTACATGTTCTGTCGCTTTTGTGGGATAACAGACCACTTTATCACTCAATGGCGTGATCAGTGTGAGGCCCTTTTCTTTTACGGAAGCCAGGTGTTTTCCTCTGGCTACAAAATATACTTCATGATGTGCTTGGTTGGCCTGGGTTGAATTATGGGCAAGCATACCTCCCAAGTAACCCCCCACGCCGCCAAGGCCATACACACATACTTTCTTAACATTATTATCCATTTAAATTCCCCCAAACAATCCTAATATCCAGCAATTATATTTTCCCATGGATCATTTGATTCGTCAATGGAAAGTCATGCCCCTGGAAAGTCATGCTCCTTGATTAAGAACGGCTTCGTCTCGAAAAATTTCACCAGGTTTATTTTTTCAAATATTGTGGTACCATGAACATATACATTAACACACCAATAAGTTACCCAAAGGAGGATGAACCCATGTTAACAGGAAAAACGGTGCTGCTGGGGGTTTCCGGTTGTATCGCTGCCTATAAAGCGGCCGCATTGGCTTCTCTCATTGTGAAACAAAACGCCAACCTGCAGGTGGTGATGACAAAAAACGGTACAGAATTTGTTTCACCCCTCACCTTTGAAGCCTTGTCTGAAAACAAGGTGGCGGTGGACACCTTCGACCGAAATTTTCAATACAGCACAGAACACATTGCCCTTGCAAAACAGGCAGACTTAGTGATGATCGCACCGGCTACGGCCAATGTGATTGCCAAGCTGGCCAATGGTATGGCCGACGATATGCTTACCACCACGGTGTTGGCCTGCCGCTGCAAGAAACTGATTGCTCCGGCCATGAACACGGCTATGTACGAAAATCAGGTGACCCAGAACAACCTACAGCGGCTCAGAGACTACGGCTGGGAAATCATCAACCCCGGATCTGGACGGCTGGCCTGCGGTGATGTGGGGGCGGGGAAAATGGCGGAACCGGACATGTTGATGGAAGCCATTTTACAGGAAGTGGCTTATGAAAAGGACATGGCGGGTCTTAAAGTGTTGGTAACTGCTGGCCCCACCATGGAAGCCATTGACCCGGTGCGCTTCATTTCCAACCACTCTTCCGGCAAAATGGGCTACGCAGTGGCCCGGGCGGCTGCACGACGGGGTGCCCAGGTGACCTTGGTGACAGGTAAAACGTCCCTGCCTCGGCCATCCTACATGGACATTCTGGAAGTGACTTCTGCCCAGGAGATGTTTGAATCGGTTACTGCCCGGATGGATTCCCAGGATGTGATTATCAAAGCCGCAGCCGTGGCAGATTACAAGCCAACCCATAAAGGTACAGAAAAGATAAAAAAACAGGAAGATCAGGAAACCATGACCATGGAACTAACACGTACACGGGATATATTGAAACACCTGGGGGAACACCGGAAGGAAGGCCAGTTCATCTGCGGTTTTTCCATGGAAACGGAAAACCTTTTGGAAAACTCTCGGAAGAAACTGGTGTCCAAGAAGGTGAATATGATTGCCTGCAACAGCCTGAAAGATACCGGCTCAGGCTTTGCCGGGGATACCAATCAGTTGACACTTATCACTTCGGGAGAAGAAATCACACTGCCGTTGATGGATAAAGAAAAAGCGGCCCATGAATTGCTAAGTGCAATCCTGGCCCGCAAATAGAAGTCAGTGGAAAGGCCGGCTACTGCCGGTCTTTGTTTTTTTCGTATAGAATCTGCAGCCCCAGAATCATCAGATCTTTGTCGTAAATCATCTTGCGTCGGCAGTGGGGCACGATGTCGCCAATAAGGCCTCCGGTGGCAATGACGGTGGGGGGGGTGCCCAGCTCTTCTTCCAGTCGGTCCACCAGGCCGTCCAGCATGGCAGCGGTGCCGTAAACGGCCCCTGCTTTCATGCAGTTGATGGTGTTGGTACCAATAAGCTGCTCCGGCTCGTCCAGGCTGATTCGTGGAAGTTGTGAAGTGCGGGTGGAAAGCGCGTCAACAGACAGGCGCAGTCCGGGCATGATCATGCCCCCACGGTATACTCCTTCTTCATCAATGACAGACACAGTGGTGGCGGTGCCCATGTCGAATATGATGATGGGTTTTGGGTATTTGGCAATGGCCGCCACGGCGTCCACCACCAGGTCGGTGCCCAGGGTGTTGGGGGCATCCACGGCCACTTTCAGCCCTGTGTCCAGGTCAAGGGTGACAATTAGTGCCGTTTTCCCTGTTACCAATTCCACTGCCAATTTCAACACTTTTTTCAGTTCTGGCACGACAGATGAAATAATGCTGCCGTGAATGACTTTCGGTGATACGTTGTGAAGCTGGAACAGGTTCATGAGCATGATGGCGTATTCATCCTCTGTTTTGTCTTTAACTGTTGCAAAGCGTGCACTGAAACGTATTTCCTCTTCATCAACACAGCCGATGACTATGTTGGTATTCCCCACATCAATGGCTAGTAACATTGTGACACTCCTAACTATTCCCACAGGTGGTTAGTGTACCGAACTTTAATAATCGAGTTCGTTTCTCAATTGTTCTGTTCATCTTATTATAGAAAATTGATCCTTCAATTGCAACTAAGCCATCAAAAATAACCCAAAGAAAATTTGGTTACGCATTATCAACAGGAAAAAATAGGGAGGGCCGTATGATTTCTTCTCTTTCATGTTCCAGTATTTTTAGGTCATAACCGGTGAGCAAAGCTGGGTCAATCTTTCCCCATACATAATCAAGAAAATTTATGACCACCGAACGGTTTTCACTGGAAGCCTTTTCCATGACGAACCGCAGGGCTTTCAATATGGAGATCATCACCGAAACATCACTTTTGCCATAATGGACAAGCTGGTAGAAAGTAAAGTAAATTTCTTTCTCAAAATCAATAATTTCAATATAAATAGCAGCTGTTTTCTCTTCGCTTTCCCTGGCCAGATAGCCTTTTTCCAAATCTGCCAGTTTACTTAAAAGCACTCCCAGTATCCTCAGACAATTATTGGCTGTGTTGGGGTCGTTAATGCCTGGAGAAATGGCCCGCAGGGCAGTCTCCACAATTTTTTGGATGGAAAAATTAAAATCCTGAAGCTCAGTCTTTTTCTTGCCGATGGTGACGCATTTTAACAAATTTACAATCTGGGTTTCTTCCAGTTCAATTTTTTCCTCCAGGTGAATGGAAAAAATTTGGCTGGTGTCAGTGACAAACTGTCCTGTGATTTTTTCCAACACGATAACGCCTGATAATTTTTCTGCAACCTTCATCATGGCGTCATGGTCCACATACTGAATGTAGCCACTTTCACGGCTTATTACCTGTATGGTAAAGGTTTGTTTCGGCGAATGATTAAGGGGGAGGATGGTGCCCCTTTCCAATAAATTCTTGTATTCTTCAATTTTTGACAGGGCTTCCGTGTAAAGCCTGTCAATCAGATTGTGGGTTTGGATAAAGGACCCCACGTGGTGAACGTACCTGATGAAGCGGACCAGGCAAAGGGCCATGTAAAAGATGGCCAGGGTGGCTGCCACCACCAGTTCACCCTCCAGTCTTTGCTTCATAAAAAACAGACTCACAATGGCGTAAACAAATCCGCCGATGAAAGTGCCCATGGTTTTCATGGTATTTTTATCTGATAAAAAATTTTCAACGGTACGGGGTGAGAACTGGGATGAATACATGGTGAGCACCACCATGGTGGTTGAAAAGGTGAAGGTGGTCATGGTAAGCAGTGAAGTGGCTAAGATTCCCAAAATGGTTTTTGAAAGACCTACACTGGTGAATAAAAATTCCGGCAACACATTACTCAGTGAAACCCACTGCCTTGTGTCCAGGAGTACTACCAGTACAGCACCAATCAATGACAGAATGGAATAAACAGCAGGGTACACCCACACACTTTTGCTAATGAAATATTTTATTTTCCAAAACATGACACGCACTTCCTTTAAAAGAAGAAACCACCGACAACCAATCGGTGGTCTCTACGTTTATTTTTTAATCGTGTTAATCTTCTCTTTCATCGAAGCGGCCATGCCCTGGGCTTTACCCTTAAGTTCCATCTTTTTATTACCAGTCATTTTCCCAGTTTTTTCTTTAACAGCGCCTTCCATTTTGTCTTTTTTAATCCCCAGCGTTTTTTTAATATCACTCATTTCCAAACCTCCCTTGTGATTCTTTTTCAAGTTAATGATCACTGCAAATTACATCATTTCCAGAATATAACAGGCTTCTTCTAATCTGCAAATTTTTATAACCTCCGTTAGTATCAAATTACCCAAATAGAGGCTAAATTAATCAAGATTAGACAGCATATGACTCATTGGGTGACTTAGACCTCAACTTATTTCCATAATAACCAAGCAATAGCAACAAAATTATCCAAAACCTATACCTTATGTGTAGGTTCAATTTTCTTTTTACGTGGTACAATGAATAAAATCATTTTACAAAACAAACCATAAGGAGGCTTTCATGAAAAAATATGTTGAAATTGGAATTATTTCTTTGTTGATCCTGGTACTACTCCTAATGTCAGGCTGTGGAACAACAGAATCTGGTGGGGTGATTTCCTGGAATAACACCAGTAGTGTCAGTGAAGAAATGGTAATGCTTACCGGAGATGCACCCATTGTATTGGGCAGCCTGGATACCCATGGCATTGAAGTGAATGTTCCAGCCAATGCCTTTGAAGTACCTACGGAAGTGGCCCTTATGCCCCTTGAAGAGGAGGTTGAAGTTGATTCTTCTGTCTTCAAACCAGCTGGTGGTTTGTATCGTTTTGAAATTAGAGGTGATCAGCCTCGTTCAGACGTTCCCTTGGAAATCACAATTAAGGTAGACGAAAAAATACTGCAAAAGGCGCAGGAAACGGAAGGATTTCGGGCTGTGCATTACACCAATGAATACGGTTGGACTTACGTAAAACCCCTTGCAATTGATTTGACTGCCCACACACTGACCTTCGAAACCTACCACAACAACTGGTGGGGGGCTGCGGAACTTTCCGAGGATGAACGAACTACACTACAAATTAACGACATCAGTCGAAGACAATGGATTACCTCCCAAATTGATGGTGAAATGGAAGCACTAACCAAAGAAATTGTTGACGAAATGTTAATTGGCGCCTTTGATCAACACAACACAGACATTGCCACCATGATTGCCAAAGAGGTTACCCAGGAAATTATTAACGACTTGACTCTGACCATTACCTCCGACAGTGGCTCTGAAACAAAAGTGGGAGTAGGCACCAGTATTGGCATGATGGACAATGTGTTGAACGGTGATTATGCTGCACTGAGCACCACCATTGCAATGGAAACAGGAAAAGCCCTCAGCAAACGTTTGTCAAACGAAAGCCTGGGAGAGGAGTTGGGAACCGGATTAAAACACGCAGGAGTCGTTGCACAAAGCCTAGGCGCCATCTCTGAAGGTGATTTTATTGGTGCCAGTAAACATATATCTGAGTTTGTTATTGGTGAGTCTAAGGTTTTAAAAGCCGGTCAACTGGCAGTAAAAGTGGTGGATAAAAAGATTTCCAACTGGCGTGACACCGAGATTGAAAAGGCCTATCAAATATACCTGAACGGGACTGAAAGCTGGTTACCCTGGGGTTATAACGTAGAGGCCGGCGACTTTGAAAGCCTCTTTACCCAGATGCGGGGTGTTGCCCACAAAGTACAGGCTGATGCACTGGAACGATATGCTTTTCAACGAGACATTCACGTGGATGACATTCCAGCAGACGTGGCCAACGACATTCGAAACCAGGCCTCGAAAGACCTGGAGGAACAGTTTGAATTGCGAAAACAGCAGGAATCAGAAATTGAAAAGCTGCGGAAAAACAATGAATACGTCATGGAACGAATCAAAGATTGGAAACTGATGGACAGGGGCCGAAGTTATTTTCCCGATGACTATCCTGTGGAGCTCCAGATTGAACGGATCTTCGGTCAAATTAACAAGGTAATGCACGACACCAGCCGCAACAATGTGATTTATGACATGAGCTACCCCTTTGAATTACAAGAAGATCAGGTTGAACTGGAGCAAATTTTGGACGCCATCTTCACCCGGTACACCGATGGTGAAGAAGCTTATTGGGAACGTTTAAAAGAATTGGGGTTAATCGAAGACAGAGAACGCTACGTTGATCGTTTTGCCTTTCAACCTGATGTTGAACTAACCGATGGCAATGGCCTTGTCAATGTCCTTATGGAAAGCAACATTTTACCCTTTAACGATGCCCTTCGTTCTTTAGGTACCATTACGGTAGATCAAAACGACCAGTTTTCTGCCAGTGGGAGTCACAGCAAATCCCTCGATTTTACAGCCAGTAATGGGGAGCAGTTTAACTGGTCATTTGAAGTGGACAACATCACCCTTGAAGGCCAGTTCATGGACAATGACATAAACGAAAAAGTTCATGGCACTGGACGTTTTTCTGCCAATTACACCGCTGTCCTTACAAGTCACTATGAAGGAGAAATTTTAGGTGAATCTTTTACCACAAACAGAGAATTTGTGTTTCACACTACCCTTTCCGGCACCATGGATATTAAATCAAGCGGCGCCTTCAAAGACAAGCTCTTTGTTACCATGGAAGCTGAATCAAATGCCACTTCGGGTTCATTAACCACCCGAAGAACCAGCTCCAGGGGTGATGTAAGCGAAACCACAGACAGCAACTATCCCGTTAGTGCCTACATTCCAAAGACAATGGGAAGTTATGACGAAACTCATCAATTTATGATTCTAAGGTAATACCAATCAAAGGATCAGCTGAAACAATCGAAATATTATCATTAACATAACCCGGATCTCACTACCTGAGGTCCGGGTTATAACTTTGCCTTTCAGAAGCCTGTTCCTTCCGCTATTACTGGTCAAGGGCATCTCTCAAGCTTTGAATAAAGTTCATGGCAGGGGTGATCCCACTACCTGCGTTGATGCCTGCTTCCAGCTTTTCAACCAAGGCGCTGCCCACAATGAAGCCATCGGCCAGATGGCGAATATCTTTCACCATTTCCGGGGAGGAAATGCCAAACCCCAAAGCAGTGGGGCAGGCACTGTACCGGGTGACTGTTGCCATAAAGGGTTCCAAGTCCGTTGCCAGATCGGTCAAATGCTTTCTCACACCGGTGACCCCCAGGGCGGCTATGCAATAGACAAACCCCTGGGCGTTGCTGACGATGTTCTTAATCCGCTGTTGAGAAGTGGGTGCCACCAGCCGAATTTCTGTGAGAGGCAGGGGGGACAGGGGTTTGCCGTTATAATGGCGGGCTTCCTGGGGAAGATCAGGGATCACGATGCCATCCAGCCCTGCTTCTGCTGCTTCCCGGCCAAAGGCTTCCCAACCGTATTGCAGGATGGTGTTCACATACACCAGTCCTACCAGGGGCAACTGGGTCTGTACTCTCGCCCGTCGAATGAGTTCCAGGTATGCTGTGGGGGTCATGCCTGCAGCAAGGGCTCGTTGGGCAGCCCGTTGGAGCACAGGGCCGTCAGCCAAAGGGTCAGAGTAGGGCATGCCCAGCTCTATGATGTTGGCCCCAGCTTTTTCCAGTCCGGCAATGATGGCCAGGGTGGTTTCTTCATCGGGGTCACCCGCGGTGACAAAAGGGATGAGTGCTTTGCGGCCCTCTTTTTTAAGGGATGAAAAGCATTGGGAAATTCGGTTGTCGATGACGTCTGTCACTGGGCTTTGATTCAGTAGATTGGCTTTTTCCATGGGTAAGCTCTCCTTTCATACTGTTCATAATGGTGTCCATGTCTTTGTCTCCCCGACCGGAGAGATTGACCACCATTATGTTGCTTTGCGGCAGAGTAGGTGCAAGTTTGGCAGCATAGGCCAAAGCATGAGCGCTTTCCAGGGCGGGGATAATACCTTCTTTTTCTGACAACAATCGGAAAGCTTTCACCGCTTCATCGTCTGTCACAGCTTCGTAGACCACACGGCCAGTACTGGCTAGGTGAGCATGTTCCGGACCTATGCCCGGGTAATCAAGGCCTGCGGATATGGAATGGACGGGCAGAATGCCCCCCACGTCATCCTGCATGAGCCGAGTCAACATGCCATGGATTACTCCCACACTCCCACCGTTGATGGCAGCAGCATGGTAAGGTGTTGACAATCCAAAACCGGCAGCTTCCACCCCGATGAGCTCCACAGATGTATCCTGTAAAAATGGGTGAAAGATACCCATGGCATTGCTGCCACCTCCTACACAGGCAATGACCACGTCCGGCAGCCGTTTTTCACGGTTGAGTATCTGAACCCGTGTTTCTTCACCAATGACCTTCTGAAATTCCCGTACCAGGGAAGGGTAGGGGTGTGGCCCCACCACTGATCCAATGATGTAAAAGGTATCTTCCACCCGGGCAACCCAGGAGCGTATTGCTTCGCTGGTGGCATCCTTCAGGGTACCGGTACCGGAGGTGACACTTGTGACGGTAGCCCCTAACAGTTTCATTTTGGACACGTTCACGGCTTGGCGCCTTATGTCTTCTTCTCCCATGAACACCTGGCAGCTAAGGCCCATTTTGGCACAGATGGTGGCCGTTGCCACACCATGTTGCCCCGCACCGGTTTCAGCGATGATGTGCTTCTTTCCCATACGCTGGGCCAGCAGGGCCTGACCAATCACATTGTTAATTTTATGAGACCCGGTGTGGTTCAGGTCTTCCCGTTTCAGAAAAATCCGTGCACCTCCCAGGTGTCGTGCCAGGTTTTCCGCTTCGTAAAGGGGGGTTTCTCTTCCGGCATAATGGACCAGCAAATAACGGTAATCTTCCATAAAAAGCGGATCAGCCAAGGCTTCCACTGCTGCTTCTTCCAGCTTTTCCAGAGCGTTCATCAGTGTTTCTGGTACATAACGGCCACCAAATTCTCCATAATATTCGGTGATGGGTGATGACAATTTACTCGACATGATATTCCCTCACTTTCTTAATAAAATTGGTGATCAGCAAAGGGTCTTTCACCCCGTTGGTTTCAACACCACTGCTCACATCCACCACAGCAGGGGACACTTGTTGTAATGCCTGGTGAATGTTTCCGGGTGTAAGACCGCCTGCCAGAATCAGTGGCCCGCTTCCGGTCCGGATGAACGGGTCATCTGCCAGCCAGTGCCAGGGAAACACTGTGCCCGTGCCCCCGGCGCCGGCAACACCAGCCGTGTCCACCAGGTAACCATCCACCTGATATACCGAAAGTTTCATCAGGTCATCCTTTGTTGACAGAGGAAAGGCTTTCCATACCTTGTACCCTTCACGGCGCAGCCTGTGACACAGGTCAGGGCTTTCCTGACCATGAAGCTGTAATATATCCAGGTTTCCCTTTTCGGCCAGTTTTCGCAGTGTATTCTCTTCTTCATTCATAAACACCCCCACTTTGATGATAGAAGGCGGAAGTTCCCGGCCCATTGCAGCGACTGCTTCAGGACTGACTTGGCGTTTGCTGGGGGCGAAGACAAACCCCACATATTCCGGTTGTTCCTGAAGAAGAACGGGTAGTGTTTCCATGCGCTGAATGCCGCAAATTTTAACGGCTGCTTTTCTTTTATGTTTCATGATTAGCCCTCTCCTCTCAGTGTCCGGATAACTGCACCTGGATCCTTGGCGGTTACCAGGCTTTCACCCACCAATATTCCCTTCACCCCAATGGCCTCCAGTTTTTTAACCTGGTCCCGGGAGCGTACACCACTTTCGCTGATCACAGCCAGTTCAGAAGGCACCTTAGGCGCCAGAATAAACGTGGTGTTAAGGGAAACCTGAAAGTCTTTCAGGTTTCTGTTATTAATGCCGAGGTAATGCCTGGCCGGGTCCAGGGGCAGCCTTAAGACCCGATACAGTTCCTCCTGGTTATGCACTTCCAGCAAGCACTGAAGATTCATCTGAGTGGCAGTGTGGTGAAGCAAGGCCAGTTGGCTGTCTGAGAGTGCCGCGGCGATAAGCAACACTATGTCTGCACCAAGGGCGGCGGTTTCAACCACCTGGTAGGGGGTAAGGATAAAATCTTTTCGCAGCACCGGACATGTAACAGCACCCAGCACCTGTGTCAGGTCATCATCGCTTCCACCAAAACCTGTGGGCTCTGTCAACACCGATATAGCTGCTGCACCTGCTGACTGGTACTCCTGGGCCAGCAACGCTGGATTGATCTCCGGTGCCAGTGAACCCTTTGAAGGCGATGAACGCTTGATTTCCGCGATCACTGCCATGCTATTGTTGTGCTGCATGATCTCTACCAATGAGGTTTTGCTGTCTTTTGGGCTGACACTTCCCAAGGTTGCCAACAGCTTGTCAATGGGTTTTTGTTTTTCCCGCTCAGCCACCCTCAGGCGGGTGGCTTCCAGCAGACGGCTTAGCATGTCATCGCCTTCTCTGCCAAGTGCTGCTGATCTACTGTGCCAGCAGCCAGTTGTTGCAGTTTTTCCATTGCCCTTCCGTCACGAATCGCCCTTTGGGCTTTTTCCACACCTTCTATCAGCGAAGCGGCCTTGCCTGCCACGTAAATGACTGCTCCGGCGTTAAGGGCCACAAGGTCTTGGGCGGCAGGTCGTTTTCCCTGGAAAACTTCACGAATGATCAAAGCATTCTCCTGGGCATCGCCGCCGGCAATGTCGGCTGCCTGGCTCCGAGGCAACCCCAAGTCTTCCGGCTGAAGGGTGTAGCGCAGGATGGCACCGTTTTTCAGTTCACAGATGTGACTGGTGCCAGTGGTAGTGAGTTCATCCAGCCCATCCTCACCGCACACCACCAGTGCACGGTGAAGGCCCAATGCTCTAAGTGCTTCGGCCATGGGCTGCAACAGTTCTTTGGAAAACACTCCCACCACTTGATAGTCGGGTTCCCCCGGATTGGCTAATGGCCCCAGCACATTGAAAATGGTGCGAAATCCCAGGCTCTTTCGTACCGGTGCAGCGTATTTCATGCTTTGGTGATAATCTGGCGCAAAGAGAAAGGCCATGCCTAACTGATTTACCGACCGGGCGGCATCGTGGGGCCGTTGGTGAATGTCGATGTTGAGGGCCTCCAGCACATCAGCGCTGCCACAACGGCTGGAAACAGAACGATTTCCGTGTTTCAGAATTCGCACACCGGCAGCCGCTGCAACAATGGCAGCTGCTGTAGAGACATTGAAGGTGCGGCCTCCATCACCGCCAGTGCCACATGTGTCAACACAGCTGCCACAGGAAACTGGCACCTGCCGGGCATGATGACGCATCACGACAGCTGCTGCCACCAGTTCTTCCATGGTTTCACCCTTCATGCTGAGGGCGGTAAGAAAGGCGGCCATTTCCACTTCTGTGGCTGCACCAGTCATGATCATTTCCATGGCACCGGTCATTTCCTTCTGGGTCAGAGATTTGCCGGACATAACACGGCGGATGTATTGTTTCATGGTAGCTTGTTGATTAATGACAATGCGTTCCTTTAGTTCATGGGCAGTGGTTTGATCAGGCATGAGATTCTCTCCTTTCGTTGATAAAGAGGCGCAGCATGGCTTTGCCGTGTTCAGAAGCGATGGACTCGGGGTGAAATTGAAGACCGTGCACCGGATAATCCCGGTGCTGTACCCCCATGATTTCCCCATTTTCGGCATATGCAGTCACCTGCAATACATCTGGTATCTGTTCCGTGTCTGCCACCAGGGAATGGTACCGGGCAGCAGTAAATGGATTGGGAAGATCTTGGAACAAGCCCAGTTGCTGATGACGAATCAAAGAAGTTTTTCCATGAACCCGGTGGGTTGCGTGAACGATACGCCCTCCAAAGGCTTCACAGATGGCTTGGTGTCCCAGACAAATGCCCAGGGTAGGTATGGTAGGACCAAGACAGCGGATGGCTTCCAGTGATATGCCGGCGCTTTTGGGAAAGCCAGGGCCCGGTGATATGATCAGGTGACTTGGTTTCATGGCTGCCAGTTCTTCCACGGTAAGAGCATCGTTGCGGATAACCCTGATCTGTGGGTTGATTTCTCCCAGGTATTGGTACAGGTTATAGGTGAAAGAGTCGTAGTTGTCAATGAGAATCATCATGATGCCACCTCCTTTACTGGTACTTGAAGCACTTCTAACATGCCAGACGCTTTCCGGACACTTTCCTCATACTCAGCCTGGGGGTTTGAATCTTCCACGATGCCTGCCCCAGCCTGCACATAGGCTTTGTCTCCGGTGAACACCACATTGCGGATGGTGATACAAGTGTCCATGCAGCCGTTGTAGCTGAAGTAGCCCACTGCGCCGCCATAAGGTCCCCGTCGCCTGGTTTCCAGCTCATCAATGATTTCCATGGCACGGATTTTGGGAGCGCCGGATAGTGTACCCGCCGGTAGGCAGGCAGTAAGGGCATCGAAGTTCGTTTGCCCTTCTGCCAATTCTCCCTGAACCTGACTGACCAGGTGCATCACATGGGAAAATTTTTTTACAATCATGTATGGGTTCACGGTGACACTGCCAAAACGAGACACACGCCCCACGTCATTTCTGGCCAGGTCCACCAGCATCAGGTGTTCTGCCCGTTCCTTTTCATCGGCCAACATGTCATCGGCGTAAGCTTCGTCTTCTGCCTCGTTTGCCCCACGTGGTCGTGTACCGGCAATGGGGCAGGTTTCCACTCGTCCACGGTTTACCTTCACCAGCATCTCAGGAGAAGCTCCCACCAGCTGGTACGTATCGAAATCCAAATAAAATAAATATGGGGAAGGGTTCAGGTTTCTAAGTGCCCGGTAGGTGTCAAAAGGATCCGGCGCCGGGTGTACCTGAAAACGCTGGGATAACACCACCTGAAAAATATCGCCATCGCGAATGTATTCTTTGGCAGTTCTCACTTTTTCACAAAAACTTTCCTCTGTTTCTGTACTGGTGAGGTGAGGTGGTATCCCCTTGTCAATGGATGCCTGAGGTCTGGTCTTTATGTTGGCAGGTTGGTTTACTGCCGCCTCCAGGGCAGCCAGCTTTTTCATCCCTTTGGTATAAGAAGTTGGCAGGCTTACTCCTCCTGTTTCCCTGGTGTCTACGCTTACCATGAGCACAATGGTTTGCCGGGCATGATCGTAGGCGACCACTTCATCCACCAGCATTAAACAGGCATCCGGCAGCTGAAGATCGTCCAGGGTGGTGTCCGGCAAACTTTCAATTTGACGCACCAGATCATAGGACAGGGTACCAACAGCTCCACCGGTAAAGTCC
>JAABSW010000021.1 GCA_011390155.1 Clostridiaceae bacterium
AATATAATAATAATCAATAAGTCCTATATTGATACAAAAAAATGAAAAAGGCAAAACTGACTGAAAGGCAGTGACGCAAAGCTACGAGTCTACGTTCCGGGTGTTACCGTGAATAAGATCGTCGGGTTGCCACTTATGACAGTTGATTGTGACACATTCAATCTATTTGGCGACCCGTGCATCCCGGCGGGTCGTTTTTGGTTTTGAACTTCAACCATAGAAAGGTGTTTGTAACATGAAACTGGCATATAAAAAAACCGTTGAATGCAACAGCCATATGAAGCTAGCTTATCCGGTGACCAATTGTTTTGGTATGGTGGTCTTTGCTGCAGAAGAAGAAATATCAGATTGTATTAAGGAAGCCCTGCTGGAGATGGGGATATACCAGTTGGAAGTACTTATCTATGATAAAGAGACAACACCTGGGTCAGTATAAGAAAAGGAATACACAGTACATATTCCTGTTTATCCGGCATGCCTGGAAAGGCGCCGGATTTTTTTATCAATAAATTATGACCAGATCTTAATAGTTGATACTTTATTTTTGTCATTAATTCTGGTACAATGATACTTAGTTCAAAATGAAACGACAAAATAAAGTTCAAGGAGTCGATGAAATGAAATTACCGCCACTTCAAATAGGCGATCTCTCTGTTCCTGTTCCCATCATCCAGGGTGGAATGGGCGTTGGGGTTTCACTGTCCCGCCTGGCTTCCGCCGTAGCCAATGCGGGAGGCATCGGGGTGATGGCAGGTGTGCAGATGGGGTTTAATGAACCTGATTTTTATGCCAACGCACAGGTTGCCAATGACAGAGCGTTACGCAAACACATCCGCAAGGCCAAAGAACTGAGTCCCCAGGGTGTCATCGGTATCAACATCATGACAGCCATTAATCATTACAAGGAAACCGTGCAGGCGGCAGTGGAAGAAAAAATTGACCTGATTATTTCAGGGGCAGGACTTCCCACAGAACTGCCAGCTTTGGTAAAGGGGTCCAAGACAAAAATTGCACCCATTGTTTCTTCAGGCAAAGCAGCGGCCCTCATTGCTAAAATGTGGGACCGGCGTCATCAAGTGGCACCGGACCTGGTGATTGTGGAAGGACCTGAAGCAGGAGGCCACCTTGGGTTTTCCCAGGATGAGCTGCGCCAGGACCCGCCCATCAAACTGGAAGACCTGGTAAAGGACGTTATCGCTGCACTGAAAGCCACGGAAGAAAAATACCAGAAAAAAATTCCCGTGATTGCCGCCGGGGGTATTTTTGATGGTAATGACATCGCCAGGTTCCTCAAAATGGGCGCCGCCGGCGTTCAAATGGGTACCTGCTTTGTGGCCACGGAAGAATGTGACGCCCACCCCCTCTATAAAGAAGCTTATCTAAAGGCTTCAAGGGAAGACATTGATTTGGTGCAAAGCCCTGTGGGCATGCCCGGCCGCGCTGTGATTAATTCCTTTATTGACAGAACAAAAAAAGAGCGGGTGCCCTCAATCAAGTGTTCCAATTGCTTGAAACCCTGCAATCCGGCTGAAACACCCTATTGCATTTCAGATGCCCTGATGGCAGCTGTCCAGGGAAAACTGGAAGAAGGACTGATTTTCACCGGCAGTAACGCCTGGCGTTTACAGGAAATTGTTTCAGTAAAAGACCTGATGGGCCAACTGGTGGCAGAAGCGGAAGCTGCGTTGTCGGTGCCCTCATTGGGATAAAAAAAGCGCGAGATGTGTAAGCCTGGTATATACCGGGCTTTTTTCATGTGATGAACTCGTGGTAAAATAAGAGTGTAAGCAGGCTGAAATCAATTCCGGTTAAGGAGGGTTAACATGGAACATGTTTCCGATAAAGCGTTGATATTAGGTAAGAGCAGGGAAGCGTGGTTAAAGGCATACCCTTTGCTGGGTGACATAATGGCAACGAAACCGGTGAACTGGCTGAATCCGGGGCTTCAAGGAGCGGAGGACACCCTGAAAACACTGCCCATCCACAGGGAAGAAATACTGGAGGCATCCAAACGCCTGGAACGCTTCGCTGCCTATTTGGCCCAGGTATTTCCCGCATTACAGGAAACACAGGGCATCATTGAGTCGCCCATCCGCCCCGTCGTTAAGATGCAGCAAAGGCTTGACCAGCAGACAGGCATTGCCTTAAAGGGTTCGTTGGTCTTAAAGCTGGACAGCCATCTTCCCGTTTCCGGTTCCATAAAAGCCAGGGGCGGGATCTATGAGGTGCTGGTCCACGGAGAAACCCTGGCCCTGGAAGATGGAAGGCTACACCTGGAGGACGATTACCGTCTGCTGGACGCTCCGGAGGTGCGCCGTTTTTTCGGAAAGCACCGCATCGAAGTGGGGTCAACAGGCAATTTGGGCTTAAGTATAGGCATTATGGGAGCTGCCATGGGCTTCCAGGTGACGGTGCACATGTCACAGGATGCACGACAGTGGAAAAAGGACCTGTTGCGGGAGAAAGGCGTGGAAGTGAAGGAATACGCCACAGACTACAGCCTGGCAGTGGCCGCAGGACGTAAAGCATCGGAAGATGACCCAGCAAGCTATTTTGTGGACGATGAAAACTCGAAATCCCTGTTCCTGGGGTATGCTGTCGCCGCACTGCGATTGCAGCGCCAGCTGAAGGCGTCTGGCATAGAAGTGAACCGGGAGCATCCTCTTTTTGCTTACCTGCCCTGTGGGGTGGGAGGCGGGCCTGGGGGTGTGGCCTTTGGTCTAAAGCAGGTGTACGGGGACAACGTTCATTGTTTTTTTGCAGAACCCACCCACTCTCCTGCAGTGCTTTTGGGACTGATGACAGGGGAAATGGAAGAGGTCTCAGCACAGGATTTTGGAGTGGACAACGTCACGGCTGCTGACGGCTTGGCGGTGGGGAGGCCTTCGGGGTTGGTGTGCCGTATGATGAAACCACTGCTGGCAGGGGTCTATACCGTGGAAGATGAGCAACTGTTCAGATTGTTGGCCCAGTTGGATGAAACAGAAAACCTGCAGCTGGAACCATCGGCACTGGCCGGCATGCCGGGTCCCTACCGGTTGATGCAGGAGGAAAACATGATACAGTGGCTGGAAGAACAGGGGTTGACACAATACATGAACAACGCTACCCATTTGGTCTGGGCCACCGGAGGCAGCATGGTGCCGGAGAAGGAAATGGACGCGTATATTCTGCGGGGTAGAGAGTTGCTGTAATGCTGTAAATAAGTGTGATTAGCAGGTTTCAATTGATCTAAGGAAGTTTTTTTGTGGATAATAGGAAGACAAGGTAAGTGGTAAGAGGCATCCTCGAAAATCTTGTCAGTGTTTTTTCGAAAAGATGAGAAAACGTTTGCGCCAACTGTTTGAGCGCAGCGAGTTTTGGCGCAGTTTTCGAGGCTTTCGACCAAAAACACATACCCACAGGGCACAGGCAAGATTGGAGGTAGATGACTCGTCCACTTCCTTCGTCTTCAATATGATCCGTATGAAACTAAAGTGCCCCCTGATCAACAGGGGGCACTCACAGTTTTGCGATTCGATTAATCCACCTTCACAATCCAGCCTTCCGGTGCGTCAACGTCACCGAACTGAATGCCGCAAAGGGTGTCGTACAGCTTCTTCGTCATCGGACCTACCTCTGTTTCACTGTAGAAAACATGCAGTTTGTCCTTGTAATCGATGCCGCCGATGGGGGTGATCACTGCCGCTGTGCCGCAGGCCCCTGCTTCAGCAAATTCATCTAATTTATCGATGTACACATCACGCTCAGACACCTTCATGTCCAGGTAGTTTTCCGCCAGGTATAACAGGGAATACTTGGTGATGCTTGGCAGAATGGAAGGTGATTTCGGTGTGACAAATTCATTGTCCTTGGTGATGCCGAAGAAATTGGCAGCGCCCACTTCCTCAATTTTTGTATGGGTGAGGGGATCCAGGTAAATGCAGTCTGCGAAGCCCTTCTCAACAGCTTCTTCATGGGGCATCATACTGCCGGCGTAGTTACCACCCACTTTTGCGGCACCTGTGCCGTAGGGGGCTGCCCGGTCATAATCTGACACGGTGAAGTTCACCGGAGAGAGACCGCCTTTAAAGTAGGGGCCCACCGGGAGGCAGAACACACTGAAAATATATTCCGGAGCTGGTTTAACACCAATGTTGTCCCCCACACCAATGACAAAAGGTCGCAGGTACAGGGTGGCGCCTGTGCCATAAGGGGGCACGTAGTCAATGTTAGCCGTTGCCACTTGTTTACAGGCATCAATGAACATTTCTTCAGGCACTTGGGGCATCAACACACGGGCACAACTCTGGTGCATGCGCTTGGCGTTCTGGTCCGGTCTGAACAGCTGCACGCTGCCATCTTTGGTGCGGTAAGCTTTCAGGCCTTCAAAACATTGCTGGCCGTAGTGAAGCGCTGAGGAGGATTCACTAATGTGTAATTGATTATCTTCTGTCAATTCTCCCTGGCTCCATTGACCATCTTTCCAACGTGAAATGTAGCGATAAGGTGTTTTCATGTAAGCAAAACCCAATTTGCTCCAATCGATGTTTACAGGTGTACTCATACAATCCCTCCTGGTTCTCTCATTCTGACACTGCGAAGCAGTGTTCCTCACTAAGTATATCATATTTTCATGCCAGCTGCCTTCGACTCTGGGTCTGGAAGCTCACATTAAATAGTTTTCACAATAACCATTATGCAACTTATATGAATTTGAAAAATAATATTACCCAAAATTATCCTGTTTAAACATAGGCACTTTACTGATTGTATACTTACGGGTCACTACATCACAGCAACTGTCTACGCTTCGTAAAAATTCGTTATCAGAAAATATTTTTCATTTTCCGCAGGAGTATTATGGAAACCTATGTTATAATGTACGCAGGTAAAAGGGGGAAGGGAAATGGAACGTCTTAAAATCTTATCGCAACGGTATAAGCGGTATTTGCCGTATCTGATTGTGATCCTGGTCGTCGCCACCGTCGCAGCAACCACATTCTTTTCCAGCCTCAGGCATGTTCCTGACCCGGAAAGCATCAAATACACAGAATTTATGGAGCTGGTGGCAGCCGGGCAGGTGCACACCGTGAGTATTAACCTGGCAGAGCCCACTTTCCAGTTTACCGACGCCAACGAAACAGTGTATACATCTGATAACCCCAAAGACCTTGATTTCAAACGCATCTTACTGGAACAGGGCGTTGTGGTCAATGAACTTATGACGGATACGGCACGGGAGGATTTAATTGCCAATGTCTTTACCCTCGGCCGCTATGCGTTGATCTTCGGCGTGATGTTTTATATACTCAGATCCACCGGTATGATGTCGTTGAATAAAGAGAAAAGTGCGGAAAAAGTGATTCCTGCAACGACATTTAAAGACATAGCCGGAAACGAAGAAGCGAAAGAGGACATGGAATACCTGGTGAAATTCTTGAAAGATCCCAGGCTGTACATTGAACTGGGAGCAAAACTTCCAAAAGGTGTCGTTTTTTACGGTCCACCGGGAACCGGAAAAACCTTCACTGCAAGAGCCATGGCGGGAGAGGCGAAAGTGCCTTTTTACAGCGTATCCGGCTCTGATTTTGTTGAAATGTATGTGGGGCTGGGCGCCAAACGGGTTCGGGGATTGTTTGCCAGGGCCAGAAAATCGGCTCCCTGTATTGTTTTTATTGATGAAATTGATGCCGTTGGGACCCGACGCGGTTCTGACAGAAACTCGGAAAAAGACCAGACCATTAACGCGCTTTTAAATGAGATGGACGGATTTACAGGCAGTGAAGGTGTGCTGGTCATCGCGGCGACCAACAGGGTCGAAAGCCTGGATCCAGCGCTGATCCGTGCCGGCAGATTCGACAAGCACATAGCCATCAACCTGCCGGATGTGCAGGATCGCATGGCGATTCTTCAAATTCATTCACAGAACAAGAAGCTGTCAAATGACGTTAACCTGGAAGAACTGAGCAAACTCACCATCGGGTTTTCAGGGGCAGGACTTGAAACCCTGCTGAACGAATCCACTATTTTAGCGGTCAATGACGGCCGTACTGAGATCACGAAAGAGGACATCGATGATGCCTATTATAAAGTTGTGATGCAGGGGTCAAAAAAGAAAAACCGTATGGGAAGAACAGCGGAGGATGTCAAACTCATTGCGTGGCATGAAGCTGGGCATGCGCTGGTGGCAAAGCTAATCACAGAAAATGACATTCCCAAAGTAACCATAGTGCCCAGCACCTCCGGTGCAGGAGGCGCTACCTTTAACATTCCCAAGAAAATGGGTCTGCACAGTAAGCGTGAACTGCTGAACCAGGTCAAGATGCTCTATGGCGGCCGTGTGGCGGAAATGTTGCTGCTTAAGGATGAAGACAGTGTGACCACCGGTGCGCGTCAGGATATCCGTCAGGCCACGGTACAGCTTAAAGAGATCGTCAATGATTTTGGTATGAATGAAAAATTCGGGATGATTCACGTATCAGAAATCTGTGGATCTGACAGTTCCGCTGTACTTGAAGAAGTAACCGCCCTGTCAAAAAAGCTTCATGATGAAACCACCGCCCTCTTAACCCAAAACAGGGAGACCCTTGAAAAGATCGCCCAGGCGTTGATTGAAAAGGAAACACTGACAGAACCGGAATTGGACCAGCTTGTCTTTCCGGCTGTCAATCAGCTTGGAGCTTAGTTTCGTTGGTTAGTCTCGCTAATTCCAAAGGACAGCAAAACATGACGGTGGGAAGAAGTTTTTTACTTTCTTCTCACTTTTTTGGTTTCTTTTGCCTACGATAATTTCATCCTAAGTTGCCTTGATTGTGATCTCTATGCTTTTCTTCCTGGGTTTCTTTCACTTCCTGCAGTAGAGGCAGCCGCCAGTTGACGGGTTTGATGCCCTGATGTTCCAGAAAAGCGTTGGCCTGGGAGAAGGGTTTACTCCCGAAAAACCCCCGGGTGGCAGAGAGGGGACTGGGGTGTGGTGCTTCCAAAATAAGGTGATGAGGCTGGGTGACAAGGCTTCGCTTTTCCTGGGCGTGTTTTCCCCAGAGAAAAAAAACAACAGGGGTTTCCCGCTGGTTGATGAGTTCGATCACCCGGTCAGTAAAAGTCTCCCAGCCCATTTTACGGTGGGACGCGGCCTGGCCAGCCCGCACTGTGAGCACTGTGTTCAACAGCAACACGCCACGTTTTGCCCATGGAATCAAACAGCCATGGTCTGGTGGCGTTAACCCCAAATCTGAATGCATCTCTTTGTAAATATTTACCAGAGAGGGAGGGACCTGCACACCAGGCGTAACGGAAAAGCAGAGACCATGTGCCTGCCCCGGTCCGTGGTAGGGGTCCTGGCCCAGGATCACCACTTTCACCTGCTCATAGGGGGTGTAGTGTAGGGCGTTGAAAATGTGTTCTTTACTGGGATAAATGGTTTGTTTTTGGTATTCATTCTTCAAAAATTGCCGAAGAGAGAGGTAATAGGGCTTGGTAAATTCTGCTTCCAGCAGCGGAGCCCAATCGTTATTCAGAATCGACATGGAAAGACCTCCTCAAAATGACTTAGTACTACTATTGTACCAACTTCTGAAAACAACCACAAACCAATATTCTTCTTGACAAGTTCTGTCATTATTTGACATGATAGAAAGAAAAGCGAGTGCGCTATTGGAGGAACGTATATGGAATTTCCAGAAAAACTGAATTTACTGATGGAGCTTTTCAGTGTCAGCAACAGCAAATTGGCGAAACAGATGAGCATAGATCCATCCCTGGTAAGTAAATGGCGGCATGGCAACCGCCTGCCTGCCAGAAATGCCACCTATATCAAAGACCTTGTCTTATATTTTTATGAAATGTACCAGGGGTCAGACGCTATGATCCAGCACCGCCTGCGCCGCCTGTTAGGCGAATCGGCAGAATTACACCTGGATGACAGCGAGATGGAATTGAAGCAGTTGCTCATGGAATGGCTGAACCCATCCACTGACACCCTGCCCCAGCAGGAATATCACATGAACAATTCCCAGGGACAGCAAATGATTCACATGGTGCAGCAATTGTTGAACCAGGAACCTGGGGTGTCAAAACCAGCTGCCGGCCCTGAAATGGGCGATATGGCTCCCGGAGGTATGCTGCGCCAGTATCACCTTCACCAGGGGCGTCCTGGACGACGCAGGGCAGTGTTAGAACTGTTGGACCAGACGATGCAGATGGAACCACCCCAGGAAATGCTGCTTCTCAGCCAGGAAGACCTGACCTGGATGATGGAAAGCCGTGATTTTATGGTGGAGTGGAACAGAAAGTTGATGACAGTCCTGTCCATGGGTCATAAAATCACCATTATTCACCACATGGACCGCCAGGAAGAAGACTTGTCTTCTATCATGAAATACTGGATTCCCTTGCACCTAACAGGGAATGTGAACTCCTGGTATTTCCCAAAATATGTTGAAATGCCAATAAAGAACACCTATTTTATCCTGAAGAATCACGCAGCTGTTTATGCTGCAGTGCATGCCAACACAACAGAGGACAACAACTATACCTTGTATTTTAGAGACCCCCTGGTGGCAAAGGCACTGGAAAGCAGTTATCAAACCTTCCTGAACCAGTGTATTCCTCTTGTGAATACCTATGTGGGTGATCAAATGGACAGCTACATGGCTCACATCACAGAGCTGGAAGAGGAAGCCGGCACATGGATCGGTTGGAAAAACGGGTTAAGCAGTGCCAGTCTCAGCGTCTCGGTGTATGAGCAACTACTGGTGCAGGAAGGCATTGGTGGTGCAGAGCGTTGGAAAAGACTTCAGATGCAGCAACGGCGGCTGGAGGCCTTTCGAAAAAACATCATTCACTTTAGCTACATTGAAGTCATCCCCCTGCCCCTGTTGAACATGATGTGCCGTGATGACCTGGCGACGCTGAACCAGTTGGAATCCTTCACCACAAAACCCCTTCGGTTGAAACCGGAGCACGTGGTGGCCTTATTGGAAAACATGGTGGACCGGCTACAGAAACACCCCAACTATGAAGTGTACCTGGCCAACGCCAACCCCCTCTGGAAAGAAATTGACCTGAGCCTGGGATATAAGGAAAACCGTGTGGCCCTGGCAGCCAGCCTGGGACCTAACCAGGGCAGACCAGCTGCCATTCTAACCGGCGAAGGAAACATGACCCAGGTGTTTGAGGGGTTTCTGGATACTGCCATCGACAGCATTCCCGGCAACTATAAAAGCCGACAGCGGGTCATCGAAAAACTTCTGAAAGTGGCCAAGCATTTCAGACAGCAAATGAGAACCACCGGACAGCAGCCCTAGACAGTGGTGGAAGTCATCGGACAAAAAAAGAAAAGCACTGGACAGGTCTTTGAAAGGACACTGTGCCAGTGCTTTTTAATAGGGCTATTTAAGTTTGTCACCCAACAGTGAGCCGATGAGTGCAACGGCCACTTGGGCTGTTTTATTACGCTCGTCAAGAATGGGGTTGATTTCCACAAATTCTGCAGAAACCACAATGCCTGACTCTGCCAACATTTCCATGGCCAAATGGCTTTCCCGGTAAGAAATGCCACCAATGACGGGGGTGCCAACCCCCGGGGCATCTGCGGCGTCTATGCCATCCAGGTCAAGGGACAAATGAACGCCATCGGTACGTTTTTTAAGATAATCAATGGCTTCTTCCATGACGGCGGCCATGCCCATGCGGTCAACTTCATGCATGGTATACACACGCAAACCCTTCTCCTGAATCAATTCTTTTTCGCCGCTGTCCAGGTCCCGGGCCCCTATGATCACCAGGTTCTCCGGTTTCACTTTGGGAGAATAACCGTGGAGGTGGGTGAGGGAAGGATGACCGATGCCTAAACTGACGGCCAGGGGCATGCCGTGGATGTTGCCGGAAGGGGAGGTCTCACCATTGTTCAGGTCCCCATGGGCATCGAACCAAATGACTCCCAAATCTTCATAATGCTTGGATACACCTGCCAGTGTGCCAATGGCAATGCTGTGATCGCCGCCTAACACCAAAGGAAAGTTTCCGTTCTCCACCACTTTGTCCACCAGTTCAGCCAAATTGGTATTGGCCGATTCAACCGCTTTCAGATTACGTAAGTTGTGGTCCGAATCCCGGTGTACCCGTTCTGCCATGCCCGTCTGAATGTCGCCCAGGTCTTCCACGTCAAGGTTAAGTTTTTCCAGCTTTTCCAATATGCCAGCATAGCGAATGGCGCTGGGGCCCATGTCGACACCCCGGCGGTTTTGTCCCAAGTCCATGGGAACGCCGATAATACTCACTTTTTTAGATTCCATTGTGTTGCCTCCCTGTTTTCATCATACTAATAATATACATCAATGCATAAAACATGTCAACGCCTGACTTGTTGTATTTTCAACGTATTTATGTATTATTATACAACTGCATTGTCTTTGAAATGCATAAACAAAAAAGCCCCCTGGGGGGCTTGAAAGGCATCTGAATTAAGGCAGAAAATCCTCCCGCACAGGTGTGAAGGATTCAATGACCAACGCCGTTTCCAGTACGGTGACCTTATGAACCACATCGCCGCCGATGCTCCAGCTGTCTCCCACCTTCATTTCAATTTCTTCACCATCAATTTCAAAGAGGAGCCTGCCTGAAACCAGGTACCCGGTTTGTTCCTGAGGGTGTTGGTGCAAAGGCAGCACCTTTCCCTGCTGTAAATGGAACTCGCAGAGCATGGTTTCTTTGCCCACCACCAGGTTGCGGCGCTGAACACCGTCCAACATTTGTACAAATGAGCCTTCACCTTGGTTTACACGAAATGATTTCATAAAATACCATCCTTTCCCATGAACAGACTTAGTTTAATATTGTGAAGTGATACCTTGAAAACGAAAAAGAGTGGTTCCTCCTTGAAGATAATGAATGCAGTCGATGATCCGCAAGCTATTTTACAGGGTTAACCAGTGAACAGGGCAGCCCAACGGTGCATTTTCCGCAGACATCAGCCAGTCCTATTTCTGCCAGGGCGTCTGCGTTTTCAAGTAGCAGTTCATAACAGGTGTGACGGTTAAACCCGCCTTCTGCCAATGATCCATTGACACAATTGTCGACACACAAACTGCAACTGCCGTTTAGTCGGTAAAGACAGGTGGGTTTAACAGACCTTTGGGTCGGGGTCAGAGGAGCCGTGGTCACCAGGGTGCCGATTCGGCCGCAGCATCCACTGTCAGTAATAAGCATGTTGTTCAGTCCAAAATTACCCAAGCCGGCAATGTAAGCCACATGGCGGTGAGACCAGTTGCTCATCAGGGTGCTTTCGTCAAAATTATGTGTAGCACTGGCGTAGGCGGCGTGGTGACCGGTTTCTGAGAGTTTTTGATGTAGAAAGTCGTTGATTTGGGCAATTAATTGATTGGTAAGGATATAGGCGAGGCCCCATTCACGGGATGCCAGGCGACCATTCACGTTGCTTTTTGGGATGGCGGGGTGAAAAGGTATAAAATAAGTGATGACAGACTGGGCTCCCGGCAGCAGGTCCTGGGGAGTTTGATGGCTTGACTTCACCCACTTTTTTATTTCTCCAAAGAGAGGGTCGTTGGCAGAGGCCATGGCCACCAAGGGTGATTTCCAGAGAGGCTGATCCTGGGATGCAGAGGCTTTTTCCACAGTTGTATGAATCCATTCAACAATTTGCGTGTTCAATGACATCTTCCTTTCGCCTTGAACTCAGGGGTCTCGTGGCATGTCTTACACCATTTTACCTTATTCCGGGAGGAAAATCCATGACTGATTCACCCTGTGTGATTCACCCTGTTATTTTGGGGATACCATGGAGGTAAAGGCGCACTGCTAGGCTATTCACGGAACAGTAAGGAGATTTCCATGAGAAAGAGGTGCAAATTTGATATAATGGTAGAAACACCCTGTTGAATGTTATGAATGTAAGAAAACTGAAAAGAGAGTGTCAGCGTTTTTTTTGGAAGGGATGAACAGCTATGATGAAACAGAAAATTGTGATACGCGGTGGGGGAGACCTGGCAACAGGTGTGGCCCACCGATTATACCAGGCCGGATACCGTGTGCTGATCACTGAACAGGCAAAGCCAACGGTGATCCGCCGAACCGTTGCCTTTGCCAATGTGCTTTATGAGAAGGATATGGTGGTGGAAGGTGTCACAGCCAAGGCAGTGAAAAACACAGAAGAAGTGGAAACAGCGTGGCAGAAGGAACAAATGCCGGTATGGGCTGAAGAAGCCGGGAAGGTGTGTACCCTTATTCAGGCAGATGTGATGGTGGATGTTACCCTGTCAAAAAGAAACACTGGGATTAAAAGAGGCATGGCCCCGGTTGTCATTGGCGTGGGTCCTGGATTTGAGGCGGGTGTAGACGTGGACGCAGTGGTGGAAAGCCAGCGGGGACACAACCTGGGAAGGGTTTTTTACCAAGGCAAAGCAGCTCCCAACAGCGGCATACCCGGCGTCATCGCAGGGGTTGGAAAAGAACGCTTGCTGAAAGCCCCTTGTGCCGGTAGTTTTAAGGGAGAAGCTGTCATCGGTGATGTGGTAAAAGCGGGTCAGCGGGTGGCTTCTGTGGAAGGACAACCTGTGGTGGCAGTCATCGACGGACTCTTAAGGGGTTTGTTGGCCGACGGTTTGACGGTGACAGAAGGGTTTAAAGTGGGGGATGTTGACCCCCGGATCGATCCTGACTATTGTTCCCTGATCTCCGACAAAGCCAGGGCCATTGGCGGTGCTGTGCTGGAAGCGGTCATGCACTTGCAGCAAGTTAAAGACACAGAAAACACCATGAACTCCAGAGAGTAATTGATTAGATAACCGCCCTGGGCGGTAACGAAGGTAAAGGGGAGGCTGAAGGATGGAAATAAATGTACTGAAACGAATCACAGAAGAAATGGCTGCTGAAAAACCAGTGGCACTGGTAACGGTCATCGAAGCCACCGGGTCCACACCGGGTAAAACCGGGGCCATGATGGCAGTGTTGGAAGATGGCACCACCATCGGTACGGTGGGAGGCGGTAAACTGGAAGGAGAAATGACCCGGGAAGCAGTGGAATGCTTGGCGAAAGGTGAAGACAAGCTGCTTAACTATCACCTTCAGGACGATGAAGAAGGTATTGGCATGCAATGCGGCGGCGATGCCCAGGCTTTTGTCAAGGTGTTCAAACCACGGCAACAATTGATATTGGTTGGCGGGGGCCACATTGCCCTTTCTCTTTATCAACTGGGGCTGATGCTGGGATTTCGGGTGACAGTGGTGGAAGACCGGGAAGAATATTGTAACCGGGAGCGCTTTCCAAAGGCAGAGCAACTCTTGGTGGGAGACATGGGCCAGCTGATGGAGGACATGCCCCTGGGCTCCGGCAGCTATGTTGTGGTGGTTAGCCGTGGCCATAAAATGGACGAACTGGCATTGCGGGCGATACTGGGGCGGCCAGTTGCCTATATTGGCATGATCGGCAGCCGAAACAAAGTGGCGCACACCATTAAATCCTTACGGGACTCAGGTATAAAAGAGGACCACATTGACCAGGTTTATATGCCCATTGGCCTGGACCTGGGCGGGCAGAAGCCGGAAGAGATTGCTGTGAGTATTGTGGCACAGATTCTGGCAGTGAAGTATGGTACGGAGCCGAAGCATTTAAAAGTGCTGTAAGGTTTTCTTAGTAGCTAGATTTGTGTAGGTTTCTTGAACAGGACACCCTCCGAAACCTGGTTCGCCGAAGGACAAAAGCCGCCCCTATTAGGGAGCGGCTTCGCTGTTATTCACTTTATTAACTTTTCCCTATTCACTATCAATTGCCCTGTTTTAGCAGGTGTCGCCTTCCATGCCCACATACCCGGCCTTGGCCAGCAACTGCGCAGCCTGCGGCACTTTCTCCTCTGCCACCATGACAACGGGTCCGGTGCAACCCATGCCGCTTTCGGCATAGATGCCTTCTTTCCACAGTACCAGCACCGCGTCTTCAATGTCCATGACTTCGATGCCGGAAATGCTGCCGGTGACAATCTCTTTGGGAGGTGCTGCCACCTTTTCTTCAGCTGCTTCAGATTTCTTTGTTTCTGCCGTAAGGCCTGTTAAAATCTCATCCAGACCAGCTTTTTTGGCTTTGGCAAATTCATCGTTCATCACATTCAGCAGACTGCCTTTCACCAAAGACGCCGCATATTGCAGGGCGTTGGCCACCACAGGGGTGCCGGAAGCCCTTGAAAGAATGAGAACAATCCGCTTCTGGTCTTCTCCGATACCGGGGCCGTAGCCGTCACCCATGGCTTCATAGCTGCCACCGGTGGTGTAAGAGGAAAACACCTTCATCATAATGTTGCCTGTCAGGGTATCGGTCACCATCACATCGGCAGAACCGGTGAGCAGGTCGTTGCCCCGCATGATGCTGCCGCCGTCAGCCCGTACAGACTCAGAGAAGTTCAGGTCATATCCATTGCCCTTCAGGGTTTTCAGTGCCCGTTCCACCTGCTTGGCACCATCCAGGTTCAAAATACCCAGGGTGGGCTTTTCAATGCCCATGGCCTTGGCAGTAATAATGCCATAAAGGGCGTTTTTCACCATGGCCGCCACACGGTGGGTGGCTGAAGTACCAGTGGTGGTGGCCACAAACATGTCGCGGCCGAACCCTGGGGTCACCACACGGCCAACGGTGGATACCCCAATGGGGAAATTATAGTGCATGGTGACGCAAGCCTGGATTTTTCCCTCGTCCAGTAATTGCTCCATGACTTTGTGCATGTCGGCTTCGTCGTTCACTTCAACAGTTTCCAACGGGGTGTCCACCTTGGGTCCGATGAGCACCACTTCCAGTCCGGGAGATTTGCGCACAGCGGCTTCGGCGCCACGCACCAGGTGAATGGGCTCCAGTTCACTGCCCAGGGTGGTGAGACCCACCCGTACCTTTGGGCCAAAATCCTCCCGATCCAGCGCTTCTGCGAAGGAGAGGAGGGTGCGGCCGACTTCCTGCTTGATTGCAGTACGATCTGTCATCGTCAACACTCCTATTCCTTCATCATTTCAGCGGCTACGTCTTTCATAGCCTCAACGATCATTTCTTTAATTTCTTTTTTGGACACGCCGGCACCAGGGGTTTCCACCTCGCCGGAGTTTCGTTCCAGCATCACAGACACACCGTCGAAGAGGTTGGTCATACGACCCAGGAAGAGGCTGCCCTTGCCCACAATCATGGCCCGGTTCTGGCTGCCAGTGGTCAGGTCTTGCTGGGCATAACCAACATAAGGGATACCGGAAGGAATGTGACCCTGGGTAGGAGCCCAACCCGGCATGCCGTGTTTTGTCACGAAGGCAGGCAGTTCAGCCCGTTCCATTTCGCCGCGTTTAACGCCTAAAGCAGCGATCATTTTGTAGTTGGCTTCCGGTACATCACCGGCACCAGCTGGTTTTGTCACGTCAGGGTTTTGCATTTCAACAGAATATTTATCAACGTCTGTGATCTTCAGCCCACCCTTGTCCAGGGGAGCCGTGATCAGGCTGGTGATCACCGCCTGAGGGGAAGAACCGGTGGCAACGGTGTGACGTCCCACCAAATCGGTGCGGATGATGGGGTTTACCCCGTCGTTGCCGGAGACCAACACGGCAAAACCGCCCAGTACGTCTTCCAATAAAGGCATATCCTTCTTCACATGGTCCTTGCCGTTCATGCCCAGCTTGGCTGTGGCACCACCAGCTACCACCACCACGTTTTCGTAAACGCCGGCTTTAACCAAAGCAGCGGCTTCAATTAATGCATGGGTGGGAGCTGCGCAGAATCCACGCAGGTCAGAACCGGTGGCGTTGATGGCGCCGGCTGCTTCAGCAATGGCCTTGGCAAAGTTACCGCCGCCACGCTGGTTCATGTCGCCGCAAGCTTCTTCAGAGCATTCGATGACATAATCAATGGTGCTAACGTCAATACCGGATTTATCAACCAGGTGCTTCATGGCAAGCATACCGGAAGCTTTTGATACCAGGTTTTCAAAAATAATGTGGGCGGTCAGGCTTACATCCACGTCATGGGCGCGTTTTACACAGCCCACCAAATGACCTTCATGAAAAATGGGGTCTGCATGATGGTCTTTTACAAAGCGGTGAATTTCTTCTTCAGTATCGCCGGTGCCTAATTTGTCCACATCGTCCTTGAAAAGGGGATGGGCTTCCAGTTTTGTTTTGACAGTAGCCAGAAATTCATCTTCCAGCTTCACAAGGTCAAAAACATCTGACATTTTCATCAGTCCGTAAAACTCGTCCTGGGGCATGATTTCACCCAGGGCGCCTACACGTTCTGCTTTTTCCACAGGGTTGGCATACCAGGGCATGGGAATATCCCGGAGCTTTTCTGGGTGCAGACTTCCAATATAGGTTTGGTTGGGGGCATAGGCCACCACTTCTTCGTAAGTACGTGTGTGGTCAGTTAACGCTTTTAAGTAATCAGAATCGGGATGCGCAGCACGCTCCTGGCTTTGGGTGGTGCCATGATGATGCATAATATCAGGGGTATGAACCAATATATAACCGGTTCCTTTAATCACGGGAAAACTCAATAAAAACACCTCCATATTCTTTTAAAAAGAGGGTGATGAATGAACCCATCACCCTCCCGTTGCGTCAGATTAATATTTGCAGAACTGCTCGCGAATGCTGCTCATTTCTTCGATGATGCTGTCAACTTCCAGCACCATTTCCATCATGCCAATCTGCTCGTCGTAAACGTCAGCGTCGACATTGTCTTTGAATTCAGGCTCAACTGCATGGTATACTTTGAGTCCTAACTGGACTCCGGCCAAAGGACCTGCGAATGTGGGATCCCCGTTTGTTACGGTTTCAGCTGCAAGACCTGCGGATTCTGCTTCGGCTGCGCCAAGAAGAATCAACATATTCTCCGCTCCGTACTTCTCTGTCAGGGTTTTCACACGATTCTGGTTTTCAAGGTCCATGGCACCAGCGGCGGTTCAGACGAAGCACTCAGTGGAAGAAAAAACCACTTCGGTGTCTGTTCCTTTCAGGCATTCCACCATTGCTGGGGCTGGAATACCGTCACGGTCGCCGATGATGATGACCTTCTTGCCATCTAATACACTCATCATGACCATCCTTTCTTTTTATTATTCTGAAATCATATGCTGCAACAATCCTAAAAGGATTGGCGTCGCCTTGCTAACTAACTTATAATGCGTTGTCTTTGATCATTTTTTCAATGCTCTCTTTGTTGGCTTCTTCTTTGGTCACTTCAGCCACTTTGGCACCATCCTTGTAAAGGGTGATGGTGGGCAGTCCCAGCACTTTCTGGGAAATGGCCAGTCGTCGGGCGCCGGTGGTGTTCAGCTTGGCAAATTTTACTTTGTCACCATAAGCTTCGGCCAATGCCTCAATGTCAGGCAGCAGGGCCTTGCAGGGTTCACAACCGTCACTCCAGTAATCGACCAGTACAAAACCATCTGCTTCAAGTACTTCCTGTTGAAACGTTTCTTTATCCAATGCAATCATTTCTACACCTCCTGTTTTACTCTTTGAATGAATGGACAATGTATTTCTCTGCTTCAACGGCAGCGATGGCGCCGTCAGCAGCAGCAGTTATCACCTGGCGCAGTGTTTTCACACGAATGTCACCGGCGGCAAACACACCTTCTACGTTTGTTTTCATTTGTGCATCAGTCACGATATACCCGGTTTCGTCCATGTCAACACAGCCTTTAAACACCTTACCCACGGGATCATAGCCGACAAAAACAAAAATACCGAAGGTGCCGTCATCTTCATGGGCAAAGATTTCTGTGTCCTCACCGGTCACTCGGTTATGGAACACGGCAGATTCCACGATGCCGTCACCCTTGATCTCCGTGATGACACTGTTCCACATAAACTCAATCTTGGGGTTGTTAAACGCCATTTCCTGAATGGATTTAGCCGCCCTTAGTTCATCACGGCGGTGAACGATGGTCACTTTTCGTGCAAATTTTGTGAGGTAGATGGCTTCTTCCACAGCGGTGTCGCCGCCGCCGACGATGAAGACTTCCAGGTCCTGGAAGAAGTCGGCGTCACAGGTGGCACAGTAGGAAACCCCTTTGCCGGTTAATTCCACTTCGCCGGGACATCCGATGATCCGCGGGGTGGCGCCGGTGGCAATGATCACACTTTTTGCCTGATAAGTGGCTTTCTCACCTGTAATGATTTTCATCTTTCCACTAAAATCAACGGACACAGCAGAGTCTCTTACCCGCTCTGCACCAAACTCATCTGCCTGCTCCACCATACGGGCTGTCAGGGTGGGGCCAGTGGCGTCATGAATAGAGCCGGGGTAGTTGGCCACTTCGCTGGTGATGGCAATTTGTCCGCCTACCTTACTGCCTTCCAGTACCACTGCTTTCATTTTGGCACGGCCAGCGTAGAGTGCCGCCGACAGGCCGGCAGGACCAGCTCCGATGATGACCACATCATACACATTTTCCATTTTATTGCCTCCTTACAAGGTTGCTAAATATAACAAGATTCTCAGCTTTTGATGCCATTATAGCATAGAGACGATAGAGTGTAAACAGAATTAGGAAATAATCGTGATTATTTTATCAAACAATTCTCTACGAGTCCCCTGCCTGTTGAAAATACGCTTGCGTGCTACCTGGAAGGAGCAAACGTTGTCGCTTGCTCCCATTGTACAAGGTTTCTGTGGCTGTCTCAAGACTATTGACTGAATTTTTTACATTATTCGATGACTGTTTGGGTCTCGATGTCTGTTTGTAACGCTTTCATTGCTTTTTCCACCAGGCGGCGGCGAAGCATTTTTTCTTCTTTGGCATCCAGAGAAGGGTTACCGAAAGGATGGGGGATGGCCACGGCGGGTACAATCCTGTTGGCGCCTACGGTCATGGAGATGGGCACCACGGTGCACACATGCACCACAGGAATGCCAAAACGTTCAATTTCTTTTACCATCGTTGCACCGCAACGAGTACAAGTGCCTCAGGTGGAGGTGAGAAGTACGGCGTCAACCCCGGCTTCCTTCAGCTCTTTTCCGATGCGGATGCCGAAGGCACGGGAGTTTCCAACGGAGGTACCGTTACCAACGGTGCTGTAGAACCACTCGTAGATGTGACCGATGATGCCTTCCCGCTCCATGTCCCTCATAACATCCAGGGGCAGTACCCGGTCAGGGTCTTCGTTGGCGTACACTGGGTCGTACCCGCCATGGGCCGTTTCGTATTCCTCGGCGGTTAAGTCATCAATGCCGTCAATGGAGTATTTGCCATATTTGGAAGCACTGGAAGATTCAACCCTGTCCGGGTTGGCTTTGGGTACAATGCCGCCGGAGGTGACCATGGCAATTGTCAGGTGGCTAAGGTCCTGCAAAGCATCAGCAGGAGGTACGCGGTCAAAGGAAGGCATGGCGTACTCGGTTTCATATTCTTCACCCTTCAGTTTGCTGATGAGCATGTTCACAGCACGGCGTGAACCCCGCTCTTCACGAAATACGTTGCGGCGGATTCCCCGGGGAATGTAACCTTCTTCAGCGGGAGTACCGATTTCTTCACCATTGAGCAGTTTTTTTGTCATGGTGACCATGGTGGGCACCGCTTTGCGCATGGAGGCGGCAGAATTACCGGTTTCCACAATGTAAACCGCTTTTCTAAACAGGTCGGCGCCCGGGTTTTCAATGTACATGCCTGTCAGGGCAGGCACTTTCAGCTCTTCCTGTACCAGCCAGGCAACGGTGGCGCAGGCAACACCGTAACGACCAGCGTTGAAGGCGGGGCCGGCCAGGAACAGGTCTGGCTCATAGGGTTTAATCATGTCTAAGATTTTATGCTTTGAGGTTTCTGGATTTTCATTGAAATAGGAATCGCCGCAAATGATGGTGGCAACAATTTCTGCCTCATCGCCCAGGGCTGCATTTAACGCCATTCCGGGGCCAATAACCCCTTCTCTTAATTCCGGTGGCATATCGGCTTTCTCTTCGCCGCCAATCCCGGCAAAAAACTGGTTCAGGTAATGCACAATTTTCTTTTTCGCCATTCGTAACCATCCTTTCTATTGTTGGTACCCATCGATTCTTTCTACCAGGGAGATGCCTTTTTATTGCATAATGGCGCTTTCCCTGATTTCATTCGTTTAAACGATTCGGAACAAACGATGTTCTTTCACTGGCGCTTATCCTTTAAAACCATTCACTATTCTCTGCTAGCTGTTCTTCTAGTAGGCAGCGGCAGAGAGATAACCAAACCCTGTTTCGTTGGTGGCACCGGTGATGGCCTGTAATTCCACCTTGATGGTACCGTCTTCCCGCAGGCTTCCGTCAAAACCGCCGGCGCAGGAATCAATAAAAGCGGTGGTGCCAATCAGTCGGTTCATGTAGGGAAGCACAATGGTCTCATTGGCGTTACCGTTGGTGATCACAGCGTTGGCTTTAGGGTCAGCGTCAGCCAGTGACTGGGAAGCGCCGTCGCGACCGGCGTATTCGTCGGTGACAATAACGGTTTTAATGCCTTTTTCTTCAATTTTACGGCAGTTCATAATCAGGTCGGTGTCAGGATTACCAAAGCCTTCCTGGGTTACGATGGCGCCGTCAAGGCCCATGAATTCGCAGATCTTAGCAGTCCAGTTGGAGGAACGTTCCTTGTCTGCCAGGGTAACGTTCTCGTTGGTGATGATGACGCCCAGGAAGTTAATGGTTTTGCCATGCTCTTCGTAAAGGTCTTCAATCACCGGGTTGTTCATGTGAATGTAGGTGGGGTTCTTGTCGCAGGCAGACACGCAGTTACCGCTGACAATGGCACCATCCATGATTTCTGTGGGGTACATCACTGTGGGCACCAGTTTCTTGGCATCAACGCCATACACATAAGTGTCATGGAGCAGGCCCTGGGTTTGCAGCATATACACATAACCTACGCGGGGCAGTTCAGGATGAAGCAGCGCTGCTTCACGAGGGGCCAGGGTTTCGTAAGTTTTGATTTCGTCAGGCTCCACATTTTTCACTGCCTGGCCCAGGAAGGCAGCAGCCTTCAGTCCCAAAGTACGCAGGGCAGCTTCGTGTTCATGGGGCTTAATACCGGGTTTGGGTTCAGCGGTGATCACCACATTATGGGTTTTGGAGAAGGGTGTGTAGTCGGCGCCGGGACCGGACATGTCGATGATGCCCTCCTGAAAGCCCACCACTTTACCAGCTGTCACCACGGCCACGTTTTTCATGGCATGGGTACGGCCGTTACCGACAGTGTCAACCTTGGACAGCATACCTGGGAAAATGGCGCCGTGGCCTTTCACTTTTACCCGGGGTTCAATGACATCTTTTACCGGGGTAATGCGGACAGATTCCCCGGGATGAGCCAAATCCACACGGATTTTCCATAAATGTTCGTCACCGCCGATGGCTTCCAATAATTCTGTGTGGTCGATGATTAGGATGCGACCGTCCACATGGGTTTTTTCACCAAACTGGACGTCTTCGATAAAAATTTTGCCTAGTTCAAGTTTCATTCTTATTCTCCCCTTTCTTGGTTTCCTAACGTTTCTTGCATGGTTGGCTGTTGGTTTATTGCTGCCTTTAGCAGGTCGTAATCCACCAGCTGTAAATCCGGTAAATGTTCTTCCCGGTATGTACGAAGGGAATGCAGACTGCCGTCTTTTCCCTTAAAGGAAGCGAGAAGCGTAAGTGCCTGTTCCAGCACACCCAATGAGGGCATGTGAAGGTTGGATGCCTGGGCAGATAATAACACTGTGCGGTAAGGCGTTTCATAAGGCTTAACGCTGCCTGCCAAGGGATGGGTCAACAGCTGATAACCCTCGTGAACCCGGTTGCGCACCACTTTTAAGACATCCTCGTATTCACCTTCCACCCACACCAGTTTTAAATCGTCGTCGGGCAGATGATCCCGCACCGTGGGGTTGTTGGTCACTACCATCATAAGCATTCCTCCTTGTTCAAGCTTCAGGGCAACAAAAAAACAGAGCCAAACATGAAAAATCTGTCATGTTTACTCTGTTGTTGGACCTGAGAGTTTCTCCCTGGTAACATGAAACATCTTCATATTTCCAGGACTTGCTCCTTCGGTGCTTTCGCTTTCCAGAGAGCTGTCCTCATACGGTCCTTTTGCCTGAGAAATTCACTAACCCTTTGATGAGGCTAGCTTTTACCTTCGGCGGTCCTCAACGGACTCTCTCCCGCATGTTTCATCCAGCTAATAGATGAAGTTGTCTTCCATCCACCAGATCCCTTAATGTTATAAGGAAGAAGTTGGATTTGCTTTCAGGATGATTATATTACGTTTTTCGATGAAAGGCAATAGAAAAAGTAAAAAATTGTCAAAAAAATATCAAGTAAATATTTCGACGATTCCGTCAATGCTTAAAGTGTTGAAAAATTGCAAATTGAAGGGTTTGAAGCCGTCTTCAAAATGAAAATAACGCCTGTCCATGTGGTTCTTCGACGGGCGTTATCAGGGTTACTGGATAAAAAAATATCAAATAAACAGTTACGTGGTGACGTTTTCATTGGTTTTGTGCATCAGTGTGTATTTTTTAATGTATGTCATGGTGCGCCGGGTGGCTTCCTTAGGGGTATAGTCCGCCTGATTTGTGAGCATGCGCTCCACCATGCCCTGGTAGACCAGAAGGGACATTTCATTCAGTTCCTCCAACACACTTTCCTGGAGAAAACCTTCTTTCATACAGTTGACAAGCAGTGACAGGTTTCGCTTGTACAAGTCCTGGTTCATGATCATGGGTTCAATGTCTTCACTGATCCATTCCAATTCTTCCGGAAACAGCGTGTAATACTCCTGCATCATGTCACGCAGGGGTTTTTTAAATTCCTTAAAAAACAGGGTGTGATACACCAGGGGTTCCTGAAAGGAGTGATAGCAGAAAAATTCCCAGATAAGAAAATACTTGTCCAGGGCATTTTTGGCGTCTTTGATGTAATCACCCAAGTGAACCACATAAATTTTCAGGTGTTTTAACTGGGCAAAGAAAATCAGGTGATCCAGGTTTTCAAAATAATTGTACAGGGTGGCACTGTTGTAGCCGGCAATATCAGCCACCTTGCGGATGGTGACATTCTCAATGCCGTCTTCCTCGATGATTTGGGTGGCTGCTTCAATGAAATATGACATAATACGGCGTTTCTGAATGGTTTTTTTATCAGGTCTGATCAATTTTTTCACCACATTTCCAGCATTTTTGAAGCTTGATTCATTATACCAAATACAATGGGAAAGAGGCAAGGCCGGGTATTTTAAAAAATAATCAAGATTATCTGGTAAACGTATTTACAAAGTGATGGCGGTTATGATATTCTTTTGTCAAAGTGAAAAATAAAAACGTTTTCACAGAAGGAAAGGAGTGTCAAGGCAATGAAATTGGAGTTGGGTAACTTTTTCGTCAAGGACATTGTTTTTGGTGCAGAAACCGCTTACAAAGACGGCGTTCTCACCATTAACAAAGAAGAGGCACTGGAAGTTGTACGGGAAGATGAACACATCACTGAAGCAGACCTGGTCATTGTGAAGCCAGGAGACATGGTCCGCATTGTACCGGTAAAGGAAGCCATTGAACCCCGTTATCGTGTGGGTGGAGGCCCTGTATTTCCTGGAGTCACCGGTGATTTAATGCAAACCGGCAACGGCCGTACATTGGCCCTTAAAAACATGAGTGTGCTGGCAGTGGGCAAGCACTGGGGAGGATTCCAGGACGGTCTGATTGATATGGGCGGTGAAGGTGCCAAATACACCTATTTCTCCCAGCTGATGAACGTCTGCCTGGTGGCTGATACAGATGAATTAAAGGAACAACGTGAACAGCAGAAGAAAAACCATGCATTACGCTGGGGCGGCATGCGCCTGGCAGAATACCTGGGTAAAACCGTGGCAGAGCAAAGCCCTGATGAAGTGGAAACCTATGAACTGGCACCTGTGACCAAGCGCACAGCGGATGAAGAAAAGCTTCCCAAGGTGGTCATGGTACTGCAACCCCAGTCACAGATGGAAGAATCAGGATACAATGACCTGGTGTATGGATGGGATTCCAACCGTATGCTGCCCACTTTCATGCACCCCAATGAAGTCCTGGATGGTTGCATTATCTCCGGTTCCTTCATGCCTTGTTCATCCAAATGGGCCACCTATGATTTTCAAAACTACCCCATGATCAAACGCCTGTACCAGGAACATGGCAAAACCGTGAACTTCCTGGGCGTGATCATGTCAAACCTGAACGTAGCCTTAGAGCAAAAAGAAAGAGCAGCCCTCTTTGTGGCTTCCATGGCGAAAAACCTGGGCGCCGACGCCGCCATCGTGGCGGAAGAAGGTTACGGCAACCCGGATGCAGATTACACTCTCTGCCTGGTGGCCCTTGAAAATGAAGGGATTAAGACTGTGGGACTTTCCAACGAATGTACTGGTCGAGACGGTGCTTCCCAGCCTTTGGTGTCCATGGATGAAAAAGCAGATGCCATGGTCTCCACCGGTAACGTATCCGAAATGATCGAACTGCCACCCATGCCCGTGGTCATCGGTGAGCTGGAAGCCCTGGCCCGTGATGGTATGTCCGGTGGATGGGACAATGACGCAATACTGGGTTCATCTGTACGTGAAGACGGATCTATTATTATGGAAAACAACGCCATGTTCTGTGGTGACCAGGTAGTAGGCTGGTCCACCAAGACAATGGTTGAGTATTAGGGAGGTGTGTGGACAGTGAAAAAAGCGATTTTATACCTGAATCAGTTTTTTGGACAGGTGGGCGGCGAAGACATGGCCGACCACACCCCGGAAATTCGGGAAGGTTTGGTGGGTCCAGCCATGGAATTGGACAAACAGTTGGGTGACGACATTCAAGTGACCCACACCATTATTTGTGGTGATAACTTCATGGGCTCACGTCAGGAAGAAGCCATTGACATGATCAAAGGTTTCCTGAAAGATAAAGAAGTGGACTTTTTCTTTGCAGGTCCGGCTTTCCGGGCAGGCAGATATGGTGCTGCCTGCGGTCATGCCGGCCGTGCCGCGCAGAAGATGTTCCCTGAGGCTGTGGTGATCACTTCCATGGATGAAGAAAACCCTGGGGTTGAAATGTTCCGAAAGGACATGTTTATTTTCAAGGGTGGCGCCAGTGCTGCCGCCATGCGTAATGACCTGAAGGCCATGGCACAGTTTGCCCAGAAATTGGCGAAAGGTGAAGAAATCACCACCGCCAAAGACGAAGGTTATTTCGGCAGAGGCAAGCGGAAGCAATTCTTCCTCAACCCTCCTGTGCCAGCCACAGAGCGTGTCATTGACATGCTGTTGAAAAAACTCAACGGTGAGCCTTTTGAAACAGAATTGCCGGTACCTGTGACTGATTTAGTGCCAGTGGCACCACCTGTGGCGCCGGAAAAACTGTCAGAAGCCACCATTGCCATTGTCACCTCCGGCGGGATCGTACCCGTGGGCAACCCAGACCGGATCCAGTCAGCTTCCGCCACCAAATGGGGCAAGTATGACGTATCAGGCATGGACGACCTGAAGGCTGGGGAATACCAAACCATTCATGCAGGCTTTGACCCCATGGCAGCCAACGCTGACCCGGATGTCATTGTGCCCCTGGACGCCATGCGTCAGTATGAAAAAGAAGGCAAAATCAAAGAGATGTACAAGTATTTCTACTCCACCGTGGGCACCGGCACCACCCAGAAAGAAGCCGCCCGCATGGGAGCTGAAATTGCCGCAGAACTGAAGGAAGCAGGGGTTGACGGCGTGTTGCTGGTTGCTACCTGAGGCACCTGTACTCGTTGCGGTGCAACGATGCTGAGAGAAATTGAAAAAGCAGGTCTTCCCATTGTGTTAATGGCAAACCTGATTCCCGTGGCCACCAGTGTAGGGGTTAACAAAATGGTTCCCACCATTTCCATCCCTTATCCCCTGGGCGATCCGTCAACACCCCTGGATGAGCAGTACAAGCTGCGCTATCACCGTGTGGGTGTGGCCCTGGACGCTTTAACAGCAGACATCTCCGAACCCACCCTGTTTAAAACCAAAATATAATCTAAACATAGTTTTTTAGAAACACTTCAGGAACTCTTGCTGCAGCACAGGATGGTCAACCCAGCTGCAGCAAGGGATTACATATCCGTCAACCCATGAATAAAGGAGTGTCTGCTCAATGCAAGAGAAAAAAGTTTCCAACGACGTCTTTATCATTTCCCTTGTCTTTTCCCTGGCCATTGTTCTTTGGGGGATCTTGGCCCCAGTTAATTTCGGCAACGTGGCCAACGGCACCTTTAACTTTCTGGTGAACAATTTCAGTTGGTTGTACATGATTTCCATGTTTGTCTTTCTTGCTTTCTGCATCTTCTTGGCCTTCAGCAAGTATGGAGCCATCAAGCTGGGCCCGGACGATTCCAAACCCGAATTTTCAACCGCCTCCTGGTTTGCCATGCTCTTTGGCGCCGGCATGGGCATTGGGCTGGTCTTCTGGGGAGCTGCTGAACCACTGAACCATTTCATTTCACCTGTGGGTGTAGAGGCAGGCACTTCAGAAGCCGCTAATTTTGCCATGCGCATCTCCTTTCTTCACTGGGGTTTCCACCCTTGGGGCAGTTATGCCGTTCTGGCCATGGCACTGGGGTATTTCCAGTACCGTAAAGGAGCCCCTGGGCTCATCAGCAGCATCTTTACACCACTGATCGGTGAAAAAGGTGTCAAGGGCCCCATCGGTAAAACCATCGACATCCTGGCCATCTTTGCCACCGTGGCAGGGGTTGCCACCTCTTTAGGTTTGGGTGCCATGCAGATCAACGGCGGCCTGAACTTCATGTTCGGGATCCCAAACACTATTATGGTTCAAATTATCATCGTCGCTGTGGTGACGGTTATCTTTATCTGGACAGCTGTGGCCGGTATTGAAAAAGGCATTGCCCTCTTGGGGGACATTAACCTGAAAGCAGCCATCCTCATGCTGGTGCTGGCCATCATCGTAGGACCCACTGTGGCCATCATCAACAACCTGGTGGGCGGATTTGGCCGGTACCTGAGTGGTGTCATTAACGACAGCTTTTTCCTGAACCCCTTTGGGGATAACACCTGGATCGGCTGGTGGACGATTTTCTATTGGGCCTGGTGGATTGCCTGGTCACCCTTTGTCGGCACTTTTATTGCCCGGATTTCCAAAGGCCGTACCATCCGTGAATTTGTCATGGGCGTTATTGTGGCACCAGCCCTGGGTTCCTTTGTGTGGTTTTCTGTCTTTGGCGGCATGGGCCTGAACCTGGGCCTTGAAATTGCCACAGAAGCAGCAGCCGTCACAGAAACGGCCCTCTTTGTGGTACTGAGCCATTATCCCTTGGGCACCATTATTTCCCTGGTGGCAGTTTTCTTGCTGGGCACCTTCTTCATCACCTCTGCCAACTCAGCCACCTTTGTACTGGCCATGTTCAGTTCCGGCGGAGATTTAAACCCTTCCAACAGCAAAAAAGTGCTCTGGGGGCTGGTGATGTCAGGTGTGGCCGTGGCCCTGATGGTGGCAGGTGGTCTGAACACCTTGTTAATCGCTTCCATTGCCGCAGCCTTCCCCTTCTGCTTCGTCATGATTGCAGCCTGCTACTCCATGCTGAAAGCTTTAAAATCTGACGATCTGATTACTGAAGGAAAGCCTGTTCTGCAGAAACAATTGAAGGAGAGAAAGTCACCACTGAACCTGTGGTGGAATAGTCAGTCCGGTTTTCTCACATCATCTGAAATGTATATAATAAGGAAACTATTTTGAAAAGAAACAGGGGTGTTGCTGACGTATTTTCAGCCGATGCCCCTGTTTTGTTACTTTTTAAACAAAAAGGGATTAAAGGATAATTATGGGTATATATAGACAACCTATGCCGGGATTTTGTATGCAGCATAGGCCAATCAGCATGGACAGGGCAAGGCAGGGCATCCCAGGGTAATGCGTATAAGCCTGTGGTATTGGGAGGGGTTTTTATGTCCAAGAACAGTATATGCCACAGCCCGTTGTGTAGCGAAGACCTGTTGCCCCTCATCATCGATTTAATCCCACACCCGGTTTTCGTGAAAGACGAGAACGGGTATTTTTTGTTGGCCAACCGTGCTGCAGGCGGTCTGGCCGGCATGGCCGTAGAAAAAATGATTAACCACAGGTCAGATGCTTGGTTAACAGATCGGGAAGCCTGGGCGCAGATTCAGGAACAGGACCGGAAGGTAATTCAGGAGGACATTGGCCTTTATTCAGTGGAAACAGAAGTGAGGGATAACCAGGGTATCCTTCATATCTATGAGATCTCCCGGGTACCCATACAGCTATCTGACGGAAAAAAAGGCGTGCTTGGGGTGGCGGTGGAAGTCTCTCGAAGCCGTAAAATTGAGTGGGAGCTGGAGAAGCTGGTAGAGGAAAAAGAACTGGTGTTGAAAGAAGTGCACCACCGCATCAAAAACAACATGAACAACATGGTGATGCTGCTCACTATCCAGGCTGAAACCCTGACAGACCCGGTGGCAGTGGCGGCGTTGCATGATGCCCGCAGCCGGATTCAAACCATGATGGTGATCTATGACAGGCTCTATCGTTCTTCCGATTTTCTCAACCTCTCCGTCAAAGATTACCTGGTATCCCTCATTGAGGAAGTCAAAAAAACCTTTCCTCACCATGAGCGTATCAATGTACACCTGAAAGTTGAGGATGTGAAGATGGACAGCCGAAAACTCTTCCAGGTGGGCATTATTCTCAACGAGCTTTTCACCAACGCCATGAAATACGCTTACGAAGAAAAGCAACGGGGCAGCATCGTGGTGGAAGTCAATGAATTCAAAAACATAATTGAATTGGTGGTGCAGGATTTTGGAAAGGGTTTGCCTCCTTGCGAAAAAGACACTCCTCCCGAAGGTTTTGGCCTGGAACTGGTGCGCATGCTGGCCATACAAATTGGCGGCGCCCTCACCATTGAGCGGGGAAACGGTGTGCGCTTTGAGGTTAAAATAAAAAAATGAACTGTTTTAAATACACGGAATATAAGCCATATATTGCCACACCTCCTGAAGAAGGGTATAATGGAATCGACTTTTATTCATTCCCTGCAAACAGGAGGTTTTTCATGAGACCAGACTGGGACCATTATTTTATGGAAATGGCAGAAGTGGTGGCCAAACGTTCCACCTGCCTGCGAAGACAGGTGGGGGCCGTGTTGGTAAAAGACCGCCGTGTGTTAACCAGCGGGTATAACGGAGCTCCCTCCGGCATGGCACACTGTGCTGAAACAGGATGCCTCCGCCAGCAGCTAAATGTTCCCTCTGGCCAGCAACACGAAATGTGCCGGGGGCTTCATGCTGAGCAAAATGCCATTATACAGGCAGCCCTCCACGGTATTTCCATTAAAGACAGCATGCTCTACGTCACCCACCAACCCTGTGTCATTTGTGGGAAAATGATGATCAATGCCGGCGTTAAAACGGTGATCATGAAAGACGCCTACCCCGATGAACTTTCTGAAAAAATGCTGCGTGAAGCGGGAATCACACTGCAGTTGCTGACCACATAAAGCATACATAAACAGGATTAGCCTCACCGCAGTGATAAAAAACCGGCTTACACTTTCAGTGAGGCCGGTTCCTTAGGAGTGACCCATCCATATGATTCGAATACTTGCCGCGCTGATGTTCTCAGCAGCGATTGCCTATGGCACCACCCCCCTGGCACGACGAATTGCTTATCGTATCGGGGCCATTGATGTACCAAAAGATAACCGGCGTATGCACAATAAACCCATGCCCCGTTTAGGTGGCCTCGCCATCTACCTGGGTTTTATTGTTGTTTCCCTGGTGATGCTTGAAAAAAACCTGCAGCTGATGACCCTGCTGGCAGGTGCCACCATCATGGCAGGCATGGGTGTGCTGGACGACACCAAGGCATTACCGGCTAAACTGAAACTGTTCATTCAGATCGTGGCTGCCCTTGTTGTCATTGCCGGAGGCGTACGCATTGAATTTGTCACCAACTTTTTTTCAGCTTCCAGAGCGCCGGTATACTTGGGCGTGTTTTCAATACCAGCCACGGTATTTTGGGTGGTAGGCATCACCAACACCGTTAACCTTATTGACGGCTTGGACGGCCTGGCTGCTGGAGTGGCAGGCATTGCCTCCCTGTCCCTGGCGGTGGTGGCTTACCTGAACGGACAGCCGGAAGTGGCGGTTCTATTGGCCATACTGGCGGGTTCATCCATGGGTTTTTTACCTCACAATTCCCATCCGGCCACCATTTTCATGGGGGATACCGGATCACTGCTCATCGGTTTTGTGTTGGCGGCTGTCTCCATTGAAGGGGTGATTAAAAGTGCCACAACCATTGCCGTTGCCATCCCAGTACTGGCGCTGGGTGTCCCGATTTTTGACACCACCTTTGCCATTCTGCGCCGTATGGTGAACAAGCGGCCCATCATGGAGGCGGACAAGGGTCATCTTCACCACCGTTTGTTGGACAGGGGTTTTTCTCATCGCCAGACGGTGTGGATCCTCTATGCCTTCAGCTTTTTCCTTGGCATTACAGCGGTGTTCATCTCAGGGGCCAACACTGCAACTTCGGTGGTCATGCTCATTGTGGTCATGCTGGTACTGACCATGGGCCTGATCCGTGCCGGGCTGCTAAAACGGACGGGATAACCGAAAGAAGGAGACCCTTCCTTTACAGACAAGAATCCTGTAAGGCTAAGAACACTGATAAACAGAGCTGATAAAGACGATATGTAAACATAAAGCGAGGGAGATGTGATGATGTTCAAAACCACCAGAGACATTGATAACCTGTTGAAAAAGCATGACAGCTACCGCGAGGGCTGTTTGAATCTCATTGCTTCAGAGAATTTTGCCAGCCAAAAGGTGAGAAACTACCTGACCGGTGACCTGGGAAATCGTTACGGCTGTTATGCCACCCATAACCCGGCAGAACGGGAGTATTCCGGCAACAAATACATTCATGAAATTGAAATGGCCACCCAGGCGTTGGTGAAGGACATTTTTAAGGCGGACTACGTTGACCTTCGTCCCATTGGCGGCCACATGGCCGGCATGTCCGTGGTGCTGGGATTGCTGGAACCGGGTGACCAGGTGATTGAAGTCAGCCTCAGCGACTGGGGCCATGGCCTGGTAGGACCCATGTGCCAGGTGCGCCAGTTTGATGAAACCATCAACGTGGCCTACATGGCCTTTGATGAAAACCGGGGAGTGGACGTGGAAAAACTGAAGGCACAGGCCAGGGAATTGAAGCCGAAAATGATTATTTTCGGAGGTTCCGGCACCCTGTTTCCCGAACCAGTGAAAGCCCTGCGGCCTCTGGCGGACGAACTGGACATTCTCATTGCCTATGACGCCTCCCATGTCACCGGCCTCATCGCAGCAGGTGTTTTCCCCAACCCCCTCAGCGAAGGCGCCGACATCATGTTTGGCAGCACCCACAAATCCTTCCCCGGCCCCCAGGGAGGTTTCGTGGCTTCCAACAACCATGACCTGATGGTGAAGGTGGGTAACACCCTGTCGCCTTCTTTGGTCACCAGCCACCATTTGAATCGCTTGCCGGCATTGGCGGCCTCCATCCTTGAAATGAAGGAGTACGGTGAAGACTATGCGAAGCAGGTGGTAAAAAACGCCAAGGCACTGGCAGTTGCCCTGGCAGAGATGGGTTTCAACGTCCAGGGAAAAGGCATGGGCTACACAGAAAGTCACCTGCTGTTGATGGAGTTGGGTGATTATGTGGACACCGCTCCCGGTAAACTGTTGGAAGAGGCAGGAATCCTCTGCTCCGACGATTTTTCCGGCAGCAGCCCGGAAGTGCGCATCGGCACACCGGAAGTGACCCGCAAGGGGATGAAGGAAGAACAGATGCCGGTCATTGCCCAGTTCTTCAAACGGGCCCTCATTGACAAGGAAGAGCCGGAAGCCCTGGCCAAAGAAGTGGAAAGCTTCAGCCGCCAGTACATCGGTATTGAGTACAGTTTCTAAGCAGGTAATAAAGGAACCACGAAAAAATGTGGTTCTTTTTTTGTGTTGAAAACATGTTTGAAAAGAAGATTGATAAATTATTGACAATCACAATCTAATTTGTTACTATTATTTTTGAGTAGGAAAATAACGAATATTGTAACTTTCAACCTTCATTAACTACCGCATTCGTCATGGCTTTAAAGGCTGCAGCGAATAGGAGGGAACTGCCGTGCCTCCCATTGTGGTGAGGAGGAACAAGTTATGCCGGGTTATGTCCGATAATAATGCCTATGAATTGCAAGGCGTTTACTCGTTGAAGATAACTGAAAATTTGGATAGAAATCAGAAAGGTGAGGTAAAATAATGGTGCAACATATTGAAAAACGTTCAAAAGCGATCAATGAGCAGTTAACGAAAACAGGAGTACTGCTGGCCCTGGCCTTGTGTTTTCAGATCGGATTGTTTCCTTTTGCTCAACCGGCTGTGGGACCCTTGGTAAATATGACTTTATTGGTGGCGACCTCCGTTGTTGGACCCATACCGGCGATGGTGATCGGCAGTATAACCCCTCTTATGGCATTTATGCTGGGGATTATGCCGCTACCAGTCCTGTTGCCTGTGGTCATGCTGGGAAATACGTGTTTTATCATTGTTTTCCAGGTGCTATCAACCAAAATGCCTAAGAAGTATCAGGCAGTCCCCCTACTGATTTCAGCCTTTGCAAAGTATGTGGTCATGGCTTTAATGATTCGTTTTGTTGGCCAACTAATCATGCCTGGAATGCCAGACACGCTGATCCAGGCATTTTCATTACCACAATTTTATACAGCAGTTGTCGGCGGGATCATGGCGCTGACCATTATGAGGTATTTGCCAAAATCAATGATTACCAATGAGCCAAAGTGAAAGTACTGACAAACCGCTGGAAACGCATCAATTAATCATGAAAGGAAGGGGTCACGATGTCACAATCAGAACGACAACTTGTAACAGGGAATACGAAAACTGCCGACTTGTCAAACGAGCATTATGAAACGCTGGAGAATTATATTGGTACTTTGGAGGATAAAGAGGGCTCTCTAATCAATGTCCTTCATAAAGCGCAGGAGTTATTTGGCTACCTGCCCCAGGAAGTTCAGTTGTTTATCGCAAGAAAAATGGACATACCAGCTGCCAAGGTATTTGGTGTGGTTAGTTTCTACTCCTATTTCGAATCAAATCCTGTTGGAAAACACAAAATCAGCGTTTGTATGGGAACGGCCTGCTTTGTGACAGGTGCAGAGAAAATTCTAGAGGAGTTTGAAAAAGAATTGTTGATTGGAAATGGCGAAACAACGAAAGATGGCATGTTCACCCTAAAGGATGTGCGTTGCATTGGCGCTTGTGGACTGGCACCCGTAGTCTTATTTGATGATCAGATCTACGGGCATGTTACGGTGGATGGTGTGAGGGAAATTTTAGAAAAATACAGAAAGGTAGATAAATATGCCTATTAAATCTTTGGATGAATTGATCAAAATCAGAGAAAGTGCGATGAAAAAAGTAAACCTGCGAGAAAGTGGAGAAGATGCTGAACCCATGATTGAATTGATGGTCGGCATGGCAACTTGTGGTATTGCGGCAGGTGCCAGGGCAACCTTAACAGCATTGCTTGATGAGATCGAGGCACAATCATTGGAAAACATACGGGTGGTACAGGTGGGATGTCTTGGATACTGTCATTCAGAACCTATCGTTCAGGTGAATATGCCAGGTGAAGAACCCATGATCTATGGGAACGTTGACGAAAAAAGAGCCCGTGAGATCATTCAAAAACATATCATTGAAAAAAAGTTCCTGGACAGCGCAATTTTGAACAAAACCTATAACAAGGCATAAACATGGTCAAGGAGGGGTAATATGGATGGGGTTAGAAGTCATATCATGGTCTGCGGAGGTACAGGGTGTATCTCTGCTGGAGCAGAAGACATTATAGACGCTTTAAAGGCCGAATTGGATAAAGTCGAATACGACCAGGAAGTGAATGTCATTCGAACAGGGTGTTTTGGGTTCTGCGGGCAGGGTCCTGTTGTTAAAATTCACCCCGATAACGTTTTTTATGTGAAGGTAAAGAAAGAAGATGCTGCGGAAATCGTGAATGAACACATTGTAAAAGGACGTCCAGTGTCACGTCTTTTATACACGGACCCTGAAAGCAATAAAAAACTGGACAAGCATCATCAGATGTCCTTCTATCAAAAACAGTATCGGATTGCTTTGCGAAATTGTGGATTGATTAATCCGGATGATGTTTACGAATACATTGCCTTCAGGGGCTATGAAGCGCTGGCGACGGTTCTCCAGGAGCAGACACCCCTTCAAGTCATTGAAGTGATTAAAAAAGCCGGTCTGCGTGGACGTGGCGGCGGTGGGTTTCCCACGGGGCTTAAGTGGGAGTTGACCCTAAAGTCACCAGGCGCTGAAAAATACATAATCTGTAATGCCGATGAGGGAGATCCGGGCGCCTTCATGGATCGGTCAATTCTGGAAGGCGATCCCCATTCAGTGATTGAAGCCATGGCCATCGGGGCCTATGCCACTGGTTCCAACAAAGGAATTGTCTATATAAGGGCAGAATATCCCCTGGCGATTAAACGGCTGCAAACCGCCATTGGACAGGCCAGGGAACTGGGTTTCCTGGGAAAAGACATTTTCAATTCAGGGTTTTGTTTTGACATAGAAGTAAAGTTGGGAGCAGGTGCCTTCGTTTGTGGTGAAGAAACGGCTTTGATACAATCTGTTGAAGGTTCCAGGGGAGAACCGGTGAGAAAGCCGCCTTTTCCTTCAGAATCCGGCTACCTGGGAAAGCCAACCACTGTCAACAACGTGGAAACATTTGCAAACATTCCGCCAATCATCCTTAAAGGAGCAGATTGGTTTAGTGGCATCGGAACAGAAAATTCCAAAGGAACAAAGGTGTTTGCCCTTGCAGGAAATGTCAAAAATGTGGGATTGGTTGAAGTCCCCATGGGCACAACACTCCGTGAGATCATTTTTGATATCGGCGGTGGCATTGTTGGAAACAAGGGATTTAAAGCAGTTCAAACCGGTGGCCCCTCAGGGGGTGTCATCACCAGTGCCGATTTGGATACCCCCATCGATTATGAATCGTTAAAAAACATTGGCTCCATGATGGGGTCAGGGGGAATGATCGTCATGGATGATGAGACCTGTATGGTGAACATTGCAAAATTCTACCTGGGATTCACCCAGGATGAGTCATGCGGCAAATGCACTCCCTGCAGGATCGGGACCAAAAGAATGTACGAAATCCTTGATAATATAACCAAAGGCAAAGGAACGGAAGAAGACCTGGCACACCTTGAAGAATTGGCCCCCATGATTAAAGATGCAGCTCTGTGCGGTTTGGGACAGACGGCACCCAACCCGGTTTTATCCACACTGGAATACTTCAGAAACGAATACGAAGATCATGTGCTCCATAAATATTGTACGGCTGGTGAATGTAAGGCTTTGGCGAAATACAGCATTGATCCGGAAAAATGCATCGGATGCACCTTGTGTGCCAAGGCCTGTCCGGTACACTGCATCCAGGGGGCTGTGAAACAAATACATGTCATCGACCCAGCGAAATGTATTTCCTGTGGTGTCTGTGCCCGTGCATGTAAGTTCGATGCAGTTATCAAGCCATAGAGAGGTGAATGCAATGGAAATGATTAATGTTAAAATCAATGAGTACTACACACAGGTTCCTGAAGGCACCACAGTGTTACAAGCAGCCAAAAAATGTGGCGTTCATCTGCCCACATTATGTCATATGGATCTCAAGGAATTCGGCATCACCAACAATGTGTCTTCCTGTCGAGTGTGTATGGTTGAAGTTAAAGGGCGACAGACGCTGGTACCGTCGTGCTCAGAACTTGTCAAAGAAGGCATGGTTGTTACCACTGATTCGTTGAGGGCAATCAAAGCACGCCGTATGTCGGTGGAGCTCTTATTGTCCAATCATCCGAAAGACTGTTTAACCTGTGCGAAAAACCTGGAATGTGATCTCCAGAGCCTGTCCCAGGAGTTGGGCGTCAGGGATATAAAATGGGAAGGGATCAGGATGGATTATGAAAAAGACCAATCCAGTTATTCCCTGGTGAAAGACCCGAATAAATGTGTCATGTGTCGTCGCTGTGAAACAATGTGCAATGAGGTGCAAACCTGTGGCATTCTTTCAGCGGTCAGCCGTGGATTTGATTCCTTTGTCGGACCTGCCTTCAATTTACCCATGGCCGATACTTCCTGTACATTTTGTGGCCAATGCGTGGCGGTTTGTCCCACGGCGGCTCTGACAGAGGTCAACAACACAAGACTAGTCTGGAGAGAATTGAGTCATCAGAATAAGCATGTGGTGGTGCAGGTGGCACCGGCCATTCGCGTTGCCATTGGAGAGTTGTTTGGAATGGAGCCGGGTGAAATATCAACCGGCAAGATCGCTGCAGCACTAAAAAGAATGGGGTTTGATGCTGTTTTCGATACCGATTTCGCTGCAGACCTTACCATCATGGAAGAAGCTTCTGAGCTGGTACATCGCATCCAACACCAGGGTAAATTACCAATGCTGACCAGTTGTTGCCCTGCATGGGTAAAGTTTTTTGAACATCAGTTTCCAGATTTGCTGGACATTCCTTCAACCTGTAAATCACCCCAGGTAATGTTCGGAGCTATTGCCAAAACATATTATGCAAAGGAAAAAAACCTGAATCCCCATGATATTTCCGTTGTTTCCGTGATGCCTTGTTTGGCGAAGAAAGCAGAAGCAAAAAGGCCTGAATTCACAAAAGATGAAGATTCAAATGTGGACATTGTCATCACCACCAGGGAACTCGCTCAAATGATTAAGGAAGCAGGAATCGATTTTGCCAATCTGGAAGACAAGTCATTCGACTCCCTGATGGGTGAAAGCACGGGAGCCTCTGTCATATTCGGTACAACCGGTGGCGTCATTGAGGCCGCTGTTCGAACGGCGTACGAATGGATCACTGGTGAAACCCTTGAGGAAGTGGAGTATAAAACCTTAAGAGGACTGGAAGGCATTCGGGAAGCCACAATCACCATCGGAAACATGGACCTGAAAATCGGTATTGCCCATGAACTGGGAAATGCCAGAAAAATGCTGGAGGACATTCGGGACGGGAAATCCCACTATCATGCCATCGAGATCATGGCATGTCCCGGCGGATGCATTGGCGGCGGAGGTCAACCATACCACCATGGCAACATGGGTATTATCAAAAAACGTCAGGAAGCCCTTTACCGGGAAGACCAGGGGAAGAAAAAGCGAAAATCCCATGAAAACCATGAAGTCATCCGGCTCTATGAAGAGTTTTTAGGGAAGCCCTATGGGGAAAAAGCCCATGAATTACTTCACACCCATTATGTTGCAAGGGAAAAGATTTAGTCAAAAGAAGAGTCTGCTGCGTTGTTAAAACGTATCAGACTCTTCTTCACCATGTAGTGAAATCACCCAGCAGAGTAGCTTATTCCAGTTGTACCTACTGGTTGTAAAACGATTTTATTTCAACAAATTCTTCAAGTCCATAAAAGCCGCCTTCACGACCAATGCCTGATTGCTTGTACCCGCCAAAGGGCGCCAGGGGGTCCCCTCTCCCGTCATTAACGTAGACGCTTCCGGTTCGCAGGGCAGCCGCTGCTTTTTCAGCCTCTGCCTGGGGACCAAACACAGCTCCTGACAATCCATACATGCTGTCATTGGCGATTCGAAGGCCCTCATCAATGCCATCATAGGGGATGACACACAGTACGGGGCCAAATATTTCATCCTGTGCAATGGTCATATCGTTGGAGACCTTTGTAAAAACAACAGGGTCAACAAAATAACCCGCAGATTCTTTTTCAGGTATTTTCCCAACCAGCAGTTGGGCCCCTTCTGAAACACCCATTTCAACATAATGTTTTACCTTATCAAATTGTTTTTTACTGGCCAGGGGGCCGATATCGGTTCCTTCGTCCCGTGGATCACCCACCTTATAGTGTGGGGTTTTATCCACAATCAATGCTTCAATTTTCTCTAAATCTTCTTTTGGCACGATCAGCCTCGATAAAGCAGCGCAGGTTTGGCCTGTATTGTAAAAAGTGGAGTTTAGACTTTTTGTCACAGCCATTTCATAGTCAGCGCCATGTAAAACCAAATTAGCTGATTTGCCTCCCAGTTCCAGGGTGATTTTTTTCACGGTCTCCATGGCCAGTTTGCCGACTTCTTTTCCCCCTGTTGTTGAACCTGTAAAGGAAATCATATCCACATCCGGGTGAGACGCCAACACATTTCCCACCTCTGCGCCTCTTCCGGTAACCAGGTTAAAAACACCCTTTGGCAGTTGTGCCTGGTGAAAGGATTCTGCCAGCCAATAAACAGACAGTGGTGTGTTTTGAGAAGGTTTTAACACCACTGTGTTTCCACAAATTAAAGCAGGAATCACCTTTTTGATGACCTGATCCAATGGATAGTTCCAGGGGGTGAGACAGCCCACAACGCCAACAGGTTCTTTTCTAACCGTTGACCTGGACAATGCCTCCTCAAAGGAGAAATCAGGGGCAATTTTAATGAATTTTTCAAAACTTTTCATGGGACTCTCCACGTGAACTTTTCTGGCTCGACCCATGGGGGATCCCAGTTCAGATACTTCTATTTCAGTCAACTCATCCTGAAAAGTCTGGAAGATTTCAAGGCCCTTGGATAAATAAGCAAGTCTTTCCTGAAGAGAGGTACTTTGCCACACTTTAAAAGCCCTTTTAGCCGCCGCCACCGCCTGGTTAACATCTTCTTTGTCGCCAGCAGGCACTTGTGCGAACTTTTCTTCAGTTGCAGGGTTTTCAACATCAATGAACTCCTTTGAATGAGTGTCTGTCCATTGTCCATCCACGTACAGTTTTTCATAATTCATATATGACCCTCCTTAAAATTGGGTTACCATCTACGGTAATATAGGTTACGGCAGCATAGACACTTCATAAACACATTTCGATCATGATTCACCTCCCCGGGAAAACAAATGTAACATGTTATTATGTATACCCATTTAATTGAATGAAGACTAACATACGCAAGATTAACCTTTACAAAATCATGCAATCGTTTATAATGAAATTAACAATTATACTAAATCAGTATAAAAGTATAATAACGGAGGTTTGTCATGGGTAAACAACAGGCACTAAAGCATAAACGCCTCATGGAACAGGCAGAGCGGCTGTTTCTGGAAAAAGGGTACAAGGCTGTCACCATGGAAGAAATTGCCGCTGCTGCAGGCATCAGCAAAATGACCATCTATAACCAGTATCATTCAAAGGAGAACCTGTTCCGGGAAATCTGCCTTGAGATGGTGCGGCATTTTAACGAGGACGTTGAAAGAATGGTCTGGCAGCAACCCAATACCTTTGAACGGCTCCGGGTCTATTTTGAAAAAGGACAGGCATCAGCCAATGATTATTCGCCGGCCTTTTTTAAGGATATATATGAAATGCCGTACCTGATCCAATCCATTGCCCACTATAAAAAGGACACCACATTGCAGATTCTTTGGGCCATTTTGGAGGAAGGGGGACGCAGTGGCGAGATCAGGGACGTGGACAAAGGGTTTATGGTGTTGCTGCTGGATGTGATAACAGCAGGGATGATTCAGATGATGCCCCAAA